>NZ_JAFATE010000251.1 GCF_019244115.1 Bradyrhizobium sp.
ACCGCGCTGCCCAAGGGCGGCATCGTGGATTCGCCGGAGCAGCGGCGGCAGGAAATGGACGAATGCGCCGCCTATTTCTCGAAACTCTGGAACGAGCGCGTCAACGCCGAGCCGAGAAACGACCTGATCTCGATGATGGCGCACAATCCGGCGACGCGCTTCATGGACCCGGACAATCTGATGGGCAACATCATTCTTCTGATCGTCGGAGGCAACGACACCACGCGCAACACCATGTCCGCCTCGGTGCTGGCGCTCAACGAGAACCCCGACCAATATGACAAGCTGCGCAACAATCCTGACCTGATCGACACCATGGTGCCGGAGGTGATCCGCTGGCAGACGCCGCTCGCCCACATGCGGCGCACCGCGCTGGTCGACACCGAGCTGCAGGGCCAGAAGATCAGGAAGGGCGACCGCGTCGTGATGTGGTACGTCTCCGGCAACCGCGACGAGACGGTGATCGAGAATCCGGACGAGTTCATTATCGACCGCGCGCGGCCGCGCATCCACCTCTCCTTCGGCTTCGGCATTCACCGCTGCGTCGGCATGCGCCTTGCCGAGCTGCAGCTCCGCATCGTCTGGGAAGAGATCCTGAAGCGGTTCGAGCGCATCGAGGTGGTCGGCGAGCCGAAGCGGGTCTATTCGAGTTTCGTGCGCGGCATCGAGAGCCTGCCGGTGCGCATCCCCGGGTGAGCGCGGGGTTGGGCTCCCCGCGACGCAATCCCCTCGCACCTTGCCTCTATGGTAGAAATTTGATAGATTTCTACCATGAAGAAGGACATGCATCTCAATATCAAGAACGCGGAGGCCCATAGGCTTGCCTCGGAGCTTGCCGAGCTCACGGGCGAAAGCCTGACTTCCGCGGTGACTCTGGCGCTGCGCGAGCGCCTGGCGCGCGAACGTCGGCGCCGGCGTCCCGACCGCATTGCGGCACAGTTGATGAAGATCGGAAGCCGGTATGCCGCGCTGGCCGACACCGGGCGTACGCCCGATGACATCCTCGGATACGACGAGCACGGACTGCCAACGTGATCGTGATCGACAGTTCGGCGATCGTCGCCATCTTTCGCCAGGAGGATGATGCCGAGAATTTTGCGCACCGCATCGCCGCCGATGTTGATCCTGTGATGTCTGCGGCCAATCTCGTGGAAACGTCGATCGTCCTGCGCGGATTGAAGGAGATTGCGCCCGAGCGGGCAGAGCGTTGGCTTGACGATTTCATCGCGGCAGCGGGGATTCGGATCGAACCGGTCACAACGGATCAGGCAAATGCGGCGCGCGCGGCGCATCTGCAATTCGGCAAGGGGGCGGGGCACGGCGCCGCGCTGAACTATGGTGACTGCTTTGCATATGCGCTTGCCAAGAGCATGGAAGCGCCACTCCTCTGCAAGGGCAACGACTTTCGACTGACTGACATCGATGTCGCATGAGCGGTCATTGCCACCGGATGCAGAACCCGGGATAACCAAGCGATCACAGCACTGACGGTCTACAATGAACCAAGAACAAGAACATCAACAGGACCATTACGACGACTACGCCGACATCCGCGACGCCGTGGCAAAGCTCTGCGCGCAGTATCCCGGCGAATATTGGCGGAGGCTCGACCGGGAGATGGCCTACCCTTCGGCGTTCGTCGACGCGCTGACAAGGGCGGGCTACCTCTCTGTGCTGATCCCGGAGGAGTATGGTGGCGCCGGATTGAAACTGTCGGCGGCCGCCGCGATCCTGGAGGAGATCCAGCGCGCCGGCTGCAATGGCGGCGGCTGCCATGCCCAGATGTACACGATGGGCACGCTGCTGCGGCACGGCAGCGTGGAGCAGAAGCAAAAGTGGCTGCCAAAAATTGCGAGCGGCGAACTGCGTCTGCAGGCCTTTGGGGTCACCGAGCCGACCTCGGGCACCGACACGACGTCGCTGAAGACCTTTGCGCGGCGTGAGGGCAACGACAGCTATGTTGTCAACGGCCAAAAGATCTGGACCAGCCGCGCCGAGCATTCCGACCTGATGATCCTGCTGGCACGTACCACGCCGAAGGACCAGGTCGCGAAGCGCACCGATGGTCTCTCCGTGTTCATCGTCGACATGCGCGAGGCGAAGAACGCCGGCCTCGACATCCGCCCGATCCGCACCATGATGAACCACTCCACGACGGAGGTGTTCTTCACCGAAATGAAGGTCCCGGCGGAAAACCTGATCGGCGAGGAGGGCAAGGGTTTTCGCTACATCCTCTCGGGCATGAATGCCGAGCGCATCCTGATCGCGGCCGAATGCATCGGCGACGCCAAATGGTTCATCGCCAAGGCGACCGACTATTCAAAAGAACGCGCGGTGTTCGGCCGCCCGATCGGCCAGAATCAGGGCGTCCAGTTTCCGATCGCAAAGGCCTACGTGGCCATGCGCGCCGCCGAGCTGATGGTGAAGGAAGCGACCCGCAAATATGAGGCAGGGCTGGATTGCGGCGCCGAGGCCAATATGGCGAAAATGCTGGCGGCGGATGCGTCCTGGGAGGCGGCCAATGCCTGCATCCAGACCCATGGCGGCTTCGGCTTTGCCGAGGAGTATGACGTCGAACGAAAATTCCGCGAGACAAGGCTCTACCAGGTGGCGCCGATCTCGACCAATCTGGTGCTCTCCTACATCGCCGAACACGTGCTCGGCATGCCCCGCTCCTACTAGGATCAAGACGCGTCGATGCTTTCAACTGTCTTGTCTCGCGCATGTCCTTGTTCGGCGACCGGTTCGCAACCTCACCGTCATTGCGAGGCGCGCTTGCGCCGAAGCAATCCAGACTGTCTCGGCGGTGAGAGTCCTGGATTGCTTCGCTTCGCTCGCAATGACGGAGAACGTTGATGCTGCCGCTCGAAGGAATCACCGTCGTCGCGGTCGAACAGGCGGTCGCCGCGCCGTTCTGTTCGTCGCGCCTGGCGGACGCCGGCGCCCATGTCATCAAGGTCGAGCGGCCCGAAGGCGATTTTGCCCGCGGCTATGATGCGGCCGCCAAGGGCCAGAGCAGCTATTTTGTCTGGCTCAACCGCGGCAAGGACTCTGTCGTGATCGACCTCGCCACCAAGGAAGGCCGCGACGAACTGGAGAAGCTGATCGCGGGCGCCGACGTGCTGCTGCAGAACCTGAAACCGGGATCGATGGACAAGCTCGGCTTCTCGCTCGAACGCTTGCGCAAGGATCATCCCGGGCTGATCTGTTGCACCATCACGGGCTATGGCGACGATGGCCCCTACGCCCACCGCAAGGCCTATGACCTCTTGATTCAGGCCGAGAGCGGACTGGCGTCGATCACCGGCGGCCCGGAGGGCGCTTCCCGCGTCGGCATGTCGATCGTCGATGTCGCGACCGGCGCGACCGCGCATGCCGCAATTTTGGAAGCACTGATCGGCCGCTCACGCACCGCCAAGGGCGCGGACATCCGCATCTCGATGTTCGACGTGATGGCGGAATGGCTCACCGTACCTCTGCTCAATGCGGAAGCGGGCCAGCCGCCCACGCGGATGGGGCTGGCGCACCCTTCGATCGCGCCCTATGGCGTGTTCCGCTCCAAGGACGGCAGGGAGATCCTGATCTCGATCCAGAGCGAGCGCGAGTG
>NZ_JAFATE010000465.1 GCF_019244115.1 Bradyrhizobium sp.
TCGCCGCCATGAACGCCGCCGCCTGTTCGTGGCGGGTCAGCACCAGCTCGATCTTCGACTTGCGGAGCGACTCGACGACGTCGAGATTTTCCTCGCCCGGCACGCCAAAGATCCGGTCGACGCCTTCGTTCTCCAATGCCGCGACCATCAGGTCAGAGCCCTTCACCATGTTTCCACTCCGTGCCTTGTGCGCGCAATCACGCCGCGAGCGGTTTGATGACCGCGCCCGCGAAATCCGCGGTCGAGAGCTTGCCACCGAGATCGACGGTCCGCAAATTGTCGACCGGCAAGGTCTGCTCGATCGGCCTGTGCAGCCGCTTTGCAAGATCATCCCTGTCGATATGCCTCAGCATCAGCCCCGCCGCCAGCAGCAGCGCCAGCGGATTGGCGACGCCTTTGCCGGCGATATCAGGAGCCGACCCATGCACTTCCTCGAACACCGCGGCCTTCTCGCCGATATTGGCGCCCGGCGCCATGCCGAGGCCGCCGACGAGGTCGAGATGAGATTTTCGCGAATGGTGGGCGTCTGCGCAGGCAACACCGTAGCGTCTCGAGCATTCTCGATGCGCCAAAATGGTGAAGCACTGTTGCCCCGAACTCAACCCACTTTCGTGCCGGCCAGAGCGAACACGATCGCTTCGGACAATTGCCCGACGCGGAACGGCTTCATGAGAAGCTTCGTGTTGGCGCGGAATTCGTCGGGCACCAGCGACGGATCTGCGAAGCCGGACATGAAGAGAATGGGCAGGTCGGGCCATCTGCGGCGCGCCTGACGCGCCAGGTCGACGCCGGTCACGCCGCCGGGCAGGACAATATCGGTCAGCAGCAGCGCGATCGGATCCGGCCGCTCCAATTCGGCGATCGCCGAGGACGCATTGATGACGACAATCGGGCTGTAACCCATCGAGGACAGCATGGTGGATGCGATGGCGCCCACCAGCGGATTGTCCTCCACCACGAGAATCCGTTCGCCGGTGTCTCGCCGCAACGCTCGCGCCGCACCGCCGCGCGGCCGGTCGGTTGCCGCTGGTCCCGCGCTCGGCAGATACAGCGTGACGCGGGTCCCTTGCGCCACTCGGCTCGATATCACCACCGTACCTCCCGATTGCCTGGCAAAGCCATAGACCATGCTGAGGCCGAGCCCTGAGCCCTTGCCGAACTCCTTGGTGGTGAAGAACGGTTCGAACGCGCGGCGCGCGATTTCGGGCGGCATGCCGGCGCCCATGTCCGACACCGCGATCGTCACGTATTCACCGGGCGCGATGCGCTCGTCGCCGTCATCGAGTGGCTGGTCGAGCACGGCATTCGCGGTCGCAATCGTCAACCGCCCGCTGCCTGCCATCGCATCCCGCGCGTTGATGGCGAGGTTGAGCAGCGCGTTCTGCAATTGCGTCGGATCGATCAGGCAGTGCCAAAGCATCGGGTCCTGCGCAACTTCGATCTCGACGGTTTCGCCGAGCGTCCGCTGCAGGATGGTCGTCATCCCGCTGACCAGCTGGTTCACGTCGGTGATCTGCGGCCGCAGCGTCTGCTTGCGGGCGAAAGCGAGCAGGCGGCGGTTGAGATCGGCGACCCGCTCCGCCGCCTCAATCGCCCGTTCGGCCAGGCCGCGGCTGGAGACCTCGGCGGGCGGCAATGCATCGAGCAGCAGATCCAGATTGCCGAGCGTCGCCGCAAGCATGTTGTTGGAGTCGTGCGCGATCCCTCCGGCCAGCTGCCCGATGGCTTCCATCTTTTGTGCCTGGCGCAGTTCGTCCTCGATGCGCTTGCGCTCGGTGATGTCGACCGACAGCACGAAATAGCCGCGCACCGTGCCGTCCTGGCCGCAATCGGGCACCCGGATGGTCTCGCACCAGCGTTCAAGGCCGTCGGGAAACGCCGCCTTCTCCTCGCCGCCGGTGGTTCGTCCGGCCAGCGCCGCCTCGATCTTCAGCCGCGCCTCGCCGACCCGCAAGGGGTCGATGAAATCGTCGATCTTGCGGCTGCGGATGGCGTCGGCGGACGGCTCGGCATACCATTCGCGTGCGACACGGTTGGCGTAGCGGATGCGGCCATCGGCACCGACATGGACGATCAAAGCGGGTATGTTTTCGGTGACCAGCTGATGCTGCTCGAGATTGTCCCGCAGCGCCTGTTCCGATGTCGCGCGCAGCCGCCATTGCCGCGCCAGAACGAGACCGAATCCGGCGATCAGCAGATTGAGCCCGGCGGCGACCAGGCTGTAGTACAGCGCATTGTTCTTCCAGCCGGCCAGATACTCCACAGGGTCGCGTGCCACGCTTACCACCAGCGGCAAGCCGGCGACCCGCCGATAGCTGATGCTCCGCGACGTTCCGTCCGTCATTCCGCTGCCTTCAAAGCTTCCGCTCGGCGCTTGCGGGAGATAGCGCGTGAACAACCGGTTCGATTTGACGTTGCGACCGGCAAGCTCGTCCGCGTGCGGCGTTCGCAGCAAAATCGTGCCGTCGTCGCGGTACAGTGTCACTGTGCCGCGCTGCCCCACGTTCAGTGATAGAAAGAACTGCCGCAGATTGTCGTAGTCGATCGGCACGAAGACGACGCCGCCAAAACGTCCGTCGGGCGTCAGAAATGCGCGGCTCACTGCGATGACGAGACTGTTGCGAACGCGGGAGGCCACCGGCACGTCGATGAAGAGCCCGCGGCCGGGGTCATCGCGCTGGACCTTGTAATAAGCCCGGTCGGCGAAGTTTCTCTCCCGGCCGGGCCCTCCGTTGCCCAGGCTGTCGCCCAGCAGATTTCCCTCGGTATCGAGAACGACGATCGCGTTTGCGACAGGGTACGGCGCCACCCTGTGCTTCAATTCATTGATCAGGGCTGGATTGCCGGGGGTCAGCAGGGATGGATTCTGCGCGAGCTCATCAATGGTTGTGCTCAGCAGAACATCAACGCCCTGGATGTTGCGCAACATGTATTCTTCGAGGGCGCGGGCGAGATCGCCATTGGCGGCCTCCGTCGTCCGATAGGTCTCCCAATAATTCACGGTGAGCATGTGCGCCACGAAGGCATCGCACAAGATCGCTAGCACGAGGCCGCTCAGGACGATGATGCGGGGAGTCCAGCGTCGATCCATCCCGGACCCGGGTTCTGCCCTGGTCAGGGCGCCAATGATGCCCTCCTGCCGCGGACCGCGCCGATCATCGACTGTCGCTTTGGTCTGATCCAACATGGCGCCAGAATTTTCAGGAGGTGGTCGAGCCGGCTTGTCGTGAATTGATCCTCGCGTGAGCGTTAGGGAATCGCCCGACGCTTGGCTGAACTCGGCATCTTAAGGCCAACGCCTCGCGAGATACTTCAGGGTGTCTGCGTAGCACGTTTTGCCGTGAAATGTCATCCCGTTGGCGGCTGCGCGGACGGCCGCGGCGAGAGTCGGCTGCCCTGGGTTGTCAGCAGGTTGGGGCGAAATCTGCGAGATATTCGGATGTTGGCATTTTGCCGGTCAGCAGCAGCCCGCGTGCAGGCGACATAGAGCAGGCGCCGTTCCGTCTCGTAGATCTCGCCGAGTTCAGCTTCGTCGGCCGCATCGGCCACCCGCCGTCGAGGGGCAGAATGTTCGGATGCATTCCGAGCGGACGGATCAGATGCCCGACCGCAACAACATCCTCGCGCATCATGCTCAGGCTGCGGGGCATGGACCTCACCCCCAGCTACTTTTTCATCAGCGGACAGGAGCTCTCGGCGAGCGGGCGGCTTACCGTCGCGCCAGGAAGCGTCTGCAGCAGGTTGTAGAGGTCCCACTCACCTTTCGCGTCGCCCGGCTTTTTCACCTGGAGCGGGTACATGTCGTGGATCATCTTGCGATCAGCTCGAATGTAGCCATCGCCTGCAAACAAGTCATGGACCCGTTCTTTCTCCATTTGCTTCATCACCGTGCCTGCCTCGGCGGTTCCGGCGGCCTTCACGGCCTTTGGGGTAATGTGAAACGGAGGAGTAGACGCCGCGTGGAAGCCTGTCGGCATCATCTTGGCTCTGGCATAGAAACGCTCAGCCCATGCCCGCGTTTCCGGAGTTCGGTCCCACCTGCGCCAAAGGCCTGACCAATGGCGCGGTCCCGATGGGCGGGGTGATCGTCAGCGACAAGGTCTATGATGCACTCATGGGAGGGCCCGAAAGCGCCATCGAACTATTGCACCGCTATACCTATTCTGCGCATCACCTCGCCTGCGCGGCGGCGCTGGCTGGGCTCGACGTCTATCAAGAACAGGACCTGTTCGGACGGGCGGCGCGCATTGCTCCGTTCTGGGAAAATGCCGCTCATGACCTGAAGAGCGCGCACATGTGGTCGACATCCGGAACATGGGCCTGCTCGCCGCGATTGATCTTGCGCCGGGCGAGGGATCCCCCGGCGCGCGAGCGAGCGAATGCGCTCAGCGCTGCTTCGAGGATGGAATTCTGATCCGCGCCAGCGGCGACACGCTAGTGCTATCGCCGCCGCTCATTATCACCGAGGGCGCAGATCGAGGATGTATTCGCGAGCATTCGCCGGGCTCTGGCCGGTCTTGAGTAGCGCAGCTTGGATCATCCCGTGACGGCGATTCCGATGTTGTGCCCGGCCAAGTTGTCACCTGAAGCCGATTGATGGTCGCATGCGCGACCGTCACTTCGAGCGCAGCAAGCCCAGAAATTCGACGGGCTGGTCGGTCGGCCCATTCTTGCCGATGCCGATGGAATCGTGGCTGTGGACAATGATGACCGGCAATTCATCAGCGCCGCAATCCGTAGCGCCGGCCGCATGTAGTCGGAGAACACCAGGTAGGTTATTTCTCAGCGATCCGGTTCGGATAGCCTCGGTTTCCTTCGCGATCTCTTCGCCTCCTTCGTTGGCCCAAGGCCAGGAACGAGTTCCCTCTCCCGGAGTTCCCCTAGTGCCATTTTCTAGGAGGACTTCAAATGGGACTTTTCACCAAGGACATAAAGTCGATGGAAGACCTGCTGATCCACGGTCTTCAGGACATCTA
>NZ_JAFATE010000497.1 GCF_019244115.1 Bradyrhizobium sp.
CCGATTCTGACGGCCATGTCAAAGCCCGAGCTGGGGGCAGAGCGCAAGGCTGGTCCCGGCGTCACGAAGGATTTGTTCAAGCCATACGATGAGCCATCAGGACCACCAGTTGCGCAGCGTCTCCGATCCGCGTCTGGCCCTGCATGCCGCCAGCGCGTGGCCGGCGTGGCTGTTCGTGCCTGACGGCAGTCGCGTGCTCTGGGCCAATCCGGTTGGTGTGCGGGCTTTTGGCGCGGCGAGCAGCGCTGCCCTTGCGCTGCGCACATTCGAGTCGGCCGATGCGCGCAGGCGCCAGATCGCGCAATTGGCGCGCTCGCTGCCGGAAAGCGGCGTGGTCCGCCTGGAACGGCTGCGCGGCTTTGGCGCTTCGCTGGGCGCGCGGGTGACCTGCCGCTGCGCGCGGCTCGCGTTTTCAGACGGCAGTCACGGCATTCTGGTCGCGCCGCTCGACGGCGGCGGCCGGACCATGCCGCTGCCGGAGCGATTGCAGCGGCTGGTCGAAGGCATCAACGGGCCGCTTGCCGCTTTTGGGCGCGACGGCATCCTGGTGAGCGCCAGCGACGCGGCGCGGAAGCTGTTCGGGTTTCGCGACCTCCGCGCGGCCGGCCTCGAAGCGGCGCGCAAGGACGCCCTCGCCTCGGGACGCGCCGAGGCGTCGCTCGGATCAGCCCACCTGATCTTGCAGCGGGTCGGTGCCGGCGCCGATATCGGCCTTGTTGCCTTCTTCGCGTCGGGCGCGATGCCGGACGCGGAGGCCGCGGCTACGGTAGCTGCCGCAGCGCAAATGCAGCCCTCCTTTTCAGTGCCTGCAATCGAAGAGGTTTTGGTGACCCCGCCCGAGCAGTCCGCTCCAGAGACATCCGCGCCAGCGGCGCTTTCCGAGGTCAGCCCGGATACTGCACAGGACGCCACGGCGCCGCTGCGCCGGCATCCGCTTCGCTTTGGCTGGCATCTGGACCCGGATGGCATGTTTTCGCTCGCCGCGGGCGAGTTCGCCCGCCTGATCGGCCCGCAAGCCGCATCAAGCCTCCACGGCCTCTGGCAGGATCTTGCCCAGGCTTTCGACCCCGACGGCCGCGTCGCGGGCGCGATCGCCACGCGCGAGACCTGGAGCGGCATCACGCTGGGCTGGCCGCTCGGCGGCGAGCAGGTCGCGATCGAGCTTTCGGGCCTGCCGACCTATGATGAGGCGAGAAACTTTGTCGGCTATCGCGGGCTTGGCGTGTGCCGCGATCTCGACGCGCTCGCACGGCTTGCGGCCTTGCGGGACGCGCACGGCGGGGATCACGAACCGGTCCCGCCGCAGGATTCACCTGCGACGCCTTCGCCCGATCCAGAGCGCAGCCGTGCCGCGGATCAGCCGCCGGACGGCGCTCTCGCGGCGGCCGAGATCGCGGGATCGCGAGCGCCGATCGACATGGCCCCGCCCGAGCCAAACTCTCCGGAACCCATCGTGGAGCCGCCGCGAAACGTTGTGCCCTTCCGTCCTCCCGGCGACGCAAAAGCACCGGTGCTCACGCCGGTGGAGAACAACGCCTTCGACGAGCTCGCCCGGCAATTGTCGGAGCGGCTCGAGAACGGCAATGGCGAAGCGCATCGCCCAGCCGAGCCGGCTGAGGACCAGCACCCGCCGGCCGAGCCGTCCCCACCCGAGGCGCCGCGCCCGCAACCGGAATGGCTGGGAGAGCCCGAGCCGCCGGCGCGCGGCGTGAGCGAACGCCACCGCACTTTGCTCGAGCTGTTGCCGACCGGCGTCCTGATTTACCGGCTCGACCGGCTGCTCTACGCCAACCCCGCCTTCCTCCGTCAGATGCGTTATGAGAGCCTGCATGCGCTCGAACAGGCCGGCGGTGTCGACGCGCTCTATGTCGAAGCCGGCAGCGCGAACGGCAGCAGCACATCGGAGGCCGGCACACCGGTGACGATCTCGGTGGTGGAAGAGAACGGTGATGTGACCGCCTCGATCGAGGCACGCCTCCACACGATCTCCTGGGATGGCGATTCCGCGCTCGCGCTGATGTTCTCGCCGATGCAATCCCAGCCGGTGGCGCCGGTCGTCGCGGAGCCGGCCCCGGTAAACCCGCCCTCTGCGGTCGGCCATGCCAATGCCGAAGAGCTCGGCGCGATCCTCGACACCACAGCCGAGGGCATCGTGATGTTCGATGCCGGCGGCAACATGCACGCCTGCAATCGCAGCGCCGAGGCGCTGTTCGGCTATGACGGCGCCGACCTCGCGCGGCGCAATCTCACAGAACTGTTCGCTCCCGAGAGCCGGCGCCTGGTGCTCGACTATCTCGAAAGCATCAAGGGCTTTGGCGTCGAGAGCCTGCTCGAGCACGGCCGCGAGGTGCTGGGCCGGGTCAACAGGGGCGGCCTCATTCCGCTCTCGATGACGATGGGCCGCACCCGCCCGGACGGTCCGAATTTTTTTGCGGTGTTCCGCGACGTCTCGCAAAACCGGAAGATCGAGACCGAGGTGCAGCAGGCACGGCGGCTCACCGAGACCGCTGCCAACGCCAAGGCCGATCTGCTCGCCCGCATCAGTCACGAGATGCGCGCACCGATGAATGCGATCATCGGCTTTGCCGAAGTGATGATCTCCGAGCGGTTCGGCGCACTCGGCAACGAGCGCTATGTCGATTACATGAAGGACATTCGCAGCTCCGGCTCCTGGGTGATCGCCACGATCGACGATCTCCTGGAATTGTCGCGGATCGAGACCGGCAAGCTCGAACTCGCCTTCGCCAATCAGAATCTCAACGAGCTGGTGGAGAGCTGCGTCGCGGCGATGCAGCGCGAGGCCAATCGCGAGCGCATCATCATCCGCACTTCGCTCGCCCCGGCGCTCCCCTCGGTGGTGGCGGACGGGCGCGCGCTGCGCCAGATCGCGCTGAACCTGATCGGCAACTCGATCCGCCTTGCCAACGCCGGCGGCCAGGTCATCGTGTCGACGGCGCTGACCGATTTCGGCGAAGTGGTGCTGCGCGTGCGCGATACCGGCAACGGGCTTAACCAGGGCGAGGTTGCCGCGGCGCTCGAGCCGTTCCGCAACCCGCCCTCGGAACAGGCCTCCGGCACTTCCGCGGTCAACCTGTCGCTGACCAAGGCGCTGGTCGAGGCCAACCGGGCGCAATTCCACATCCGCACCGCGCCGCAATCCGGCACGCTGATCGAGGTGGTGTTTCCCCACGCGCTGGCGCGGACGTAGGAAGCTTGGAGTAATGAGGTCGGGCGAAGGCCCGGCCTCATCGCCTTCCAACAACACTCAGCGCTCGTGACAGCGACGCTGGTGGAACTCGTCCATGTCCTCGCTGACTTGAACGAACCCTGTCTCGCAGCTGTGATCGTCGTGCGGCGTCGTGAACACGGCGATACAGCCGTTGGCGCTATTGCCGCCGGCCGCGGTGCAAAGGCCGCCCGTCGCAGTACTCGGGATCGGCACATAGACCCGGTTAAGGACGGGATCGGCGGCGACAGAATGGGCGTTGCCGATACCGGTGCCCTCGCCAGTGGTCACGACACTTGGGTCCTCCTTCAGCCGCTCGGCATCGACGACGCCGAGGAACTGGCTGGTGCCGACGGCCGCCGAGCGCGCCAGGAAATAATGGCCGTCGCCGGGATCGAACCAGACTTCATCCGCACCAGACTCGTTGTTCAGCGTGGCGATGACATGACCGTCGCGATCGTCGATGACGACGGTGGAGGCATTCGCGTTCACTGCCCCATTGCATCCGAGCAGGATCTGATGATCCGGACCGATTGCCATTCCCTGCGGACCCGAGCACTGCGCGACGGGAATGACGAAGGTGGTCTCGACCTCACCCGTGTGCTTGATGACCGCCACGCCACCGGATGCGCTGTTGTTGCCCGGTCCGTTGATCTCCGGAATGGAGATATAGAACCGGTCGGTACGCCGGTCATACTGGCATTGCTCCGCACCGTTGGTTGCTTTCGGCCTACCGTCGTTACCGTCGAACGTGATACGCTTCAGCGCCATGTAGGTCTCGGTCGAGATCAATGTCGCGAACGGAAACGGCGCCTCCGCGTTGTTCGCCACCAGCACGAGTTTGTGCTTCGGATCGAAACACAATTCATCGGCGCGATGAACGCCGCCGGTCGAGATGGTGTGGGTCGGCGCGGTTCCAGCCCCTTCGATATCGAACACCTTGACGGTGCTGTCGCCGTCGCCCGCCCACACTTCCTTGTGCCTGATGGCGAGCACACCGTCCGGCCCCGCGCAATCGTTGGCACCCGCGGGCTGCTTGATCGGCGGACACGCGCCCGGACCCGTGAACACGCCCTTGCCGAGCTGCTTCACGAATGTGTTGCTGTCGGTGTCGACGACGTCGACTGCGTTTTGCGTCCGGTCGCCGAGCAGGTAGAGGCCGAGCACCGGATCGACGAAGCTGATGTCGAACGAGGTGATCTTGCCGGACGGCGCCGAAATCGCCTTGGTCGCGGCGAACGTCTCGTCGGCTGCAGCAGCCGGCATGCCGACAAGCAGCGCCGGTCCGATTGCGCCGGCAGCCACTGCCAATAGACGCAGTTTTCCTCGCATTGGATGACCTCCCCTGATTGATCGTTGTTCGCGACAAAATGTCGCGTCAGCAATCTGCATTAGGCGCCGCCGAAATGACAACGATGCGACGCAATCGGGAAGTTCGGCATGGACGGATCAAGGTCGTGCTCAAATCCGAAACGTATCAATACGTTGCGTAGGCCGCGACGGAACGCGCACGTCGCGCGCGCAAACCAGAGCATCGCAAAAAAATAAATCTGCTTTGCGTTGGAACCAATCGCAGCCTTGCATCGTGCAAGCGAGCTTTCAATCGCCAATGACGACGTCGCGTCATTGCCGCACTGCAAACGCCTGCCATTTGCTGCCGAGCAGCGCGGCCCGAATGCGATCGCATGGAACGCCAGCACCCAGCCGCAGGCGGCGATGTGCAGCAGGATGAAATCATGCGCCGGATCAAGCACGGCGTAGACGCGTGCAGCGGCGACCACGATGGCCAGATAGATCGTCTGCGTCGCCCATGAGGCGGTAAGACTCTGGCCGGTATGACCGAGGGTGGCGCGGGTCATCACCGCGAGTGTCATGCTGCCGGCCGCGCCAACCATCCAGGCATGAACTGCGGCGCTGATCGGCACGATGCCGAACGCGGCCAGGGCGCCGAGCCCGAATCCGGTGGGCACGAAGAGATAGCCGACATGCAGGATCAACACGATGCTTGCGCTTGTTCAGGTTCTTGATTCGATAGAACAGTATCGATCATGCGCTTGAGCTTATCAGGCGTGCAGGGTTTCTCCAGGATCGGCGCTGCCTTGAATCCGACCGGCGCACCATTCGAGCCATATCCGCTTAAGAACAGGACGGGTCGTCCCCGACTCCGAACTGCCTCCGCAACCGGCTGCACGTTGAAGCCCTGCAAATTGATATCGAGGATTGCGAGATCGTACTCCTGAGTTTCCGCAAGAGACCGGCCCTCATTTATTCTTCCGGCCTCGCCAATGACCTTGTGCCCGAGATTCTCGACCATTTCGACAAGCATCATCCGAATGAGCGCCTCGTCTTCGACGATGATGACCGATGCATGCTTCATCTGGCTTGCCTCAGTTAGCCGACCGACCGGCGCGCGACGGTTGAGCAGATTGGACGATTGGAGAAAAAGCAACGGGAGCGAGGGCCAGCCGAGATCATCAAAGCATGTCATGCGAGATGGCGCAGTGTTCGATATGCTCGCAAGCGGCGTGCAGGCGCGCAATCGCTTCGGTCTCAGCTTGCCGACTCAAGATTACCGATGCTGCCATGCCCGGGTCGCCGGGACCACCCCGGCCATCTACGGGTGCAACGGCTCCAAACGTCGACGTTGGTTGTTGCAAACGCCAATCACGCTGATGGAGTGGTCGGCGACGACGCGACGGCGGCCGGACGGCCCGGCAGCTCCGGCGAGACCAGCAGGCGAATCTTCTTGTCCTTGCATTGTTTGCCGAGCTCCTGCTCGCTGCCATAGGCCATGATCGTGCCATTGTAGCCAAGGCACGCCAGCCGATAGATCAGTTGCTGGGACAACAGGCCCTGGAAGTAGCCGGCATGCACGTTCGGCCGCTGGGTGAAGAGATAGACGAACAGCAGGCGCAGATGCGCATGCCAGGGCAGGCGCGCATGCTCGTCATTGCGCTTGTACCAGTTCGCGAAGGACAGCAGCGGCCGCGCCGGCTTGATCGGCTTGTCCGGGTCCGACCAGTCCGTCCAGTCGTCGGTATAGTCGGTGCAATCGAAATAGGTGAAGCGCTCGGGCAGCAGGACCGGAGGCTTTGGCACGGTCGGCGAGCCGATCGCGCGCTGCCTCTGTTCGGCCGCGCGCAAGAGTCCGTCATAGAGCTCCTGCAGGGTCAGATGGCCGATGCGCAATCTCTTCAGGATGTCCGCACGCGCAACGCTGGTCAGGCCGAAATCGCGCGACAGAATCTCGACATTGCCGAGCCGGAAACCGTGATTCCGGCTCCTGGTCGGAAACACGAAATAGTTCGCAAGCGTCGAGATCTGGCGCAGCACCTCGTCACCTTCATTGCTGAACAGATAGGCCTCATCGAACCGCACCAGCGCCGAGGCGAGAAAATTGCTGCGGCTGGTCAGAAGCGTCTCTGCCGGAATATCCGGCGAGGCGAGCACAAAACGCTTGAGTTGGAAGACATGACCGATGTTGGAAGACGCCAGGCTCGGATCGGCCGCCGCACCGTAAGCCTCGATGCGGCTGCGCCCGCCTTCGAAGACGTCCGACAGCACGCGGATGGTGTTGGTCACGACGAAGCCGCCCATGCTGTGTCCGATGAAGGACAACTGGATGTCGTTGCTTGCCTCCTTGCTTTGTCTGATCTCGCCGACCTTGCCGTCGATCACGCGGATGATGTGAACGAGATCCGGAACGCCGAAATTGGTCGCGCGATAGGTGTCGCGGAAATACACGATGGCGCGCAGCAGCGCCGCGGTCAGCACGAGACCCAGCAGCGTCAGCCCGAGGATGGTGACGAGGTGATCGCCGATCGGGTGGCGCAGCCAGCCGAGCAGGCCGGGCGCCCAGCTGGCCAGATAGAACAGTAGAAACGGCACCACTGCGATGATGACACCGAGGTTCAGCAGCCAGGTCGGAAAGGTCGGCAGCGCATCCCAGGTGCCATGCCACGGCTCGCCCATGCTTTCCGACGGCCAGCGATAGCCGATGCAGACGAGGCCCTTCCGCCCATTGATCGCGCCGTCGCGCTCGATCGCCATCGCGGCGCCCGTGTACATGTTCAGCACGGCCGGCTCGGGATTGTTGAAGCCGTGCACCATCACCACGAGGTTGGAGTCGGGCCCGGCCACGAGCGTCTCGGCGATCTCCTGCACCGCCTGCTCGGCGTGGATTTCCGTCAGGTATTTTCGGTATTCCGGCGGCAGATCCGGCAGCGGCCCCGTGTCGTCGACGTTGTCGGGTGCCGTGCTCTCGATGAAGTAGGTGGGTGTCGTGAGGTTCGCCTTGTAGGCCCGGAAAAACTCCATGACTCCACCTCCCGCAGACGCCACGGCACCGGTTACGCTAGGCGCGGCGGGAGGCCTTGACAAGCTTTGGTTGTCCTCAGCCCGAAGCCGCGCTCGCCAAGCCGAGGACGTCGGCGATCGCCGCGAGGAAGAGCGCGGGCGCCTGCAGCTGCGGGACGTGCGCGCAGCCGGGAATGATTTTGAGCCGCACATCGCGCAGGCCGGCAGCCAGTTCATGGGACATGGCCGGCGGCGTCGCCTCGTCCTGCTCGCCGACCAGGACGAGCACCGGCACCTTCACCTTGGAGAGCTCTCGGCGCAGATCCAGGCTCGCGAGCGCTTCGCACGCGGTGCGGAAAACTTCCCGGTCGGTGCGCAGAAACGCCGCGCGGCGGTCGTCCATCAGCGCGGGATGCGTCTTCTGAAATTCCGGTGCAAAGAGCCGGTTCATCGCGACGTCGGCGACGGCCGCGAGCCCCTTCGCACTGGACACCGCGGCCATGGTGCGAAAAGCCTCGCGACCGCTGTCCGAAAAGGCCGCCCCGGCGTCGGCGAGAATGAGCCGCGACGCGACGGTCGGATGACGGATCGCCATCTGCAGCGCGACGAAGCCGCCATAGCCATTGCCGAGCACAACGGCGCCGCCAGGGCCCGCCACGTCGGTCACGAGTTCCGCCATCCGGTCGGCGACGGCGGCAAGGCCGCCACCAACCGCGCGCGAACGGCCAAATCCCGGCAGTTCCGGAACGATCACCCGAAATGAGCGCGCTAGCGGCGCCACGACGGCATCAAAGCTCGCACGATCGGACAGCAGCGAATGCAACAGAATGAGCGGCGGCCCCCGCCCGGTGTCCGCCGCGTTCACGGCTCCGTCCGCAAACAGCCGGTCCATCGGCCCTCCTCTTTCGGACGCGGACACGCGCCCAAGGGATTGATAGATCAAATCGCACCCAAATCAAGCCTTCGTGGCTTGACGTGATATTTCACGGCTGGAATAAAAAGCTCGAAACGAGAGAAACTTCATGCTTCTCCGCGACAATATCTATGATCGGCTGCGCACTGATATTTTAAGCTGCCAGCTTGCGCCCGGCGATGACATGCGGGAGCAGGAGCTCGCCGAGCGCTACCGGGTGAGCCGCCAGCCGGTGCGCGAGGCGCTGGCGCGGCTGGCGCGCGAGCATCTCGTCACGGTGACCCCGCGCCAGGGCTACCGGGTCAACCCGATCTCGCTCTCCGATGCGCGCGACCTCTTGCGGTTCCGGCTCGCGCTCGAGCCGGCCTGTGTGGCGGAGGCCATAGAGAGTGCCCGTGATGACGTCCTCAAGACGCTGGACCAGTTTCGCCGCTTTTCCGGCGACCATGAAGCCTTCATTGCCTACAACCGCGCCTTCCACACGGCGCTGGCCTACGCCTCCGGCAACCGCAGGATGGCGGCGGCGCTGTGCGATCTGATCGGACAGGCCGATCGCCTGGTGCGCGTCAGCCTCGCCAATGTCAGGGGCCACGACCCGAAAAAGCTGGTGGCCGAGCACGCGGCCCTGATCGAGGCGATGCAGCGGCGCGACCGCCGCGCGGCGGCGCGGATCATCAAGTCTCACATCATCCAGACCGAGAAGCGCGTGCTGCCGGCGCTCAGGCGCAACGCAGTCATCGTCGAAGGGAGGGACGCGTGAATAGTCCCGCAAGAGCCGTCGCGGTCGAGATCCACGGCAATTTCGTCGACGGGCGCGAGATCGAAGCAGGTGGTGGCGCGACGCTTGATGTTCGCAATCCCGCAACCGGCGATGTGATCGCGAAAATCCCGAACTCGACCGCCGAGGACGTCGACCGCGCCATGAGAAGCGCCCGCGCTGCGTTCGAGGGCAGGGAATGGGGCGGCATGGACGTGCGCGCCCGCGCCCGGCTGGTGAACCGGCTCGCGGACGCGTTCGAGGCCAACCTGGAGCCGCTCTACCGGCTCGAGACGCTCAACAATGGAAGACCGGTGAACGAGACTCGCGCGCAGCTGGCGCGGCTGCCGGATTTCTTCCGCTATTTTGCAGGCCTTGCGCTGGCGCGACGCGACGCGGCGATCCCGGTCGAGGGTGCGTATCTCAACTATACCCTGCGCACGCCGATCGGCGTCATCGCCAACTGCA
>NZ_JAFATE010000501.1 GCF_019244115.1 Bradyrhizobium sp.
AGCCATTTGGTTTGCAAATCGTGCCAAAATGATGGCGCGGAACAACCCGCGGACGACGGCCGTCTCAATTTCGCGTGTCGCCGAGGTCTTTCATCCGCCGCCGTCCGTTCGAACGACATCGACTCGCAGCGCCCATGATGGCGTCCCGACCGGATTTCTCAGGAACAGACGCGCTGCACCAGTCCGACGAGCTGTTCGGGGCTGAAGGGCTTGATCAGCCAGCCGTCGGCACCGGCCGCCCCGCCGACCGCCTCGTTGGCGCCGTCGGATTCGCTGCTCAGAATCACGATCGGAATGTCGCGGTACCGCGACATGGCGCGCACGCGCCTGGTCAGCGCAACGCCGTCGAGCTTCGGCATGTTCAGATCGGTAATGATGAGATCGAAGCTCGCCGTCGCGAGTTTGCCGAGCGCGGCCTCGCCATCTTCAGCCGCCTCGACCAGAAAGCCCGCGGCGCGCAACGCAAAGGCGATCATGTCGCGCATCGTCTTGGAGTCGTCGACGGCCAGAACACGCTTACTCATCGCAACGCCATCCAGCTCTTGAACCCAGCTCGACAATCTCATCCCGCGCTCCAAGGCCGCAACCCATCATACAGCGGCTTCGGAACGTGACGGGATCCTTCACTGGCTTATCGATTCCCTTCCGGCCGCTGTCACTTCAAGACCGCCGGCAACCTTAACGGGGCGAGCGCGCGGCGCCATCCTGCAAACGCCTTTCGGCTCAATATGTTCGGTCGACGATCGAAAGGATGAACTCAGCCCGCGGAGCGCGGCCGCCCGTAGTCCTACGTGCGGGACGGCCTTCGCGTGATCTGGCGGCGGTCATCATAATGGCAGACGGCGCTGCGGCGTCGACCTCGCTCGGTCGACGTTTGCGCCTCATCTCAAACCATCCAATTCTCGAATTCCGCCTGAAGACCGAGATCGGCCAACGCCGCTCGAAGCGCCTCGGATGCGTTGGCAATTCTAAACGGCGTTCCCGCGCCGTCGGCGCTGCGCGCCGCCGCAAGAAGCACCTGGATGCACGGCGTCGAGACGCGATCGACCGCGCTTGCATCCACCAGCACCGCGCCGCAGTTGAGACGCTCGACCATGTGGCCGCGCAGTTCCTTCGCCCTGGTGATGTCGAGGATGGCGGGCAGTGCGAACGCGTCCATTGAAGTCACCACGGCCGCTTCCTCCTCAAAACGTGGCTAGCTGCTGCGGCGCTTCAGAGAAAGGCCACCACATGCAACGAAGCAGAAGACGACGACTTGAAAAACGATCCCGCAGGAAATGCGCGGGTGCCCACTCAACCCCGAAACGAACCTCTCCGAGCCATTATGTTCGGGTTGATTAATGAAGCGATAAATTCCCGCTCCCGAGCACAACCTCCCGTAGTTCTACGTGCGGCATGCTCTGTAGGCTGACATTTGATTCGACGCCGATCTCGCCCGCCTTGCGTTGACGATCGTGCGATGGCGCCCCGCAGTTCGTGAGGCCAGCAGGCGGTGGCGCCGCTGCGCGGCATCGGATTCAAATCCGCTTCGCTGCGCGAACTCCTCCTTGGTCCCGACACCGCGAGCGGCGGACTGCGCGGAAATGTGTGCGCACGGGCATGCGCATGCCCCCCATGATTATGGGTGTCGCAGGAGGCCGGACGGGGTTAAGCTTGCCCCACGGGCGGCGGCCACAGGCAACAACCGGAGGATGGGCGATGACGGTTGAAAAGCAGCCTTCGCAGACGATCACGATACTGCTTGTCGAGGACGACGCCCCGACCTTGTGGCGGCTGCAGGAGGCACTCGTCAAGGCCGGCTTCGAGGTGCGGGCCGCAGCCAACCTTGCCGAGGCGCGCGACAGTCTCGCGGCAGGCCCGCCGCGGGTGCTGCTGACCGACCTGCAACTGCCCGACGGCCATGGCAACGCGCTGATCCGCGAGACGCGTGCGCGTTTTCCGGAAACCGAGATCATGGTGATCTCCAACCTCGGCGACGAGGAGAGCGTGATTTCTGCCATCACGGTCGGCGCGACCGGCTATCTGCTGAAGGACGCATTCCCGACCGACATCGCCGCGACCGTGCATGAACTGGTCGCGGGGCACTCGCCGATCTCGGCCTCGATCGCGCGCTTCATCGTGCGCCGGACGCAGACGGCGGGCGAGCCCGCAGGCGAGCCTCCGCCCGGCCCGGCGCTCAACACCGCAAAACTGACGCCGCGCGAGATTGATATCCTCTGGGGCATCGCCAAGGGTTTTAGCTATGCCGAGATCGCCGGGCATCTCGGGCTGTCCCGGCAGACCGTGCCCGGCCACATCAAGAGCATCTACCGCAAGCTTGAAGTCCACACCCGGGGCGAGGCCGTATTCGAGGCGGTCCAGCAGGGCCTGATACAACTGTGAGCGGTTTTGCGGTCATCCCGGTCAGGCCGCCCAAGCGCTGGCGGCTCCGCGTCTCGACGTTCCGCACCGTGCGCTACGCCGTGCTGCAGATCCTGATCGTGGTTGCCTGCGTCTTCGTGCTTCACCAGCCGCCACCCGAGCCGCCCGCGCGCTACGCGCTCACCGAATTCAGCCTGAAGGAGAATGGCGCGACCCACGCGGTCACGCTGCCGCACTTCACCGCGCACCGCTTTTCGATGAACGACCCGCCGGTCTACACCGGGGAGTTCGCCTGGTCCGAGGCCGATGCGCGGCAGGCCTGGTCGGTGTTGCTGCCGCGCTTCACCAACGGGGCGGAAGTCGCGGTCAACGGCGTCGTGCTGCTCGACAGCCGCCGTGATTCGGCGGCCAACCGTTCCGACCGCGCCACGCCGGAGATCGTGGTGATTCCGGGCTCGCTGCTGCACAACGGCGCCAACGGGATCGCCATCCGCCTGTTCGTGTGGGGTCCGATCACCGGCTTCCTGGACCGCGTCTATGTCGGGCCTGATGACGCGCTGCGGCCCTATTACGATCTCAGAACGCTGATCTTCGTGACCATGCCGGTGGTGCTCGCGGCATGGCAGGCCATTCTCGCCGTGATCCTTTCCATCATGTGGATCATGCGACGGCACGAAGTAGCCTATGGCGTGCTCGCCGCGGCGATGGCACTCGGCACCGTGCAGGCCTTCGTCCCGACGCTGGCGCCGCCGCAATCCGGACATCTCGGCGGGATCCTGCTCGCATCCGCGCCGCTCGAAGCCGGTCTGGTCCTGATCTTTGCGCTGTTGTTCTTCGGCTGGAAATGGTCCCGCGCCGGCTGGCTGATCTTCCTGCCCGGCCTGATCGTCGCGGCCGCGGGGGTGTTCGGAAGCCGTGCGCAGCTCCGCGAGGTCTTCCTGTTCGTTGGCACGCCGACGGTCGGACTCTACCTGCTGTTGCTCGCGCTCGCCGTGATGCAGGTGGCGATCCGACGGCAGAATTTCGCGATCCTGATCTTCGGCTGCGCGGTCACCATCGTGCTGACCTGCTGGATCCACGACCTGTTGTCGGTGCTTTCGATCGTGCCGGACCGGCGCATCTTCTACTCGCGCCTGTCCTACTCCTCCATGCTGATCGCGATCGGCGGCGCGCTGACCTGGCGATTCGCCCGCGCGCTGAACCAGGTCGACGGTTTTGCCGGACGGCTGGTGGTACGCGTCCGCGAGGCCGAGGAGAAGCTGAAGCAGAGTTTTGCGCGCGAACAGGAGCGGGAGCGGGCGGCGGCGCTGGCGCGCGAGCGCTCGCGGCTGATGCGCGACCTGCATGACGGCCTCGGCGGCCAGCTCGTCTCCATCGTGGCGCTCTCCGAGCGCGGCGAGTCCATCGCCCCGATCGGGGACGCTGCGCGCGCCGCGCTGAAGGACCTGCGCCTGGTGATCGATTCGATGGACGACATCGGCGGCGACCTGATGCTGGCGCTCGGCTCCTGGCGCGAGCGCGCCGTGGCGCAGCTGCGCCCGCACAACATCGCGCTGGATTGGCGGACGACCAGCGCGCAAGGCCTGCCGGTGCATCCCGAACTGCGGCCCTGGCACGTGATCCAGATCCTGCGGCTGCTCGACGAGGCGCTGACCAATGCGGTCAAGCATGCCGGCGCGATGCGCATCCAGGTCACCATCGCGACCGTCATGGATGATGCCGGCCACGCCTGCGGCTGCATCACGGTGGAAGACGACGGCAAGGGATTTGACCTCGGCGATGACGGAATGGTGCCGGCCCGACGCGGCGGGCGCGGCCTGCGCAACATGAAGAAGCGCGCGGCACAATGCGCCGCCGAGCTCGAGCTCGTCTCGAGCGCCGCCGGGACGCGGGTGCGGCTCAAACTGCCCTACCGCTTTCCCGACGGCGACGCATCGGCAGTTTGATCACGATCCCTATCGACGGAAACAGTCTTCTTCCCTCCCCCTTGCGGGGAGCGGTCGGGGGCGGGGGTCCCCGGATTCAGCTCGTCGTGTGGTACCCCCACCCCGGCCCTGCCCCGCAAGGGGGGAGGGAGCGCACCTTCGATGCGGCTCCAGGTCAAGGTGGTGCCGGGCCGCGCGCACATCCTGAAGCGGTGCCATGAACATGGCATGGACCATCCCGATCACATCGAGGAGTTTGCGCCCCGCGTTGACGCAACGCGTCCTCAACCCCTCGTGCATGCAAGGAAACTCCCATGACCAAGACCGTGCTGATTACGATCACTCTGCTCGCCCTCAGCGGCGCTTCGGCCTTCGCGCAATCCGGACCGACGCCGCAGGAGAGGATGGCCTGTCGCAGCGACGCGCAGAGTTTTTGCGCCGAACATATCGGCAAGCCGGGCGAGATGAATGCCTGCCTCGCCGCCAACAAGGCAAAACTCTCGGGCTCCTGCCGCAAGGTCGTCGAAGCCCATGGCGGCTAATCTCGCCGTGCGCATCACGCCGGCAAAGACAAGGCCCGCGCATCGCTGCGCGGGCGTTGTGCGGGTTACCGAGTTGGCGATCCGGCTGGTAGGCTTCAGATCGCGGCGGCGACTTTGTCCAGCCCGATGATGCGGGCGAGCCGCCGCACCTCTTCCTTCTGGTCGTCACGCAGCTGGAACAGCAGCGGCATCGCCGCAGATTTGAGCTGTTGCACCTCCTGCGAGTCCGGATCGATCGCCGACGCATTTGCATTCGGATTGGTCTGGCGCGCCGTGCGAATCTTGCGGGCGACCGCGCGGAGCGCACTCTCGATCCCCGGCCAGTAATATTCCTGGTCGGAGGTCAGATGCAGCCGTTCCTTGATGCCGGCGATCTGCGCGTCGCTGAGCAGTGCATAAGGCCTCTGCGGCTGCGGCTTGCTCGCGAGTTTCGGCTTCGCGGGCGGCACGGCCCCGGTGACGGCAGGCATGGCCGCGGCGACAGCGTTTTCCGCCTCGGTGTCGGTGGGATTGGACGAGGCATAGGCCTGGCGCAGCGGCTCGCTCAGGCTCACGGCCTGCGCGGGCTCGGCCGTGGTCGGCGGCAACGCCACCGCGAGCTTGTCGTGCTTGCTGTCCCGGTTTGCGACAGGCGCGATGGCCTTCGCCGGAATCATCTCGGCGGTCGCCATCGGCACGCTGTCGCGGCCGAGAATGCTGATGATTGCGGCGCCGCCCAGAAGGCAGCAGATCAGGGCGATGAATGTGATCGTCCGTGTCAAATCCTACTCCGCACGCATTCGATGACTGACCGGATCGTCCCCAGAAAGTCATACTTTGTCGGAAAACTGAGCGTTAATTAAGGCCTAATAACGCCGTCGTGACGACCGCTTCATGCATAGCTGAATGAAAACAGCGAGGAAAAGGCAAAAATCAGGCAGCCGGGGTTAATACGTAGGCATCCTGGATATCGGCGACGATGTCGGATGCCTCAAAAAGCGCTCCCGGCTCGACCGCATGGATGCTGACGGTCCAGTTGCGGCCTCGGGCCGTGCGCGGCACGCCGACGATTTCGAATTCGATGTTCCGGCACAGCGGATGCCGCTGCAAGGCGTGACCGACGCGGATCCTGATCTCGTCGAGCGTCGCCGGTGTCTTTGCAAAGAATTTCTCGAGGTCCATTCGCATCCCTCCAGATCCGGAGTTCCGGGCGCTCGGGCGCCGGCTCTGAGCGGATTCTGGGGACGCTATGGTTAATGCGGGGTTAAAGCCGCGACTCACAATCGCGGCAAGGCGGTATCGGCCTTCGCATGGATGGGCGGCCGTAGAACGTCGGCCCGTCAGAATCCGTCGAACAGGCGAATGCGCGGCAGCTCCAATTCGACGGGTTCGGCAGCGTAATCGCGTCCGCTGCCTTCCTGGTAACGGCGGGCATTGCCGTCGTCGGGATAGATCCGCGCACGATTTTCCGCGCGATAGCCGCGCGAAACGCTGTCGTCGGAATAGCTGCGCGCGCCATTGTCGGTGCGGTAGCTGCGTGCCCCGTTGTCGTCGCGAGCACCGCGCGCGTCGCCGTCGTCTCGCGACGCCTGCTCCATGTCACGCGGATCCGCCTCGGGCGGGCGCTGCATGCGGCGCCGCTCCACCCACTGCTGGTGATGCCGGCTCTGGCGCTTCTGGGCATTCCGCCTCGCATCCGCGTCCGGGGTCTTCAGGTCTGCCTCCCGCGCTTTGGCGAACGCTGTATCGGGAGCCCCAGGCTTGTCATGCGCATCGCGCTGCGTCGCTTGCGGGGATGGCGACGGCGCGGGGCTGGGGTCGCGCGCGGCGGCACCATTCGTCGCTGTGACGGCCGTGGATTGCGTCCTGGATTGCACCGAGGATTGTGACGAGGATTCCGTCTTCGCGCTGTCCTGGCCGCTCTGCGCTGGCACATCCTTCGCGGCCGGCGTGATGGCCGCCTGCGCCACTCCGGAATGAGGCGAAGGCGACGGGCTCGGCGACGGCTCGGCTGCGCGCCGCTCGAGTTTCGTCGTCTGCGCCGCGGGCGCCTTCGGATTCATCGTGTTGGCGATCATGAGTCCGCCGCCGAGGCCGCCGGCAACGACCATGATGACGGTTCCCGCCCCCGCGAAAAAAGCTGTCGACGTGCGCATGGTCCGGCTCCCTGTCTGCCGGGCAAACGCGTGGGCGAGAACGATGTTCCGGCCGCGCTGGGCCGCACCCGGCGCCGGTATTGGAACCGCCAATCACGCGCTCGCGAGAGCGCCCTCGAAACGGTTCGGCACCTCGATATCGACCTCCAGCGTGGAGATGTCCTTGCCGCGCTCCATCCGCACGATGACCTTGTCGGGATCGAGCGTCACGTGACGCGAGACCGCAGCGAGGATCTCCTCCCGCAGCAGCATCAGGAGATCGGACTGACCTCGGACGCCCCGTTCATGCGCCAGCAGGATCTGCAGCCGCTCCCGCGCCACCGGCGCCGAGGCGGGACGGCTGGAAAACAGCCGTAGAAAGCTCATGCCGCCCTCCGTCCGCGCAGCAGGCTCATCAGCCCCTTGCGTTCCGACGGCACGATCATCGGGACCGTCTCGCCGAGCAGCCGGCGGGTCGCGTCGGTGTAGGCGCGCGCCGGCGTGCAGACGGGATTGTTCAGCGTCACCGGTGAGCCCACATTGGAGGCGCGCAGCACGTCCTGGCTCTCGGGAATGATTCCAAGCAGCGGCGTCGCCAGGATTTCCAGTACGTCGTCGATGCCAAGCATATCGCCACGGGCGGCGCGGGCCGCATCGTAACGGGTGAGCAGGATGTGCTTCTCCACCCGCTCGCCCTTCTCAGCTTTGACGGTCTTCGAGTCGAGCATGCCGATGATGCGGTCGGAATCGCGCACCGACGACACTTCCGGATTGGTGACGATGACCGCCGTGTCGGCAAAGCGCATCGCGAGCATCGCGCCGCGCTCGATGCCGGCCGGGCTGTCGCACAGCACCCAATCGAAGCTTTGGCGCAGTTCGTTGATGACGCGGCCGACCCCCTCCTCGGTCAGGGCGTCCTTGTCCTTGGTTTGGGACGCCGGCAACAGCGACAGATTGTCGAGCCGCTTGTCGCGGATCAGCGCCTGCGGCAGCTTGGCGATGCCTTGGACCACATTGATCAGGTCGAACACGACGCGCCGCTCCGCGCCCATCACCAGATCGAGGTTTCTGAGCCCGACGTCGAAATCGATGACCACGACCTTCTTTCCGGCCTGCGCAAGCGCCGCTCCCATCGCGGCAGTGGACGTCGTCTTGCCGACCCCACCCTTCCCAGACGTAACAACAAGCACCTTGGCCATTTTTCCCACCTCCTAAGATGACTCCAACACCATGAAATTCAGTTCAGCGGGGTCACCCGCATGGTCTCGCGGTCGAGCCAGGCCTGCACCGGCCGGCTGCGCAGGCTCGCGTCCAGCTCGTCCGCGGTCTGGTAGTAGCCGTCGATGGCGAGCAGCTCGGCCTCGATCCTCTGGCAATAGATCCGCGCAGCCGAATTGCCGTTGACACCGGCCATCGCACGGCCGCGCAGCGTGCCGTAGACATGGATCGAGCCGCCTGCGACGATCTCGGCGCCGGAACTCACCGACCCGAGCACGGTGACGTCGCCGTCCGGAAACACGATCGACTGTCCGGAACGGACGGGACTGTCCAGCAGCAGCGAGGTCTGCGGCGGTTTCGGCGGCGGCTTTTTCGGCTCGACCGGCTGAACCTGCTGAACCTGGAGGGTGCGGCCCCCCGTCACCAGCGGCGGCAATTGCGGCGACAGCCGCTCGGCGTCGACGCCCTCGATGCCGAGAATGCGGATCTCGCGCGCCTCGATGCTCCGGACCAGATGCGAGATCGCGGACGGGCTGAGGTCGAGCGCCGACAGATCGAGCACCACCGGCTTGCCGACGAAAAAGCCCGGCGAGCGCGCCAGCGTGGTATCAAGCAGCTCGAGCCAGCCTACGATCGGGGCGGCGGGGGAAAACACAAAAGCGACATAGGAGCGGCCGCGAAAGCGAATGGGCTGACGGGTCGGTTCGGGGTTGACAATATCCATGACTTTTCGACTCGCCTTGGTTAGCGAACGGTAAACAATCGGCGGTCATGGTTAACGGCTGGTTAATGCCGGTGGAATCGCGGTTTCTTCGATGTTACTACATTAGTAAATGCTTAATCAGGCGCCGCTTGCCGAAGGTTCAGCGCGATTTTGCCGTGATTCGGACTTAATAATGTCGCCCCATAGTTCCACACGAAAGGCGCGGGGAAAGCCCGGATAACGGGAACTCACGCGAAGTCGACGAGCGGACGTTTTGCCGGGGGATGGGCAATGGGGTCTGACCGGGATGCCATGATCGCGTCACACTGCGCGCGATTTGATGATGATATGTTGCATACGGCATCATCATCCGGCGGCCTGGTTACCATTTCCCTAAGAACATTAGAAAGACTGCATATAGTACCGCTCATCGGATTTTTCCCTTTTGTAACCTTCGGTGCAGAGGGAACGGTGCGTGGAGCATTTCAGCGTCAAAGGAGTGGCGTATGAGTGAAATGGGTGAACAGGATCAGGTCGCTTCGCAGGATCCGTTGAACTACGCGCCACGCTGGTTGCGCGAAAAGCCGGAGCAAAGGACCGCGACCGCGAGCGAGCCGCGCGCCGAACGGGACCCCAAACCGGAATCCGTCGGGCGGGCCGTATCACGGACCTCGACGCTGGACCGGCAGCTCGAGAGCGCGGTCTATGAATCGCTGCGTCATTCGCTCGATCCGCAGGTGATGCCCGAGCCGCCCGGATTCGGGCGTGGCAAGGAACCCAAGCGGTTCTCCAGCTTTGCCAGCCGGGTCGCGGTTGCGGTCGGCGTGTCGGCCGTGGTCGCGCTGTTCTTCGTCATCATGACGCCCGCAGCGCGGCAGCCCGACGCCGGTCAGTCGCTGGCGACCACGCTGGAAAACCTGACCGCAGCGGTGGCGCGCACGAGCAACCAGTCGGACGAGGGCACCAACAAGCCGGCGCTCGCCGAGTTCAAGGGCCTGTTGGCCCAGCCTCAGGAACCGAGCGGCCAGATCGCCAATCAACAGCAGTCAGAACAACTGCTACAACAGTTCAAGAGCTGGCGAGAAAAGGCCGGTCCGAACGATCCCCCCCAATGACACCGTTGCCAGAAACCTCAATGAGAGGAACGATAATGTCTGATCACTGGTCCCACTCGACCTTGGTACGGAATTCGCGTTCCGCCCTTCGCTGGACCGCGATCCTCCTCGGCACCGCCGCATTCATCTCGACAGCGAACGCGGCGCCCGGCGACAACGTCAACATCGTCCGTGATCTCGCCGGACGGGTCGGACCGATCATCGGCTCCGCGCTGGCGTGCCGTGACATCGCCCGTCCGCGCGTGCAGCTGATCGCCGACAAGTTCCAGGCCGTGATCAGGGAAGCGTCCTCCAACGAAGCCGAGCGTGATGACCTGACAAGGCTGCTCGACCGCTATGTCGCCGACGGCCGAACCGCCGTCTCCGGCGGCCGGGTCGACTGCCGCGTGGCGGAGCGCCAGCTTTCCGATCTCGAACAGTCGATCGCCGGCCCGTCGCTGTCGGGCGCGCTGGCGCCATCGTCCGCCGCGGCGGCGACCGCGCCGACCGTCCCGGTCCAGCAGCCGCCGTCGATCCCGACGTTGAGCAGCGTGAACAGCGTCAGCAACGTGCGCGGCGTGACCGATCGCGAAATCCGCTTCGGCATCTGCGGGCCGTTCTCGGGCGCCGCGAAGGAACTCGGCCGGCAGATGAAGCTCGGCGTCGAAACCGCCTTCAACCGGGCCAACGAAGCCGGCGGCGTCGACGGCCGGATGCTGAAGCTGGTCGCGGCCGATGACGGCTATGAACCGTCCCGGACGCTGGATGCCATGAAGCAGCTCTACGAGAAGGACCAGGTGTTCGGCTTCATCGGCAATGTCGGCACGCCGACCGCGGCCATCGGCATTCCCTATGCGCTGGAGCGCCGCGCCCTGTTTTTCGGCGCCTTCACCGGCTCGAACATCCTGCGCAACGATCCGCCGGACCGCTATGTCTTCAACTATCGTGCGAGCTACGCGGAAGAGACCGACGCGACGGTCCGCTATCTGATCAAGCTGCGCCATCTGCAGCCCCGTCAGATCGCGGTATTCGCGCAGCAGGACTCCTATGGTGACGCGGGGTTTGCCGGCGTCGCCAAGGCGATGCGCACGCTGGGCGTCAGCGATGGCGCCATCCTGCGGCTCGGCTACAAGCGCAACACCGTCGACGTCGACGATGCGGTCAATCTCCTGAGGCTGCAGAAGACGCCGGTCAAGGCGGTGGTCATGGTCGCGACCTACCGCGCCGCGGCAAAATTCATCGAAAAGACCAAGGACGTCTATCCCGGCCTGATCTACACCAACGTGTCGTTCGTCGGATCCACGGCCTTGTCGGATGAACTGATGCTGCTCGGGCCGCGCTTTGCCTCCGGCGTGATCGTGACCCAGGTGGTGCCCGCGGTCGGCGGCTATTCGAGCGCCGTCATGGAGTACAAGAACGCCCTCGCCAAATACTTCCCCGGCGAGAACGCAGACTACGTCTCGTTCGAAGGCTATATCGCCGCCAACGTGCTGATCCAGGGGCTGAAGAAGACCGGTCCGCAGATCGACACCGAGCGGCTGATCGACAATCTCGAGGCGATGCGCAACATCGACCTCGGGCTCGGTGCGCCGCTCAATTTCGGCCGCGGCGAGCATCAGGCGCTGCACAAGATCTGGGGCACCCAGATCGACGACAGCGGCAAGTACGTGCCGATCGAACTGGAATAAGACCGAACGGCAAACAGCTCGCATCCCCGCCCGCCCCGCAAGGGGCGGGCGTTTTGTTTTGTGCCTGACGAGCGGGGGAACGGGCGCCCACGAGCGGCGCCCCTACAACCGGCGCAGGGCGACCCTCGTGGTCGCCTTCCCCGCAAGCGGGGAGAGGTGAACAGCGCGCGCTAAACCGGCGGGTCGACCGCCTCGTCGTATTCCTTCTTGAAGCGCGCGATCAGTTCGGCCGCGGGCAGAATCGCCCCTATAGACCCGACGCCCTGCCCGGAGCCCCAGATCTCCTTCCAGGCCTTCGGCTTGGCCCGTTCGCCCGACGCATCGGTGCCGAAATTCATCTTCGACGGATCGGAGGTCGGGAGATTCTCAGGATCCATGCCGGCCGCAACGATCGAGGGTTTTAAGTAATTGCCGTGCACGCCGGTGAACAGGTTGGAGTAGACGATGTCCTCCGCGCCCGAGGCCGTGATCATCTCCTTGTAGCGCTCGACCGCATTGGCCTCCTTGGTCGCAATGAACGCGGAACCGACATAGGCGAAGTCGGCGCCGAGCACCCGTGCCGCACGGATCGCGCGGCCGTTGGCGATCGCGCCCGACAGCGCGATCGGCCCGTCGAACCATTGTCGGGTTTCCGCCACGAAGGCGAATGGCGAAATCGTGCCGGCATGTCCGCCGGCCCCGGCTGCAACCAGAATGAGGCCGTCGGCGCCCTTCTCGATCGCCTTGTGGGCGAACTTTTGATTGATGACGTCGTGGAACACGATGCCGCCCCAATGATGCGCGGCCTGATTGAGCTCCTCGCGCGCGCCGAGCGAGGTGATGATCATGGGCACCTTGTACTTCTCGCACAGCGCAAGATCGTGCTCGAGGCGGTTGTTCGAGCGGTGCACGATCTGGTTCACCGCGAACGGCGCCGAGGGTGTCTCGGGATGCGCCTTGTCATGGGCCGCGAGTTCTTCGGTGATCCGCGCCAGCCATTCGTCGAGCAGTTCGGGCGGGCGGGCATTCAGCGCCGGAAATGCGCCGACGACGCCGGCCTTGCACTGGGCGATCACGAGATCGGGCACGGAGATGATGAACAGCGGTGAACCGATCACGGGTATCGACAGACGGCCCTTGAACAAGGCAGGCATGGACATTTGCAACGTGTCTCCTTCGGCTCAAGTGCAGATCGCGATGCACACAGGCATAAGATGCCAGACATCATACCAAGCGCGCAACCTCGCGTCTTGCGCCATGGCGGCAACGTAACTGAACGCTCGCGGGCGGAAAAGTGCCTGCGGCCCTAGATCATCTTGAACGCGACGATGAAGCCCGCCACCAGCACCGCAAGCAGGATCGCCACCGCAAGCCCCAGGTGCTTCTCGATCCTGACCTTGATCCAATCGCCGTAGCGGTTGAGCAGAACGGCTGCAATGAAGAAGCGCCCACCGCGCGTGATGATCGAAAACAGGATGAACAGCGGCAGATTGTAGCCGGCAAAGCCCGAGGTGATGGTGACGAGCTTGTAGGGGATCGGCGTCACGCCCTTGGCCAGGATGATCAAGGCGCCCCATTCGGCATAGGAAGCACGAAAAGCCTCGACCTTATCGCCAAGACCATAAAGCGTGATCAGCCAGTGGCCGACGGAATCATAGAGCAGCGCACCGATGGCATAGCCGAGGATACCGCCCAGCACCGACGCGACCGTGCAGACGGCGGCATAGAGCCAGGCCCGCTTCGGCTGCGCCAGCGACATGGGAGCCAGCATGATATCGGGAGGCACCGGAAAAAAGGAACTTTCCGCAAAAGCCACGGCCCCCAAAATCCACAGCGCATAGCGCTTGTCGGCGGCCTCGACACACCAGTCATAGATCCGTTTCAGCATGGGCGCGATGAACCACCCCGCGGCCGTTTTGTCCATGGGGAGCGGATCGGGTAATTTGCGGAGGCCTTAGCGGCGTTTGCCCAGCTTGCGGCCTTCGAGCGCGACAATTGGTCGCCGCTCGGCCAGCGGCGGCGACTTGGGCAGCTTGACCGGCGACTTCGGCAGTTTCTCGGCGATCCCGAGCAGGTGCTCGCGGCGCTCCATTTCCCGCCAGATATCGGCCGGCTGTACGCCACAGGCGGCCCAGAGCACAGTCAGATTGTAGAGCAGATCGGCGCTTTCGCGGACCACCGCATCGGCATCGCCGCCAACCGCGTCGATGGCGACCTCGATGGCCTCCTCCGCCAGCTTCTTGGCCATCTTGGCCGGACCGTGCTGGAACAGCCGCGCGGTTCGCGAGGTCGCCGGATCGAGGTCCCGCGCCGCGAGCACCGCCAGATAGAGCCGTTCAAGCGAATCACTCATGACATCGACGCTAGTGGAAAGCCGCGACAGAGACGTTAACAGTGTTGATTAAAATGGAAAAAATCCGTCCCCCGTGGGGCGAACAAGGGGCGCCCGAAAGCTGACATCCCGGAAGGATCTACTGGCACCACGAGGAGGATCGTCCGCACAAAGCGAGCGATAGACGCGATACAACCCCGTTCAATCGCCAATGCCGAGACTAAGTTCCTAGCGGCTGCTGGTTTGTACGGGACCGGCGATCATGACATCGATGTCATCATCGCAGGCGGATGCTTCCTTGCTCATGGACCGTTCAGCTTCCATGGGCCAGAATGGCAACGGGTGAGGATACGCCCGCGCGTTTTCAAGAGTTCGGCGTCAGACGATGCGCGTCAAAACGACCATTGCGGGGTGTGTGGGGGCTTTGCTGGGCGTGCTGGTCGCTGTCTTCCACGGCCTTGTCGCTGCCCCGGCACAGGCGGCCGATACGGCCAGGCAGCCCGTTGCGATGCACCTCACGTTTGACCGCCCGCTCGACGCGAGCATGGCTCCCTTTGTGCTGGCGCAAAGTCACGGCATGTTCGCCAGCGAGGGCCTTGGCGTCACCACCGACGTCGCCCAAAGCTCGGCGGAGGCCATCGCCCGGGTCGCAAGCGGCGCCAGCGAGGTTGCGCTGGTCGACGTCAACGAACTGATCCGCTTTCATGACAAGCCCGACACGGCACCGGTGAAGGCGGTCTTCATGCTGTTCAACCGGGCCCCCTACGCCGTCGTCGCGCGGAAGAGCCGCGGCGTGCAACGGCTGGCCGATGTCGAGGGCAAGACCCTGGGCGCGGCCGAGAGCGACCTGTCGCTGCATTTGTGGCCGGCCGTGGCACGGCTGAACGGCATCAAGCCGGCCAGCGTCAAGCTCTACAGGATGAGCGCGGCCGTGCGCGAGCCGATCCTGTCGGCCGGCCAGGTCGACGCCGTCCTTGGGTTTTCCTATCTTTCGGCGGTCAATTTGCGGGATCGCGGCATTCCCGCAAGCGACCTCGCCGTGCTGCGCTTTTCCGACTATGGCGGCGAGAGCTACGGCTTTGCGCTGATCGTCAACCCGGCCTTCGCCGCCGGAAAGGCCGAAGCGGTGCGGGGTCTTGTCCGCGCGACGATCGCAGGCACGCACCTTGCGATCAAGGATCCGGCTGCCGCCGCCGACGAGGTCGCGGCCCTGATCGACGGCGGTTCGCGGGAGCTCGAGCTGGAACGGCTGCGTACCGTGCTCGCGGACGATATTTTGACCGACGAGGTCAGGCAGAAGGGCCTCGGCGGCATCGATCCGGCCCGCCTGGACCGTTCGATCGGCCAGATCGGCGAGGATTTCAAATTCCGCAAGCGGCCGACGCCAGCGGACATCTTCGACGACAGCTTTCTGCCGCCGGCCGACGGGCGCATGATCAATTGAGCTTGCGAAAGCTTCCGGCTTACAATGGATCAAGCCGGCCCGTCGGGCCGGTTTGTCATTGAGCGGAGCGACCACACCTCCCGATGTCCCTGTTTCGCCTCTATACCCGCGTCCTAAAACTGCTCGGCAAGGAAGCGCGGCTCGGGCTCATCCTCGCGATCGCCAATCTCCTCCTGGCAGCAACGCAATTCGCCGAGCCCGTGCTGTTCGGGCGCATCGTCGACGTCCTCACCGGCAAAGGCGGCGCCTCGGCCTGGCCGCTGCTCGCGGCCTGGGTCGGTTTCGGCCTGTTCACGATTGTCGCCAGTGCCGTGGTTGCGCTGCAGGCCGACCGTCTGGCGCACCGCCAGCGCCAGGCAGTCCTCTCTGGCTATTTCGAGCATATCCTGCAACTGCCGCTGACCTTCCATACCGGGACCCATTCGGGGCGGCTGATGAAGGTGATGCTGAACGGCACGGATGCATTGTGGCGGCTCTGGGTCGGCTTCTTTCGCGAGCATTTCGCCGCGATCATGTCGGTCGTCGTGCTGCTGCCGCTCTCGGTCACCATCAACTGGCGGCTTGCGATCCTGCTGTTCGCGCTCTGCGTCGTGTTCACCGTGCTGACGACGCTGGTCGTGCGCAAGACCTATGGCATGCAGAACGAGGTCGAGGCGTTCTACAGCGACCTGTCGGCGCGCGCCTCCGACGCGCTCGGCAATGTCGCGCTGGTGCAGAGCTTTGTGCGTGTCGACGCCGAGGTGCAGGGACTGAGCGGGGTCGCCGGCCAGCTGCTCGCGGTGCAGCTGCCAGTGCTGTCATGGTGGGCGCTGGTCAGCATCATCACCAAGGCCTCGACCACGATCACGATCCTCGCGATCTTCGCGGTCGGCATCGCGCTGCATAATGCCGGCGGCATTTCGGTCGGCGAGATCGTGATGTTCGTGTCGTTCGCCACCATTTTGATCCAGAAGCTCGAGCAGGTCGTCAGCTTCATCAACAGCCTGTTCATGGAGGCGCCGCGGCTTAACGAGTTCTTCACGGTGCTGGATGCGGTGCCCGCGGTGCATGACCGCCTCGACGCCATCGATGCCGGACGGCTCAAGGGCCTCGTCGAGTTTCGCGACGTCAGCTTCTCCTATGACGGCAAGCGGCCGGCGGTCGAAGATCTCACATTCACCGCGCTGCCGGGCGAGACCATCGCCCTGGTCGGGCCGACCGGCGCCGGCAAATCCACCGCGATCGCGCTGCTGCATCGGGCCTTCGATCCGCAATCCGGCGTCATCAGGATCGACGGCATGGATGTGCGCGGATTGAAGCTCGCCGCGCTCCGCCGCAACATCGGCGTGGTGTTCCAGGAGGCGCTGCTGTTCAATCGCTCGATTGCCGACAATCTTCGCGTCGGCAAGCCCGACGCATCGGCTGAGGAACTCGCGCAGGCGGCCTCGCGCGCGCAGGCGCTGGAGTTCATCACGCACGCGGAGCACGGTTTTGACACCAATGCCGGCGAGCGCGGCCGCATGCTGTCAGGCGGCGAGCGTCAGCGGCTGTCGATCGCGCGTGCGCTCCTGAAGGATCCGCCGATCCTGATTCTGGACGAGGCGACCAGCGCGCTCGATGCGGTGACCGAGACCAAGGTCAATGTGGCGCTCGACGAGGTGATGAGAGGACGGACCACTTTCGTGATCGCTCATCGGCTCTCGACCATCCGCAACGCCACCCGCATTCTGGTATTCGATGGCGGCCGCGTGATCGAGACGGGAACCTTTGATGAACTGGTCGCGAAAGGCGGCCGCTTTGCGGACATGGCGCGCGCCCAGTTCATGCTGCAGGATTCGGCCAGCACCGGCCTGCAAGCGCCCGACAGTGACGGTATCGCTGTCAAGGCTTGAATTTTGCTGGGAACTCCGTTGGTTTCGTCAATGAATTCATTGCGAGAACCACTGTTCTGCCGATCAAAGGCAGTATAGGTTTGCAACCGCTGCCATATGCGGCGCCGGCTAACACTTGAAACCCGACCATCCACTTTCCAAGACCTCCTTCTCGTTCAAGGCGGGTCTCAAAGTCACCGGAACTTGCTCGTGCACGCTGCTCATCCTTTCAGATTCAAACCGACTCTTGTTCGAACCGCACTCGCCGCGTTGCTGGCCATCGCGCTGCCAGGCGTCGTTCATGCCGAGGCGCTGCTGCTGATCGAGGCCGACAGCGGCAAGGTGCTCGAAGCGCAGAATGCGACGTATCCATGGTACCCGGCGTCCGTGACCAAGATGATGACGGCCTATGTGACGCTGAAGGCGGTCAAGGACGGCAAGATCACGCTCGACACGCTGTTCACGGTGTCGCCGAATGCGACCGCGCAGTCGCCCTCCAAAATGGGTTTTCGGCCGGGCACGCAGGTCACCGTCGACAATGCGCTGAAGATGATGCTGGTGAAGTCGGCGAACGACATGGCGGTGGTGCTCGCCGAGGGCGTCGGCGGCTCGATCGACGGTTTCTCCGCCATGATGAACGAGACCGCGCAAAAACTCGGCATGACGCAGACGAGCTATGTCAATCCGAACGGCCTGCCAGCCGACGGCCAGATCACCTCAGCGCGTGACCTTGCGATCCTCGCACGGGCGATCATCAAGGACCTGCCGGAATACGAATATTTCGTCCACATCCCTTCGATCCGCTTCGGTCGCCGGATCACCCAAAACTTCAACAAGCTGATCGGCCGCTACCCCGGCGCCGACGGCTTCAAGACCGGCTTTATCTGCGCCTCCGGCTACAACCTCGTCGCCTCGGCCACGCGCGACGGCAAGCGGCTGATCGCCGTCGTGCTGGGTGCGTCCTCGGGTCACATGCGCGCCGTGCGCGCCGCGCAGCTCCTGGACCGCGGCTTTTCGGCGACCTCGCTGTCCTGGCTGCAGCCCTCGCAGGGCACCGTCAATCAGCTCGTGCCGGTCGATGCTTCGCCGCCGAACCTGCGCGACGAGATGTGTGGCGGCAAGCGTCACCGCCCGGCCAGCGACGAGGATGAGGACACGGTCGCCTCGACCGCCAACGGCTCGCTGACCGGCGGGGTGGCGACCTTCTCCCTCTCCGGCCTGCAGGCGCCGACGCTGAAACCGTCGGAATTGCTGGCCGCCGCGCCCGCCCCGTCCGAGCCGGTCGTCGTCTATACCGGCCCGACCCGCACTGGAGCCGCGTTGATTGCGGCGGTCGCCGCCGATTCGGACAGAGACGCCCAGGCCATCCGACATCGCGGCAAGAAGTCGCGCCTCGCCGCCCGGAAGCCGGATGCCGCAACGGAGGCGAAGGCTGACGGCGCAAAGGCCGAGGCCAAGTCGGTCAAGCACGCCAGCGTCAAGCCCGACGCAGCAGTCGCCCCGAAGACCGGCGACAAGCCGGCCCGGCCGAAGACCGTGGTCAAGCCCAAGGCCGGTACCGGCACAAGCGATTCCAAGCCCGCACCGAAGAGCACCTCGGGCGAGCTCAAGCCCGCCGGCTAAAGCATGATGAAGTTTGCTCGAATCGGTTTGCCGGCCGGGCTTCACCTCTCCACGCTTGCGGGAAGAGGTCGCATCGCTTCAGCGATGCGGGTGAGGGGGACTCTCCGCAGGGGCGGTTTCTTGAGGCTCCGCTCACCCCAACCCTCTCCCCGCAGGCGGGGAGAGGGGGCCGCATCTTCCGTGCGGCTCTGATCGAGCCTCATTTCATCATGCCTTAGCGCGGCTCCTCATCGCGGGCCGCGTTAATCGCGATTGCACCGGTGGTTCCCGGCCGCTTGCCACAGGCCGCCGCAGGCTCGATACTGCCTCCCAACAAAGCCGTCCCGTCCGCTCGAGGTTGCCGCGCGGGGCGAATGAGAGGGGAGAGACATGGAGCGCATCTGGCTCAAGCAATATCCGCCCGGGGTGCCCGCCGATATCGACGCCAGCCAATATTCGTCGCTGGTCGCGCTGCTCGAGGAAAGCTTTGCGAAGTTCGCCGACCGCAGGGCGTTCATCTGCATGGACAAGTCGATCAGCTATCGCGATCTCGACGAGATGTCGCAGGCGCTCGCGGCCCATCTGCAGAGCAAGGGCCTGCAGAAGGGCGCGCGCGTCGCGCTGATGATGCCCAACGTGCTGCAATATCCGATCGCGACCGCGGCAGTGCTGCGCGCCGGCTTTGCGGTGGTCAACGTCAATCCGCTCTATACCCCGCGCGAGCTCGAACATCAGCTCAAGGACTCCGGCGCGGAAGCGATTATCGTGCTGGAGAACTTTGCCACCACGGTGGAGAAGGTTTTGGCGCATACCGCGGTCAAGCATGTGATCGTCGCCAGCATGGGCGACCTGCTCGGCTTCAAGGGGGTGATCGTCAATCTCGTGGTGCGGCGGGTGAAGAAGATGGTGCCCGCCTTTTCGCTGCCCGGTTCCGTCAGCTTCAACGATGCGCTCGCATCGGGACGCAGCATGACTTTCAAGAAGCCGGCGATCGGCCCCGACGACGTCGCCTTCCTGCAATATACCGGCGGCACGACCGGCGTCTCCAAGGGAGCAACCCTGCTCCACCGCAACATCGTGGCCAACGTGCTGCAGAACGACGCCTGGCTGCAGCCCGCGCTCGCCATGGAGCCGAAAGTCGAGCAGATCCTGGTCGTCTGCGCGCTGCCGCTTTATCACATCTTCGCGCTGACTGCGTGCTATCTGCTCGCGGTGCGCGCCGGCGGCTGCAATCTGTTGATCCCGAACCCGCGCGATATCGCCGGCTTCATCAAGGAGCTGATGAAATATCAGGTCAACAGCTTTCCGGCGGTCAACACGCTCTACAACGGCCTGATGCACCATCCGGACTTCAGGAAGGTCGACTTCTCAAAACTCAAGATCGCGAATGGCGGCGGCATGGCCGTGCAGCGACCGGTCGCCGAGCAGTGGCAGAAACTGACCGGTTGCGGCATCGCCGAGGGCTATGGCCTGTCGGAGACCTCGCCGACGTTGACCTGCAATCCGGCAACCGCGACCGCCTTCAACGGCTCGATCGGCATTCCCGTGCCCTCGACTTACATCTCGATCCGGGATGACGACGGCAACGAAGTGCCGATCGGCGAAGCCGGCGAGATCTGCGCCAAGGGACCGCAGGTGATGGCGGGCTACTGGAACCGGCCGGATGAGACCGCGCGCGTGATGACGGCGGACGGCTTCTTCCGCACCGGCGACATCGGCGTGATGGCGGCGGACGGCTTTGTCAGAATTGTCGACCGCAAGAAGGACATGATCCTTGTCTCCGGCTTCAACGTCTATCCCAACGAGATCGAGGAAGTGATCGCGGGCCATCCCGGCGTGCTGGAATGCGCCGTGATCGGCGTGCCGGACGAGAAGTCGGGCGAGGCGGTCAAGGCCTTCATCGTCAAGAAGGACCCGAACCTCGCAGCCGTGGACATCACAAAATACTGTCACGAGCAGCTGACCAACTACAAGGTGCCGCGACACATCGAATTTCGCACCGAGCTGCCGAAGACCAATGTCGGCAAGATCCTGCGTCGGCAGCTCCGTGACGAGAAGAAGCAGGCGGCGGCATGACGCAGAGCACCCTTGCCGTCATTCCGAGGCGACGCGCCAGCGTCGAACCCGGAATCTCGCGATTCCGGGTTCGCTCGTTTCGCTCGCGCCCCGGAATGACCGCTCTAAGCGATGGCATTTCCATTTCTCCGGGTCAGAAAATGCCTTAAGAAGACCCCGCCCTCACCCAAGGAGAATTTGACGATGACCATCCAAGTTGGCGACAAGCTGCCCGAAGCCAAATTCCGTGTCATGACCGCGGAGGGCCCGCAGGTCAAAACCACTGATGACATTTTCAAGGGCAAGAAGGTTGCGCTGTTCGCCGTGCCCGGCGCCTACACCGGCACTTGCCACAAGATGCACCTGCCGAGCATCTTCCTCAACGCCTATGCGATCAAGGACAAGGGTGTCGACACCATCGCGATCGTCTCGGTCAACGACGCCTTCGTCATGAACGCCTGGAAGCGCGACACCGATCAGCGCGACGAGGCCGTCTTCCTCGCCGACGGCAATGCCGACTTCACCAAGGCGATCGGCATGGAGCTCGACGCGTCCGGCAACGGCCTCGGCATCCGCTCAAAGCGCTATTCGATGCTGGTCGAGGACGGCACGGTGAAGAAGCTCAACCTCGAGCCCGCACCGGGCAAGGTCGAGGTGTCCGGCGGCGATACCCTGCTCGCGCAGCTGTGAGCTGATCGCCTGGAAACAATGCTGTCATCACCCGCGAAAGCGGGTGATCCAGTATTCCAGAGACGGCGGAGATTCATTGAGAAGCCGCAGTGTACTGGATCGTCCGGTCGAGCCGGGCGATGACGGCGGAATGCGCGGCGAGATCGCAGCGCGTCCGCACTAATCTAACGCACCCGCTGCTGCAGCCTCGCCATCGCGACGCCGGCGCGCGCGAGCTGGTCGGCGCGCTCGTTCTCGTCGTGGCCGGCATGGCCCTTGACCCAGTGCCAGTGCACCTGGTGCGGCTTCATTGCCGCGTCGAGGCGCTGCCAGAGCTCGACATTCTTGACCGGCTTCTTGTCGGCGGTGCGCCAGCCGTTCCGCTTCCAGCCAAAGATCCAGCCCGTGATGCCCTGCCGGACATATTGGCTGTCGGTGTAGAGATCGACCTGGCAGGGTTTTCTCAGCGCCTCCAGGGCCGAGATCGCCGCCATCAGCTCCATCTGGTTGTTGGTGGTGTGGGGCTGGCCGCCCTTCAATTCCTTCTCGACCTCGCCGAACCTGAGGATCGCGCCCCAGCCGCCCGGCCCCGGATTCCCCGAGCAGGCGCCGTCGGTGTAGATCGAGACCTTTGGAAGCTCGCTCACGCCACGCATCCCGCAGGTGTCACGCCGTAATCACTGAGATTCGCGACCGACTGCTGAAAGCGCAGCTTGCGGACATATTCCAGCGGGTCCTTCGGCTTCACCAGCGCGCCTGATGGCACGTTGAGAAAGTCGACCAGCCGGGTCAGCAGGAAGCGCATCGCCGCGCCGCGGGCCAGCAGCGGCAGCGAGTCCTGCTCCGCCTCCGACAATGGCCGGGTCCGACCATAAGCGTTGAGCAGCGCGCGGGCCTTGGTGACGTTGAAGGAATGATCCGCCTCGAAGCACCAGGCGTTCAAGCAGATCGCGACGTCGTAGGCCAGAATGTCGTTGCAGGAGAACGGGAAGTCGATCAGGCCCGACAGCCTGTCGCCGAGGAAGAACACGTTGTCCGGAAACAGATCGGCATGGATGACTCCGACCGGCAGGTCGGCCGGCCAGTGTGCCTCGAGATGATCGAGTTCGCGCGTGATGAAGCCGGAAAGACCCGCCTGCACGCTGTCGGCGCTGTCGGCCGCGCGCGCAAACAGCGGTCGCCAACCGGAGACGGAGAGCGGATTTTTGCGATGAAGCGGGAAATCGCCGCCCGCAAGGTGCATCTTGGCAAGCGCCTCGCCGACCGCCGCGCAGTGCGCGGCATTCGGCCGCCGCGGCCACATCCCTTCGAGGAAATTGATGACGGCGGCGGGGCGGCCCGCAAGTTGCGAATAGACCTCGCCCTTGCGGTTCGTCGCAGGCTGCGGACAATTCACGCCGCGCGCGGCAAGATGGGCCATCAGCGACAGGAAATACGGCAGGTCCTCCACCGCCACGCGCTTCTCATAGAGCGTCAGGATGTAGGCGCCCTTGCTGGTGTGCAGCAGGAAGTTGGAATTCTCGACGCCCTCGGCGATGCCCTTGTAAGACAAGAGTTCGCCGATGTCGTAATTTTTGAGGAATTCCGCGAGCTCTTCGGCGGCGACGTCGGTGTAGACCGCCATCTTGTTGCCCGACTATTCCGCGGCGGCTTCGGGACGCAGCGAGCGCGGCAGCGGGAAGAACTCGTTCTCCTCGGCGGCCGAGACCGTCTCTACATGCAACGTGTAGCGTTCGGCGAAAGCGTCCATGATCTCTTCGACGATCACCTCCGGCGCCGAGGCGCCCGCCGTGATGCCGAGGCTCGTGATGCCCTCGAACCGCTTCCAGTCGATGTCACCGGCGCGTTGCGCCAGCACCGCAATCGGGCAACCCTCGCGCTCGGCGACCTCACGCAGGCGCTGCGAGTTCGACGAGTTCGGCGCGCCCACAACGATCAGCGCGTCGACCACCGGCGCCACCTTCTTCACCGCGAGCTGGCGGTTCGTCGTGGCGTAGCAGATGTCTTCCTTGTGCGGCCCGGAGATGTTCGGGAAGCGGCCCTTCAGGATGGCGACGATGTCGGCGGTGTCGTCGATCGACAGCGTGGTCTGGGTCACGAAGGCGAGATTGTCGGGATTCTTCGGCGCAAACGTCTGCGCGTCGTCGGCGGTCTCGATCAGGGTGACCGCGCCGGCCGGCAACTGGCCCAGCGTTCCCACCACTTCGGGATGGTGCGAATGGCCGATCAACAGGATCTCGCGGCCGCGCTTGAAATGGATCGCCGCCTCGCGGTGCACCTTGGTGACCAGGGGACAGGTGGCGTCGAGTGAGAAGAAATTGCGCGAGCGCGCCTCGGCCGGCACCGCCTTCGGCACGCCATGGGCCGAAAACACCACGGGGGCATTGGTGTTGTCGGGAATCTCGGAAAGTTCCTCGACGAAAATCGCGCCCTTGGTCCTGAGGCTGTCCACCACGTAGCGGTTGTGAACGATCTCATGACGGACATAGACCGGTGCGCCATAGATCGACAGCGCGCGTTCGACGGTATCGATGGCCCGCACCACCCCGGCGCAAAAGCCGCGCGGCGAACAAAGCACGATTCTCAGGTCTGGTTTGGCCATGGAGCGATCTCAGGACCGAATCACCCCTCGCCGCCGGGCAGGGAACGGTCAGTTAATTAACGACTTGGGACTGCTTTCGGGCGGTGTCAAGACCGATTTCGCGGGCGCCCACTTGCCGAAGTCCGCGCTCCCTCGCCGCGAGACCTGTTCGCGGACTTCGGCAAGTCATGGGCACTCGCAAACCTATGATTCTAGTGCCGCTTTTCGATCTGACGTCCGTCAGTCGATGTCGCCGCACATGCCATCACGACTTCAGATCGGCGGCACGAGCCATTGCGCCGCAGGGCTCAGGAGGGCTATATAGGGGTTAATTCCCGTCATCGCTGATGACCAGACCGCTTGGCTACCGGAGGGGGTGGCAAAGCACAAAGGAGATTTGCCATGAGCAACGCACCGCTGATGCCGAAGGCGACTGCCGTGTGGCTCGTCGACAATACCGCTCTGACCTTCGATCAGGTCGCCGATTTCACCAAGATGCACCCGCTCGAGGTGCGCGCCATTGCCGACGGCGACGCGGCACAGGGCATCAAGGGCATGGACCCGATTTCCAACGGCCAGCTCACCCGCGAGGAGATCGAGAAGGGTGAGAGTGACCCGAACTATCGCCTGAGGTTGCAAGAAACCAAGGTGGTGCTGCCGCCGCAGGCCAAGCGCCGCGGCCCGCGCTACACCCCGGTGTCGCGCCGGCACGAGCGCCCGAGCGCCATTTTGTGGCTGGTCCGCAATCACCCCGAGCTCAAGGACGCCCAGATCATGCGGCTCGTCGGCACCACCAAGACCACGATTGCAAGCGTCCGCGACCGCACCCACTGGAATGCCTCGACGCTGACCCCGATGGACCCGGTCACGCTTGGCCTCTGCTCGCAGATCGAGCTCGATTTCGAGGTGCAGCGCGCGGCCAAGGAGAAGCCGGCCGAGACCGCCTATGGCGGCGCGACGCTGTTGCCGGCGTCCGAAACCACCCGCAAGGAACCGGAGCTGGAGCCTGTCTCCAGGTCGAGCGACGATCTCAACGTCGATGCCGTGTTCGCCAAGTTGAAGACGATCGGCGGCAAGAAGCCGGATCCAGATCAGGAGTAGACGCGGCCGGTCGCCCCAGACTTATACGCCGCGGTGCCCCGATCAGATTCCCTGACGGTCTTTACGGCAAATTAACCGGACCGGCGGTCATAATTGCCCCGATTCGGGCTGGAGGGGACCATGGCCGGACTTTTCTTTCTGCTGGCGCTTCTGTTGGGCGGTGCGGCCTTCTTATTCAGGCAGGCCGCCGCGGAGATTCCATTGGGTACGTCGTGGGCCGTCGAGGTCTGCTCGACGTCAAAGCTATTCTGTCACGACCCGCAATATCTGGCCTATGCCGGCGGCGCCCTTCTGGTCATCGCCGTCGGCTTCAAGCTCGGCAGCCTGGCCAACGGGTGAGAAGAACCAAGTCGTGATGCCGAGACGGTCCGAAGGACCGGACCCGGAATCTCGAGATTCTCAGGTGCGCAATTGCACACCAGGGTTCGTGCTTCGCACGTCCCGGAATGACCACAGGTTTGGTTAACCCAGGGCGATCTCGTCGCTGACCTCATGCACGAGGCTGATGCCGCCCACGGTCAGCACCATTTTGGCCGGCAACTTCTCGTGTCCCATCAGGCGACCGTCGGCGAGTGCGTCACGCACCGCCTTCTCGATCTCGCGCTGCGAGGTGACGCCAACCTGCTTGAGAAACTTGCGCAGGCTTGCGTTGAAGACGTCTTCGTTCATCGCGGCCTCCTGATGCCAGAACCATGATCTGGAAAGCGTGCCCCTGACCCGAGGAATGCCCAACAACGATCAAGGGCGCTGAAATGATCCGGTCGGCACGCCCTACATGCGATCCGGATGGTTCAACATGTATTCGCCGAGATCGCGCTGGCGACGATCGGCGCGCGCCTCGGCCTGGCTGCGCTGAACGTCGCGGTCCTTGCGACAGGACGTGTATTGCGGCGAGCCGGGCGCGACGGTGCCGCCCGCACGGCAGTAGGCGTCGTCGTCCTGCGCGAGCGCCTCCGGCATCGCCGACTGACCGCGCTCCAGACAGGCCGAGAGTAGCGGAGCGACGAACAGAAGCGCGAGCGAGGGGCGTGCCAGTCGACGTCGCATGTTTGGTCCTTGATCTCGTTCGTCATTGCCTAGGCGGCGACGAGGGCGCCCACGAGGGGCGCCCCTACAATCATCCGCGCTCGTAGGGGCGCCCCTTGTGGGCACCCCTGGTCGGAAACATGGCCGCCTTTTAGCGTCATTGCAGGCCGATGCGAAGCATCAAACCTGGGCGCTTGGCCGGGTTGGACGCTCCGAAACGATGTAGGCATGTCTACACCCTGCCCTTCAGTGCCTCACCGATCTCGTCCAGCGCCTTGGGATCCTCGATCGTCGCCGGCATGGTCCACGCATCGCCATCGGCGATCTTCTTGATGGTGCCGCGCAAGATCTTGCCCGAGCGCGTTTTGGGCAGCCGGCCGACGGTGATCGCGAGCTTGAACGCGGCCACCGGTCCGAGTTTTTCGCGCACCAGCGCCACGACCTCCTTCTCGATCTCTGTGGGGCTGCGCGTCACGCCGGCCTTCAGCACGATGAAGCCGCAGGGCACCTCGCCCTTGATCGCATCGTTGATGCCGAGCACCGCGCATTCGGCGACGTCCGGATGCGCGGCGAGGATCTCCTCCATGCTACCGGTCGAGAGGCGATGGCCCGCGACATTGATGATGTCGTCGGTGCGGCCCATCACGAAGACATAGCCGTCCTCGTCGATATAGCCGGCATCCGAGGTCTTGTAGCAGCCGGGGAACTCGCTGAGATAGGACTCCCGGCAGCGCTCGTCCTGCTGCCACAGGGTCGGCAGGCAGCCCGGCGGCAGCGGCAGGCGGATCACGATCGAGCCCATGATGTCGGCGGCAACGGGCCTGGCCGCTTCGTCGACCACCTCGACCTTGTAGCCCGGCATCGGCACCGTGGGCGAGCCGTGCTTGACCGGCAGCAGGCCGAGCCCGACCGGATTGCCGGCGATGCACCAGCCGGTTTCGGTCTGCCACCAATGGTCGATCACCGGCACCTTGAGCTGCGCTTCCGCCCATTCCACCGTCGGCGGATCGGCCCGCTCGCCGGCGAGAAACAGCGTGCGAAAGGTCGACAGATCATGTTGGCGGATGAATTTTCCGTCCGGGTCTTCCTTGCGGATAGCGCGGAACGCGGTCGGCGCCGTGAACAGCGCGACCGCCTTGTGCTCAGAGATCACGCGCCAGAACGCGCCGGCATCGGGCGTGCCCACCGGCTTGCCCTCATACATGACCGAGGTCGCGCCATGAATCAGCGGGCCATAGATGATGTAGCTGTGGCCGACCACCCAGCCGATGTCGGAGCCGCACCACCAGACCTCGCCCGGATTGACGCCGTAGAGATTGTGCATCGACCATTTCAGCGCGACCAAATGCCCGCCATTGTCGCGCACCACGCCCTTTGGTTTCCCGGTCGTGCCTGAGGTGTAGAGGATGTAGAGCGGGTCGGTCGCGAGTACGCCAACGCAAGGCGCCAGCTTGCCGGCGTCGCGCGCCGCGCGGCGGAGCGTAGCCCAGTCGTGATCGCGTCCGGTGACGAGATCGCAGGCCTGCTGCGGCCGCTGCAGGATGATGCAGGCGTCCGGCTTGGCGGTGGCGAGCGCGATCGCTTCGTCGAGCAGCGGCTTGTAGTGCACGTTGCGGCCGGGCTCCAGCCCGCAGCTCGCTGAGAAGATCAGCTTTGGCCGCGCGTCGTCGATCCGCGTTGCCAGCTCCTTCGCCGCAAAGCCGCCGAACACGACTGAATGCACCGCACCGATGCGCGCGCAGGCCAGCATCGCCACGACCGCCTCTGACACCATCGGCATATAAAGGATGACGCGGTCTCCCTTGACGACGCCGAAATCCTGCATGACCGCGGCAAGTGTCTGCACCTCCCGTAGCAGTTCGGCGTAGGTGAACTTCGTGACCGTGTTGGTCAGCGGCGAATCGTGGATCAGCGCAAGCTGGCCGGCGCGGCCGCCGGCGACGTGACGGTCGAGTGCGTTGTAGCAGGTGTTGACGACCGCGCCGGCAAACCAGCGGCCATACAGGCCCATCGCCGGATCGAACACTTTTTGCGCCGGCTCGATCCAGTCGATCTCGCGCGCCGCCTCGCCCCAAAACCCCTCGGGATCCCGGAGCGAGCGGGCATGAACCTCGTGATACCGGCTGCTGTCCTGGACGTTCATGGGCGCACTCCCG
>NZ_JAFATE010000526.1 GCF_019244115.1 Bradyrhizobium sp.
TCACGCCGACGGCTCGGTCGAGATCAACGGACATATCGGCGACCGGCCCTGGGTGATCCGCCTTGCGCTGGCACAGGCGGCCGAAGGCAAGGGCCTGTCAAAAGTCTGGGCACGGCGCAAGATCAGCGATGCCGAGGTCGCGCGCACCATGCGTCAGGTCACGCCCGATGAGGTCGACAAGACGATCTTGGCGCTGGCGCTCGAGCATCAGCTCGTCACCCGCCTGACCAGCCTGGTCGCCGTCGACCGGACGCCGAGCCGGCCCGCGGGTGAGCCGCTCAAGCTTGCCGAGCTGCCGATCAACCTGCCGGCCGGCTGGGACTTTGAGAAGGTGTTTGGCGAGCGCCCGCGTCTTCCTGCGCAGCCGGCCGAGCGGCGCGCGGACACCAACGACAGCCGTGCGCAACTTGCGTCACTGAAGCGTCCGCAACCCGCTCCGGCCGCTCGGCCCGAGACTGTCACGCTGCCGAAGACCGCAACCGATGCAGAGCTCAGCATGATCTTGGGCGCGAGTCTGGCCGCGCTCAGCCTGATCCTGGTCGCGTTCAACCGGCGTCGGAGGTTTTCGCTCTGAAGGCGCCCCCCACTCCTCCGCAGCAGCGCGCGCGGCGTACCCCGAGCGCCGCGCGCGCAATCCTTCCAACAACGTCATTCCGGGGGGCGCGAAGCGCCAATCCGGAATCTCGAGATTCCGGGTTCGATGCTTCGCATCGCCCCGGAATGACGACAACGGTTGAGCGCTCTCGATGACCCGCTTCGCGCCCCTTCTCCTCGCCCTCGCCGGGCTCCTGCTGGTCGGACACGGTGCCTACATCCATGCCAAGGCGTACGTCGCGCAGATTCTGCTGGAGCGCGCGTTCGCCGAAACGCTCGTCACCGGACAGGTGACAAAACCATGGTCGTGGGCCGACACCTGGCCGGTCGGGAGGATCGCGATCAACAGGCTGCATGTCAGCGCCATTGTGCTCGCCGGCAGCAGCGGGCAGGCACTCGCCTTCGGCCCGGGCCATGTCGAACAGACCGCCGATGCCGGCGAGCGCGGCGTCGCCGTCTACGCCGCCCACCGCGATACGCATTTCCGCTTCGTGAAGGACGTCGTGATCGGCGACGAGATCGCGGTGACGCGCAGCGACGGCAGAACGTTCAGCTATCGCGTGGATGGGACGTCGGTGGTGCGGTTCGATGCTTCCGGGATCGATGCGACATCGCGCGGCCATGAGCTGGTGCTGTCGACCTGCTGGCCGTTCGAAGCCGTCACGGGCGGCCCCGAGCGCTTTCTGGTCCACGCTGTGCTCGAAGGCCCCTCTTCGTTATGATTGCATGCCGTTTCGGTTTTGAAACCTTTCGGCCCGCAACGTATATTCCTGGGTACGGGCACAACGGCCGAAAGACTGCGCGATGATGGATTCCCAGGTTCACTATCTGCCGCTGACCCCAGGACTGTTTTCCATCCTGGTCATCATCTTTGTGGTGCTGATCATCCTGATTCAGCTGCGCATTCTGCGTTATGCCTATATGCGCCTCGGCATCGGGCCCGGCGCGGCCTTACTGGTGCTGTTCGGCTCGCTGATCGGCAGCTATTTCAACATCCCCATCACCATTCTGCCGGGACACCCGGTGAGGACCGGCGAGATCGTCGACTTCTTCGGGATGCGCTACATCGTGCCGGTGGTGACGGCGTTTCCCGGTACCGTGCTGGCCGTCAATGTCGGCGGTGCCGTGATCCCGACGCTGATGTCGACCTATCTCGTGCTGCGCTACCAGCTCTGGCTCAAGGCGGCGATCGCCGTCGTCGTGATCGCGATCGTGATCCATACGATGGCAACGCCGGTGAATGGCGTCGGCATTGCCGTGCCCGTGTTCGTGCCCGTGGTCGTCACGGCGATCCTGGCATTCCTGCTGTCGCGCGAATATGCCGCGCCGCTCGCCTATATCGGCGGCTCGATGGGCACGCTCATTGGCGCCGACCTGCTCAATCTCGACAAGATCAGCGGCCTTGGCGCGCCGATCGCCTCGATCGGTGGCGCCGGAACCTTTGATGGCATTTTCCTGACCGGCATTCTGGCCGTGCTGCTCGCTGGCATTGCCTCGCCGCCGCGGCCGCGTCCGGCCTGGTAGCGACGTCATCGCCAGCAATTGTCGCGCTGCGGAAAATGCGCGATGAGGGCGTCAGTTGCGGCCGTCTCCAAGTCTTCATAGAAAGAACAGCCGCGGTGCAGACCGAGCGCTGATCGCCGGCGAACGAAAAGAAGCAAAGCAAAGAGAAGGTCACGCCGATGGAAGCCCCGCTCACGACTGCGTCTCAAGGTCAAGTCAAATGGGCGCCGCCAGCGGAGACCAGCGATCTCGTCAAGCGCGTTCATGCGATGCTGCATCCGCGCAATGTCGTCGTGGTCGGCGCGACCGACAAGCCGGGCAATTATGCCGAGCGCATCTGGAACAACCTGATCAAGTACGGTTACGAAGGCGGCCTCTATCCGATCAATGCCAGGCGCGAGAGCGTCTGGGGGGTGACCTGCTACAAGGATTTTTCGAGTCTTCCGGAGCGACCCGACCATGTGCTGGTGCTGGTGCCGGCGCGCTTCGCCATCCCGGTGATCCGCGATGCCGCCAAAGCCGGCGCGCGGTCGGCCACCATCGTCACCTCGGGATTCGACGAGCTGCAGGATGAGGACAGCCAGCGCCTTGCAGCCGAGCTGCAGCAGGCCATCCGCGAGACCCACCTTGCGGTGACGGGACCGAACTGCCTCGGAAACCTGAGCGCGGGCGAAAAGCTGTTCACCAATATCGACGACCGCATCGTCACCATGGAACAGGGTCCGGTGGCGATCGCCGGCCAGTCCGGCGCCATCGTGATGGCGATCCGCCAGGCGCTGGAGGACCGCGGCGTCGGCATCGGCTACATGGTCACCACCGGCAACGAGGCCGGGCTGGAGACGCCGGACCTGATGGCCTATTACGCGGCCGATCCGAGCATTCGCGTCATCGTCGTCTATCTGGAAGGCGTGCGCGACACCAAAAACTTTCGCGACGCCTGCAAGGCCGCGCGCGCCGCGGGAAAGCCGGTCATCGCGCTCAAGCTTGGCGCCTCCGAGGGCGGCCGCGCCGCCGCCATGGCGCATACCGGCGCGCTCGCTGGCTCCATCGAGACGTTTGACGCGATCTCGACGCGCGAGGGGGTGATCCGGGCGCGCAACATGGACGAGTTGATCGAGACCACCGAATGTTTCGTGCATGCGGCCCTGCCCAAAGGTGACCGACTTGCGGCGGTGACGTTGTCGGGCGGCAAGCGGGGGCTATTGATCGACGCGTTCTATTCGGCCGGCCTCGATTTTGCACCGCTTGGCCGGGCCGCGAGCGATAGCCTTGCAAAGATGCTCGGCCCGGGCTCGATCGTCGGCAATCCGCTCGATGCCGGCTTTGCCGCCGTTGTCGATCCTTCCGTCTACATGCAGTCGATCAAGCTCATGATCGACGACCCCGATACCGACATCGTCATCATCGACGCCGAGTTTCCCAAGGCACCGCACGAGCTGCGCGAGCGGAACTTGCGGATCGTCAATGAGATGGCGGGCCGCGCCGCAAAACCCGTGATCTATATCAGCGCGATGTCGATCGGTTTTACCGAGTTCACGAAAAGCCTGCGCAGGTCGCTGCCAAACCTCACGGTCATGCAGGGCATGGACCGCGCGGTCACCGCGATCAAGTCGCTGATCAACTATGCGGCGCTGCCGAAGGAAGTCCCCGACATCGTCTCGAGCTCGAAGCCGGCTGCACGGGCGCTGCTGGAGAAGACATTGAAAGCAGCGCAAGGTGCGGCCCTCGACGAGGTGGCCTCAAAAAAGCTCCTGAAGGCCTACGGCATCCCGATCTCGAAAGAGGCGATCGCGCAGTCGGCTTCCGAAGCGGTCAAGATCGCCAGGACGATCGGCTTTCCCGTGGTCGCCAAGGTGGTCAGCCCCGACATCCTGCACAAATCCGATATTGGCGGCGTCGTGCTGAACCTGGGCAGCCCGGCGGAAGTGAAGACGGCATTTGACGCCATCACCGCACGGGTGAAGAAGCTGAAGGGCAAGCCGACGCTCGAAGGCATCCTGATCGCGCAACAGGTGAAAGGCGATCTGGAGCTCGTGATCGGCGCCTCGCTCGACGCCGAGATGGGACCGGTGGTGCTGTTCGGCACCGGTGGCATCGACATCGAACTCATGAAGGACGTCGCGCTCGCGGGCGCGCCGCTCGACGATGCAGAGGCCAGGGCGCTGATCGGCCGCACCAAGGCCGGCGTCAAGATCAGAGGCTATCGCGGCAAGGGGCCGCTGCACGAGGCCTCCGCCGTGAAGGCGCTGGTCGGGCTGTCCAACCTGATCGCCGATGCCGGCAGCCGCATCGCTTCCATCGACGTCAATCCGTTCCTGATCAATGCGAAAACCGGCATCGCGGTCGACGCGCTGATCGTGCTGAACAACGCCGCGGCCAAGAAGGAAGCGCACGACGCTGCCAAGCATTGAGCTTCCGCTGCCCGGGCTTTGCCCGTAAGATACGGCCTCAGGCCCGCGGCCGCTCACTTCGGCGGGCCGGTCCGAGAGGTACGATGCGCGCAAGCAACCTGGCAATCGGAACCGTGACGCTGGCGGTGATCGCCGCGGCGTTCACGGCTCTGCTCGCGGTACAGAAGCTGCGCAGCGCACAGAGCAAGAGCCCGATCCGCATCGTGTTCGACGGCGGCTCCGCCGCCGGGCTGCGCCGGGGCGGACCGGCCAATTTCGACGGTATCCAGGCCGGCGAGATCGTCTCGATCAAGCTGGAAAATCCGCGCAAGGTTGTGGTTGAAGCCATGCTGGACAACAGCGCGCCGATCCGCAAGGACACCGTGGCCGGTATCGAGTTCCAGGGCCTGACGGGACTTGCTGCCGTCTCGCTGGTCGGCGGCGCGCCGGCCGCGCCTCCGGTGCCGCTCGATGCGGATGGCATTCCGGTCCTCACCGCCGACCTGCATGATCTGGAATCGATCCCCGAGACGCTGCACAATGTCGACAAGGTCATCGTCGCCAATGCGGACGTGATCAAGGACGGGCTGTTGTCGTTCGAAAGCACCACGGCCTCGCTGCGCAGCAAGAGCGACGCGATCGACAGCATCATGGACAAGGCCGACAACGCGTTTGCGGGCTTCGATACCGTGATAGGCAAGATCGAGGGCGTGGTGCCGGGCTTTGCCGACGGCAAGACCGAAGAACTCTACGACAAGCTGCGCTCGCTGCGCGAAATGGCCGATACCTTCCGCCTGAAGTCGGCGAAGCTGATGGAAGAGGGTCGGCAGACCCTGCGCGACATCAGCGATGCCGCGGTCAAGATGGATGTTAAGCTCGACCCGCAGGCCCAGTCCGCAAACGCCCGCCTCGCCGGGCCGCCGCGACGGCCGCCGCCGCAATCACAGGCACAGCCGAAGCGGCCGTGATGTAATTAGAGCAGATGAGATGAGGTTCGATCGAACCACGTGGAAGCTGCGCTCCCTCTCCGCGCTTGCGGGAGAGGTAAACTGAGGTCGGTGCACGAACATCACTTGTACACGAACGCCTTGTCGTCGAGATCGATCGCGGGGAACTGATCCTTCTCGGCCCAATAATCCTGGTTGTGCTGCCATTCCGGCTTGTCGCCGCGCTTCGGCAACAGATGCATGTTGCGCATCATGTAGCCCGGATTGAAATTCTCCGGATCGATCCATGGCAGCAGCGGCATGTTGTGATCCTCGGGGCGCAATGCCACCTCGACCTGGCGCGCGCCCGTCTCGCTCATGTGCTTGAGCAGCCGGCAGACGAACTCCGCCACCAGATCGGTGCGCAGCGTCCAGGAGGCGCGGAAATAACCGAATACCCAGGCCATGTTCGGCACGCCGGTGAACATCATGCCGCGATAGGTCACGGTGTCGGCGAAGTCGAGCGGCTTGCCGTCGATCGCAAATGCGATGTCGCCGAGCACACAGAGATTGAAACCGGTCGCCGTGACGATGATGTCGGCGTCGATCTCCCCGCCCGACTTCAGCAAAATGCCCTTGTCCGTGAAGCGCTCGATCTCGTCGGTGACGACCGAGGCCTTGCCGCTCTTGATGCCGTGGAACAGGTCGGCATCGGGCACGAAGGCGATGCGCTGCCGCCACGGTCGGTATTTTGGCGTGAAGTGGGTCGCGACGTCATAGTCGGGACCGAGCACCGCCGTGATCTGGCCGATCAGTTCCTTGGTCACCTGATCCGGCTCGGCGACG
>NZ_JAFATE010000782.1 GCF_019244115.1 Bradyrhizobium sp.
TTCGATCAGCTGGCGCTGCGTTGAACCGCTATGGCTTTCGCCAGCGACGGCATCGAGGATTGCCATGGGATCGGCGAGAAAGTCGCGAAGTCTGCCGATCACCAGGTCTTCCAGATCGCCTGCCGGAATACGCCAGCCCTTTGAACGGTCACTTCTTGTGCCCCTGACGAGGGACGATGAGACATAATAGCGATAGCGCCTTCCCTTCTTGACCGCATGACTCGGCGTCAGGCGCTCGCCGCTCGCCTCAAACACCAGGCCGGCGAGCAGGCTTGGATGCTTGGCGCGCCTGCCGCTGGCCCGTTCCACCCGATTCGCGGCGAGCACCGCTTGCACGTCGTCCCACAGCTGCGCTTCGATGATGGCCGGATGCTCTCCAGGATAGGCATTGCCCTTATGGGTGATGTCGCCGCGGTAAATGCGATTCTGCAGCATCAGATAGAGCGCGCCGCGGGCAAGCTTTTGGTCACCATACTGGGTGCCATCGTGGCGAACCCGCCGCTTGCTTCTGACCCTCGCGCCGGCAAGCTCGTCCGCCAGCGCCCGTACCGATTTGAGCGCAAGATAACGCCGGTAAATGTCAACGACGGTCTGAGCCTCCTCGTCATTGACAATAAGCTTGTGGTCCTTGACGTCGTAGCCCAGAGGCGGCATGCCGCCCATCCACATGCCCTTCTTCTTGGCAGCAGCAATCTTGTCGCGCACCCGCTCGCCGATGACTTCGCGTTCAAACTGAGCGAAGGACAACAGCACATTGAGCGTCAGCCGACCCATGCTGGTCGTGGTGTTAAATTGCTGGGTGATCGACACGAACGACACGCCACGACGGTCGAAGACCTCCACGAGCTTGGCAAAATCGGACAGGGCTCGCGTCAGCCGGTCGACCTTGTAGACGACCACCACGTCGATCTGGCCGGCCTCGATGTCGGCGATCAGCTTTTGCAGGGCCGGCCGCTCCATCGTGCCCCCGGAATACCCGCCATCGTCATACAAGGCCGGCAACACCGTCCAGCCTTCATGCTTCTGTGACTGGATATAGGCGGCGCAAGCTTCGCGCTGGGCATCGAGCGAGTTGAAGGCCTGCTCCAGGCCCTCCTCCGACGATTTGCGTGTGTAGACCGCGCAGCGAAGCCTGTTGCTGGCCCGTCGCGGCGGCCTTGCCGCTTCAGCCATCGCGCACTCCGGTGTTGCGGCGCTCTTGGCCTGGTGCCAGCAATCCGAAGAAGCGTGGACCCGACTAATGCGCCCCCGTGATCTTCTTGGCTATCTGGGTCAGCGAGGCATAACTTGCCCCGGCATATTCGAAGCCGTCTTCAGTGACAGAGACGATATGGGCACGACCGTGCCATTCGCGAACAAGACGTGCTCCAGGCTTTAGGCTGAGGCTCGGCATCGGGCCGACCCGGCCCGTTGTCCGCAAGGTCTTCGCCAGCGTTGCCAGCTTGCGCTTTGTCGCCTGACCGAGCCCGCCTTGCTCGATTTCCTGAAGTTTGTAACCCAACCCCAGGACCAACAGGTCTCGACTGATTTTGGGCGCATTCGCCTGGTGCAGCCGCCGCCATTCGCCGCGCAGTTCTTCGAGGGAAAGCGACCGCAGGCGATCGATCTCCCGCTCGATTTGTCGCCTGTCCGGCCCAGCCACGGCTAGACAGCCGGCGGCGCAGAAATGTTCGGCTTCGCCCTCGTTTTGGCGAGTCTAGCTGCGGCTACATGATAGCTGCGCTCGCCATCGGCCTTCTCAGAGTTCAGCGTCAAGCCGAGCTTCTTGCGCACCACCCCGGAGAAGAAGCCGCGGACCGAATGCGGTTGCCAGCCAGTGGCCTTCATGATCGCGACAACCGTTGCACCTTTAGGCTGTCTCAGCAAAGCGAGCACAGCCTCCTGTTTGGTCGCGGCCGCGCTCGAAGATGAGATGATCTTTGCAGGCTTCTGCGGCGGTTGCTTCTGGCCTCTGGCACGCGCAAACTTGCTCTTAGTGCGGCTGTTGTTGTGCGACATTTGTCAGCTCCCTTTCGGTTGTGACGGCAACTGGCGCCATCACTGCCGAAACCCCACAGCGGCGGCATCGCCAGCGGGGCAGGTTCCCGGGCCCGGGCCAAAAGGGCACGGCGACACTGACGCTCCAATCGCGGAGGAAGTCCACTCCTTTCTGCGAGATGAGGTCGCTTGTCGACCGGCCTAGCGCTGCGCGGCAACCTCGTCGGGAACCACCAATACGTCTCCAGATTCGAGAGTTCGAATCATCCCAGCCCAGCCAGGAATTTTAGCGATCCGGATCAACGATTTGGCTAGTGAATAACGACTCGAGATCCGCGGCCCCTTGCAGGGTCGACTCGTCTGTCGAGGCCCCATCAGGAGCCGCTAGGAGGGTGTTTTCGACGGAATTCGCGACCAGTCTCTGTCGCGCATATTCCAA
>NZ_JAFATE010000784.1 GCF_019244115.1 Bradyrhizobium sp.
TCCGGCGAGAAGATGATGTTGAACTGCTGCGGAATCTCGATCAGCTCGGCGACCACCTTGACGCCTCCGGCTGAGATATCGGTGATCGTGCAGTCGCGCGGCAGCGAACCAGCCCCCGACTGGATCTTCGCTATCCTTCTGCACGAACGCCGCTCGGTTTTACGGCGATTGACGAACATGGAGACCTTCACCCCTGACTCGATGACTGTCTTCAAGTACCGGAGAAACGTTGGCATCCGCCTAGCGGGATGTCTCGCAATTTGTCCGTTGCTTTCGGTCTTTGTTTACCGGGTTTGCGACGGCGCACCGGACGTCCGTCTCGCTGGTCCTGCGGACTAGCCCGCTGCGCCGGCGAGTTGCTCGGGCGCGTGATTCGTCCGCTTCGGCTTCATCCTGAACGGGCTGAGCAGGGCGGCGGCCGTCAGCGCCGCCGTGTCGGCGACCGCGGGATCACCCGACACCATGGCGGCCACGATCGCACCGTCCATCAACAGCGCGAGTTGATGCGCGAGCGTCTGCGGCCTGGCCGCGCCCATTTCCGCGGCGAGCTTCTCGATGTGGGCGAGCACGATCTTCTTGTGCCGCATCGCGATGCTGCGGAACTGCCTCTGGTGCTTGTCGTGCTCGCCGACCGCGTTGATGAAGGGGCAGCCGTAGAAGCGCTCTTCGGCGAACCAGCGCTTCAGCGCAGGGAAGATCCGCGACAGTTTTGTCTGCGCATCACCGCCGCCGTCTTCGAGCGAGGCGATGAACCATTCGCGCCATTGCCGCCCTTCGCTCTCCAGCACGGCATGCACCAGATTGGTTTTCGAGCCGAACAGTTTGTAGAGCGTGGTCTTGGCCGTGCCCGCTTCCTCAATGATCGCTTCGATGCCGGTCGCGTTGATGCCGTTCTTGCAGAACAGATACGTCGCTGCGCCGAGCAGGCGGCCGCGTGCCGACTCGTCATCGCCGCCACCGGCGTGAGGCGCGACCGATCTCTTCTTCGCTGATGATTTGGCCATGCGCTTCAACTTAAGCGAACCGCGCCGTCATCATCAAGTCGCATCTTCGCAGCGTCCAAAATAATCGCAAGTGCAGCACCGATTGCATCGGCTTTGTGCACCGCGCGACTGATCAATTCGCGGGCAGGGGGCTAACGCCATCAAAGGTTTCAAGTTTTGAGAATCGCGGTCGCTGGCATGCTTCATGCAGGAAACAGACCGTTCGGTATCCTAGCTCTTGAGGGAGAGAAACTGATGACCGTTGTCGCCCAGAAGACCGCTTTGACGGGCTGTCTTGCCCCGATCGACAGAGGAGGGCTCGAGCAGCTGATCGCCAATGGCAAGGCCAACCCCAAGGTCATCAAGACCTTGAAGTGCAAGACGGTGGCCGAGGGAAAATTCCGTCACGCCAACTACATACGCAACCTGCCGCCCTACATCGTCGACGAGCCGCCGGGGCTTTTGGGCGACGATACCGCACCGAACCCGTCGGAGGCTTCGCTCGCCGCGCTCGGCTCCTGCCTCGCAGTCGGCCTGCACGCCAACGCCGTGCATCGCGGCTGGACCGTCAACAAGCTCGAGCTCGAGCTGGAGGGTGATCTCAACATCACGGCGGTGTGGGGCACCGGTGACGTGAGCGAGAAGCCGGTCGGCTTCACCGACGTGCGCGTCAAGGTGGACATGGAATGCGAGGGTATCCCGCCGGAGGAGATCAGCGCGCTGGTGGCGCATGTGAAGAAATGGTCGCCGGTCGCCAACACGTTCACACGGCCCGTCAATCTCGAGGTCGGCATCTGAGCCGAACGGAAAACGCGAGCCGCGGAGGGCGTCATGGGTTCATGGGCTGCATCGCATCGGATCGTTGACGACACTGTCAGCCGCCCCGTGATGTCCCTTGTGGACGAGGTCGCGTTGATCGCGCGGAACGAGCTGGCTCCGCTGGCTGCTGCAATCGACGCCGGCAGCATCTATCCCGCCGAGGTTCTGCGCAAACTCGGCAGGGTCGGGGCCTGGGGCAGTCACATGCCGCAGGAGGGCCCGGCCGATTTGCGCTGCGCCATCCAGTCGATGGCGGCGATCGGCGAAGTCTGCGGCGCCACTGCCTTCATGGCGTGGTGCCAGAACACGCTGGTCTGGTACGCGGCCAATTCCACCAACCTCAAGCTCGCGTCGCGCTTCGGCAACGGCTTTTCGAGCGGACGGCTGCTCGGCGGCACCGGCCTGTCGAACCCGATGAAGAGCTTTTTCGGGATCGAGAAATTGAAACTGAAAGGCCGCAGGGTCGATGGCGGCTATGTCGTGCGCGGCGCGCTACCCTGGGTGTCGAATCTCGGCCAGGATCATTTCTTCGGCACCATCTTCGAGCGCGAGGACGAGCCCTGCAACATCGTGATGTTTCTGGCCGACTGCTCCGATCCCGCGATCACGCTGCAGCCCTGCAAGCCCTTTCTGGCCATGGACGGCACCGGCACCTACGGCGTGCAGTTTCGTGACGTCTTCGTGCCGGACGAACTGATCCTGGCCGATCCCGCCGGTCCCTTCGTCAAGAAGATCCGCGCCGGCTTCATCCTGCTGCAGGCCGGCATGGCGCTCGGCCTGATCAAGGATTGCATCGACATCATGGAGGAGGTCGATGGCTCGCTCGGCCACGTCAACCGCTACCTGCCGCAGCAGCCGCTGCAGTTCAGGGAGTTGCATGCCGAGTTGGAGAAGGAGGCCATGGCGCTGGCGCGCGATCCCTACAATACCGACGACAGTTTTTGGCGCCGAGTGATCGCGCTTCGCCTGCGCGCCGGCGATGCGAGCGTCGCGGCCGCGCATGCGGCGATGCTTCATTGCGGCGCGCGCGGCTACCTGAAAGGCCATCGTGCGCAGCGCCGGCTGCGCGAAGCCTATTTCGTTGCCATCGTCACGCCGGCCACCAAGCAGCTGCGAAAAATGCTGGCGGACGGTTGAATTGTCTTAGGGGATTTTGATCCGCCTGAAACCACCCCCAAACAGGAGAGGCCTGCCATGACGGACGTTCTGATATCTGCCGGCGAACTTGCTGAACTCATCAAAACCGAGCCGTGTGTCATCGTCGACACCCGCAATCCGGACGCCTATGGCGCGGGCCACATCCCCGCTGCCGTCAACGTGCACGACATCTTCACCTATCTCGCGACCTCGACGCCCGAAGGCATGGCCGAGCTGAAAACCAAGTTTGCCGACGCTTTTGGTGCGGCCGGACTTTCGGGCCAGGAAACCGCAATCGTCTACGAGCAGTCGATGAATTCCGGTTTCGGGCAGTCGTGCCGCGGCTATTACCTGCTGACCATGCTGGGCTATCCCAAGGTCAAGGTGCTGCATGGCGGCTTCGACGCCTGGGCTGCTGCGGGCCTACCTGTGACGAAGGACCTGCCGTCGCCGGTAAAGGCCGCCTTTAGCGTGGTGCCGGAAGCCGGCGACATCCTGATCGATGCCAAGACGATGCTGTCAGCCGTCGGCAAGCCCGGGATCGCGATTTTGGACGTGCGCGACGTCGACGAGTGGATCGGCGAAAGCTCGTCGCCTTACGGAAAGGATTTCTGTCCGCGCAAGGGCCGCATCCCCGGCGCCGTGTGGCTCGAATGGTACCGCATGATGAAGCCGACTGCTGAAGGCCCGCGCTTCAAGTCGAAGGACGAAATCCTAGCGGAATGCGCGACCGTCGGCATCACGCAGACCACGCCGGTCTATCTCTACTGCTTCAAGGGCGCGCGTGCGTCGAACACGTTCCTGGCGCTGAAGAACGCCGGCGTGAAGGACGTGCGGATGTATTTCGGCTCCTGGAACGAATGGTCGCGCGATCCAGCGCTGCCGATCGAGGAGGGGTTACCCACGGCGGCCACCGAGACGAGCAAGGCGGCATAGAACCTGCATGTTCATCGCTGCCTGGCGCGGCCTGCGCCGGGCCGCGAGTTGATGCTGCGGAGTCGCGGTCGTCCGCGTCCCGTTGCGACAAAGGGGCGCACCATGTCCACGTTTGACGATCCGTTCGATCCCGATCGCGCGCTGTCGCGGTCGGGTTGCGTCTGCGGCCAGCATCGGAGTGCCGCAGAACATCAGCAGGCGTTGGCGTTGCGCTGCGAGGAGACGACCAGCGAGGAGAAACGCTACGAGGGGGTTGTGGCCTCGGCCGTCATGCGCGCCGTGTTTCCGCAGGATGCGGCTCGTCGGGCATTCCTGAAGTCGGTCGGCGCATCGACCGCACTCGCGGCACTGTCGCAGTTCTTCCCGCTGAAAACCGCGACCGAAGCCTTCGCCGAGGCCAGTCCCGAGAAGAAGGACCTCAAGGTCGGCTTCATCCCGATCACGTGCGCGACCCCGATCATCATGGCCGCGCCGCTGGGTTTCTACGCCAAGAACGGCCTCAACGTCGAGGTGGTCAAGACGGCCGGCTGGGCGGTGATCCGCGACAAGACCATCAACAAGGAATATGACGCCTCCCACATGCTGGCGCCGATGCCGATCGCGATCTCGCTCGGCCTTGGTGCGCAGCCGATCCCGTTCGCGGTGCCGGCGATCGAGAACATCAACGGTCAGGGGATCACGCTCGCGCTCAAGCACAAGAACAGGCGTGACCCGAAGGATTGGAAAGGCATGAAGTTCGCCATTCCGTTCGACTATTCGATGCACAATTA
>NZ_JAFATE010000798.1 GCF_019244115.1 Bradyrhizobium sp.
TCTGCAGATGGGGGCCGACGCCACCGAAACCCCGGAGGCCGAGCGCGAAGGCAGCCTGGAGCGCGTCTTCACCCTGTTTCCGCGGCTCAAGGAACGCATGGCACAGCGTGGCGGCACGCTTTCCGGCGGCGAGCAGCAGATGCTGGCTATCGGCCGCGCGCTGATGAGCCGGCCGCGCCTTCTGCTGCTCGACGAGCCGTCGCTCGGCCTTGCGCCCTTGATCGCGCGGCAGATCTTCGAAGCGATCCGCACGCTCAACCGGCAGGACGGGCTGACCGTGCTGATCGTCGAGCAGAACGCCAATCACGCCCTCAAGCTCGCGCACCGCGCCTACGTCCTGGTCAACGGCCTGATCACGCTGTCCGGAACCGGTGCCGAGCTGCTGCAGCGCCCGGAAATTCGCGCGGCTTACCTGGAGGGTGGCCGCCGCTAGCGCGGGGGCGGCCCTTGCGCCCCTGCCCCTAAGCACGCGTGCTGCTCCCGGATTTCACCTCCACCTGAAAATAGCCGATGACTTCGCGGCAAAATCGGCCCAGAATAGGCACGATTGAAGGCCGGCTTGCCGGCACATTGGTATCGATCATCCGCGAGGGACACTCATGAAATCACTCAAGCTCATCGGTTTAACACTGGGCGCGACCATGGCGCTGTCGACGGCAGCGCTTGCAGAAGACCTCACGATTGCCGTGGCGGGCCCAATGACCGGCGGACAGGCAGCATTCGGCAGGCAGATGAAGAACGGCGCCGACATGGCGGTCGCCGACCTCAATGCGGCCGGCGGCGTGCTCGGCAAGAAGATCGCCCTCGACGCCGAGGATGATGCGTGCGATCCCAAGCAGGCGCGCTCGGTCGCCGAAAAGATCGGCGGCGCCAAGATTCCGTTCGTTGCGGGGCATTTCTGCTCGTCCTCGTCGATTCCCGCCTCGGAAGCCTATGCCGACAGCAGCGTGCTGCAGATCACCCCGGCCTCGACCAACCCGCTGTTCACCGAGCGCAAGCTCTGGAACGTGGCCCGCGTCTGCGGCCGCGACGATCAGCAGGGCCAGGTTGCCGCCGCCTACATCCTGAAGAACTTCAAGGGCAAGAACATCGCCATCCTGGACGACAAGACCACCTACGGCAAAGGCCTTGCCGACGAGACCAAGAAGGCGCTCAACAAGGTCGGCGTGACCGAGAAGATGCACGAGTCCTATAACCAGGGCGACAAGGACTTCAACGCCATCGTGTCGCGGCTCAAGGCCAACAATATCGATCTGGTCTATGTCGGCGGCTATCATCCGGAGGCCGGCCTGATCGTGCGGCAGATGCGCGACCAGGGCGTGAAGGCCGTTCTGATGTCCGGCGACGCGCTCGCCGACAAGGAGTACGCGTCGATTGCCGGTCCCGCCGCCGAAGGCACGCTGTTCACCTTCGGTCCGGATCCGCGCAACAAGCCGAGCGCCAAGGCGATCGTCGAGAAGTTCAAGGCCAAGAACATCGACCCCGAGGGCTACACGCTCTACACCTACGCGGCGATCCAGGTCTGGTCGCAGGCCGCGAAGAAGGCCGGCACCACCGATGCCAAGAAGGTCATGGCGACCATCAAGGGCGGCTCGTGGGATACGGTGCTCGGCAAGATGGAGTATGACGCCAAGGGCGACATCAAGCAGCTCGACTATGTCGTCTACAAGTGGGACGACAAGGGCAACTACACCGAGCTTGCGCCCAAGGGTTCTTAACAAGCGCTGCTAACAAGCGCTCCTGAACCAAGCCGCGCTTCCAACGCAACAACGAAACGCCCCGCTTCGCGGGGCGTTTTTGTTTGTCTGTCTCAGGCCGGAAAAATGCCCTCAGCCGGCGGCGACCCGCTGATCCGCGACGCGCGAGGGGCGAGTCGCCTCCTGCGCTGCCGTGATGGCCGCGATCAGTTCGCTCGGCCGAAACGGCTTCTTCAGGCATGCGACATTGGGAAGGTCCTCCACCTGCGGCGCCATGTCGAGCGACACCATGCCCGAGACCGCGATGACCGGCAGATCCGGAACGCTCGCGCGCATCTTGGCAATCACGTCGAACCCGATCGCATCATCAAGGAAGACATCGACGATCGCGGCATCGAAATGCCCTTCCTCGAACGCCTTCAGTCCCTCGGCCGCATTCGCCGCCTCGACCACCTCGAACCGGTTCACGCGCAACACGATGGAGATGACCGACCGAACGTCTTTTTGGTCGTCGATGACGAGTATGCGAGCCATTACCTGCTCCAAAAATCAAATGATCCTTCCCCACTATGGATCCAATAAAACCCCGTAAAACACCGGGGATTATTTCCCCTTTCCGTAAAGGTGCCGTTACTTTTCCGCATCACCTTGAGATTGAACAGGCAGTGCGAAGCGCGCACCCGGCCGTTGATCGGTAGCTGAGTGCCTCCCACGTCACGGAAAAGATGTTTATCGCCGAGCTGACGTGCAAGAGCCACCACTCACCTGGACGGAAACGGTCCCAGTCACGTTGCGGTGTAATCTTGGGTTGATTCTGTGGCATTTGAGCGGCCGATCTGAAATCCCGCACGCGTCGGCGCGAACTTTTCCGGATGCTATAGGCACCGGGACGGCCACGCCGTCATGCTGAACCGGATGAGACATGGTCAACCGCCGCGGCGCTCGACATCATTGATCAGACACCAAGACGCCGCCTGCGCTTCACCGCCCCCATCATGCCGGACAGGATGAAGGGCCCTCGGCTCGCCGACGAGGCGCTGAAGCGGCGGCAGGCGAGAGATCCTGTACACTCGGGTCATTCGGCGGATATCGTCGTCCTCCCGCGCTGCCGCGACCCGGCGTGCTCCTGGTCAAATCGTCCCGCAAGACCGAACTTGCCAGGATGATCCGCGTCGCGCTCGGCAGCTGAAGGCTTTCTCGTCCGATGCATCTCAGGTAGAGAGGGGCGGCCGTCTTGCCGGGCATGATGAGTGCTGCGTCTTGAAGAATCTGTTGACCGATATCGCCGGCGTTCGCGTCGGTCACGCCGATGACGCCGCCCTCGCGTCGGGGGTCACTGCCATCGTGTTCGACCAGCCCGTCGTTACTGCGATCGACATCCGCGGCGGCGGACCGGGCACGCGCGAGGCCGGCGCGCTGCAGCTCGAAAACACGGTGGAGCGGATCGACGGCATCGCGCTGTCGGGCGGCTCTGCCTTTGGCCTCGACGCTGGCGGCGGTGTGATGGCAAGGCTGGCTGAACAGGGCCGCGGCTTTGTCGTGCGCGGCGCGATCGTTCCGATCGTGCCCGGCGCGATCATCTTCGATCTTTTGAATGGCGGCAATAAAGCCTGGGGCCGCTTCGCGCCCTACCGCGATCTCGGCTACACCGCGGCCGCAGCGGCCTCGACGAATTTTGCCCTCGGCAGCATCGGTGCGGGCCTCGGCGCCACCACCGCGACGTTGAAGGGCGGGATCGGCTCGGCCTCGGCCACGCTGCCGGGCGGCATCACGGTCGCCGCGCTCGCGGTCGTCAACGCGGTCGGCACTGTCACGAT
>NZ_JAFATE010000912.1 GCF_019244115.1 Bradyrhizobium sp.
GAAATCAATTGCTTATCCCGTCTTGTTTGGCCGCAGCGGGAGCACCGCACCAGAAATCGCACCAGATACGTGCGCTTTTCGTTCGCCGCGTTCGCGCATAGCAATCTTTTCGACGGCATCCGACAAATAGTCGGGATGGTGGTGTCCGTAGGTGTTCAGAAGAACTTCGAGAGACATCCCAAGATAGCCGGCTGCTTGCCATGGATCCGCACCCCTTTGCATCAGCCAGGTCGCCGCTGTGTGTCGCAGAGTATGAGGGGATATTCCGGGACCAAGCCCCGCAAGTCTAACGGCGCTCTTAAATGCGGTTTTGACCGAAGTCACCGGCCTCCCGTTGAACTCAACGAAGTGTTTCGTCTCAGGATCAATGCGGTGCCAGCGCCGCAAGTGGGCGAGCAAGCGCGAGGGGATCGGGACCGTCGGCTGCCGCTTGTTAGTCTTCGCGCTGCCCTGTTTCAGGCGATAATAGCGTCCGCGCTCCAGATCGACATAAGACCGACCGACCGCTGGGATGGGTGATGCCGCGGCGATGGCTCCGGCCCGCGTCCCGCTGTAGATGCCCAACAAGATAAAGCGAGCGAGGTGTCGCAGCGGACGCTTGCGAGTTGGAGCCTTCTCATCCTCCATCGGTCGACGCGACTTCTTTTGCAGTTCGCGATAACGCCAACAAGTCCAGATCAGTTTGGCCACATCAATGCGAGTCAACCACTTGTCACGCGGTTGACCCTTCTCGGGCAGCGAGACCTTGACGATTTCCCGATGATATCCTTCGGCCGCATGATGACCAATAGCAGCGCGGAGGTCTTCAAGGTCTCTGCGAGAGCCGCCCCTCTTGCGTCGCTTCTTGGTGTAAGAGCGACACGCCTCCCCGTTAACCTCGCCGAGCATTTTTGCGCCCCACCACTCATTCAATCGCTCGATCCGCTTCTTGAACTTGCGGATGGAGGGGACCGCATCTTCGCTTTCGTTATCGACATTGAAGCGATTGCGTAGCTTATCAAGCTGAGCATCCATGTAGATCGAAAGTACGTCCGCAATAGGGATGTCGTCTATATGGCGGACGCGCCGCGTCGGCGTGTATTTAGCGGCTATGTAGTCCTTCAGCTTTGCTTCCGCGGCTGCAATCTCATCTGCAGCGCAGCCTGTGCCGACATCCCGACCGTTGTCTCTGATGATCCAGGTCGCTCGGTGGGTAATGTTTCCGCTTTCGTCGCGGCGGGCTGCCTTAAGCTGGAGTCTGGCTCCCTTGCTTCGTCGCGGCATAGCTCTCGCATCCGTTCAATATGAGCCAGCGTAGTAAATTCCTTGCCGGCAATCTTCTCAATTACTAATCGGTTGCGATCGCGCTCACGGCGCAAACCCGCTACCGTCATTCCGCCCATAGGAAATGCGATCTTCACGGCATCAGCAAGGCGAAGCGGCGTGTTCGGTGTAATTTCAGGTTGCGCTCGATTCGTCATCGACGCTTCTAGGAATGCAGGGCTCAATCGTCGGCGATCTCAATTGTCTCAACGGAACACTGAGAAATAAAGCCGGCAATTCCGTTTGTCGCACGACAGAGTATGCGGTCGCACAATCGAGTAGATGTGAACAGCGACGCAGAGATTCGGCGGCAGAACAGCCTGGTACTCAAAAACCGCCTCCCAGCTGTGGCCAAGGAGGTCTGCGAAACTGGTCCGAGAAAGCTCAGAAGGTGTGGGTCACGCGTGCTAGCGGGGTCCGCTACATCGCGAAACCCACTATTTCGGAAGCACTGTTTTCTTATCGGCGAGTAGCCTAACTCTCCAGGCTACAACTTAATAGCTCGCCAAATCCCGCCAATTGCGCGCGACTGTCCTACGCGCGCGTAAGTTTCGGCCGCTGACTGGCGAAACGATCGGTTGGTTGAATGACGTGAACGGTTCGGAGAAGCGAATCGAGAATGCGAATGATCGGTTCTTCCCATACGAGGCGGACGAATAGACGACCGATCCCTGCCGGCGCGCTTTTCCAAGATTAACACAGTTAATGGCGCGCAGCTCACCCCATAGCACGATTGGCGCATGACCGATCACCTGTTCAGCCGAGCCCAGCTTGCGATTGACGAGAGCCTGGCCCAGAGACGGCACCGCCGTGCTCTGCAGCACCAAGCCATTCGCCTGCTGGAGGAATTACGGCTCGCCATTCTGACCAGCGCCATGACACGATCTGAGATCAAGGCATTCCGTGACGACGGGCAAGCTGGACGAGGTTGCCCTAACTTAGGTTTCGTGAATCATGGACAGGCATCCTGCCAAGCAGTCCAACATTCCCGCTCCTCGATATCATCAACCAGGTTTTTTTATGGGATCGAGCGGTCGTGGATGTTCGCACTTCCGGGATAGCTACGACGTCGCCAAATCCAAGTGGCAGGCCCCCTCGACCGGACAAATGCGCGCATGGCACCAGAAAACAATAGCTATTTGCCGCCATTGCGCGCACGGTCAGCCAAGCGGTTCATTTCAAGCATCCCTCCCTAATTAAGGGGCCGATCGACTGCTGCCGTCCGGCGGCTATGAGGTCATCACCGACGAGGAAATGATCGGAGGGGTCTCACTTCCGAGCTTCCGGCGTGACGCCACGATGGTCATGGTCGCGCCATTCCGCAGTGGAGATGATCTCAATCAGCTTCGCCGATCTGTCCCATGCAAAGCGTAAGGACGCGAGCGCATCCGATGAATGAAACCCCGATCGATCTCGACAAGCATCGCGGCATGGCCGCGCAAAAAGCTACCGATATCCGCCGCGTGCTCGCCGATGTCGAGGCCAACGCAAAACTGCTGCGCGACCACCAGGCGGCTGTCGAGCTCCAGCTCCTCACCGTGGCGGCCACCTCCTGGCCCGAGGCCGCGGCAAAGGCGCGTTATGTCCTGAATCTGTATGCTGCTGACCTCGCGCCGGCTGATACGCATCACCGCGACCTCGTGACAGCGGTGCTTGCCGATTTCGACCGGCTCGCCGGCGAGAGCTGAGCGAGACATAGACGTTCATGCAAACAACTGAAAGCTTGACCCGTGCGTTTCGGCATCGACCGATCCAACTGAAAGCATATGACGGTGGGAGTGTCTTCGCCTCGGCGGCGTGCATGTTAGCGGTCCCAGGATCGCACGAAGCCGAGCCGATTGCCTACGCACAAATGCCGCTATCAATCCTCCGCAGGTCAGAAGAAATGACCGCCTTGCGATACGACCGCCTCATCAGCCGGGAGACAGATCAAATGACACTCGCGCGCGGCAAGATCGGGGGATATGAGTTCAATCGCATGGTGGTGCTGTTTTCGATGATGGACGGCGCCCGGGAAATCCCATGCGCCGTCAGCGCCTCGGCGATGGATGAGATCGAAAATGTCCCGAGGACGGCGCCGGACCAGCGCGAACAACAATTCCTCCGGTTGCGTGATCGAATCGAACAATGCGCATCGCGGAAGTTTCTCGCCGGGGAATTCGAGGGTAAGCCTGCGGGCATCATTCTACGCGGCATTGATTTTCGCAGGTCATAGGCCTTGTTCGACGCCTCAACTCGCGATTTCACAGGTTCTTGCGGCGACGGAGCGATGGCGCTCTATTCAGTCAGACAGGAGCGTTTAGCTTGCTTTGACAGCGAGGCCTCTGCGCGTTGGGCAAAACCAGGACGGATCAACATTGTCCATCCTGTAGAGTCGTTTAAGGCGGAAAACGACAAAGTCAGCACGCGTGAAGGAATGATTCGGATATTGCCTTCGCGGCTGCTCCGGCATCGTCCGCGCAATATGTTTCCAGATGATCCATGGCAATGCCACATCGCCCGGCGCGGCGTCTCGCGCATGTCTATTCGATCAGGAGCAGGCCAGCAGGGAGTGTATCGTCGTATAGACTGGCCCGGTCGGATCGTCCGATCGGAACGAACCCTTTGATTTTTGCAGTCTGCAGCGCAGGGACGCCGGATTTCTCCAGCTTGCCGGCAATCAGACCGCGCAAAGGCTTTGGTAGATCCAGGCTCCGATCGTTGACGACGCGCGCGGCCCGGAGGAAGAGAGTCTGCAGGTCGAGCAGTTCGGGCGTCGTCCAATCGAAGTCCTGGAAAGTCTGGTACGCGTGCTTGACGAGATCGGGCGAGACGACAGTCTCCGGGCCGGCGTAGAGCGGAGTTCGGTTGAGCAGGAGCCCGAGCGCCGCAAGATAGTGAGCGCAGTGCCGCTTGGCCTGTGCCAGCGTCACCGCGATATCGCAGAAGCAACGCACCAGTTCCGCCTTGGTGTCGTGATGGATCAGTTCCAGGGATCCAGCCAGGCGCACGAGTTCGTCGGGCGCCCTGCCGCTGCGGATCCTGTCGATCTCTTCGGCCATAAGCCTAGCCTGGCGTTCGCGCGTGAGCCCGCCCGCCACCCGGCGCCAGAGTATGTATTCCTGGCTCTTGATGCGCCGGCCGGGGAAGCACGGGCCATCATCGTGCACCCGCCACAGGCCATCGATACGAAGGTCATCGCGGACAACGCCGAAGCCCGGACGCAGCAGGAAACCCGCCATGATGAGCCATGCCTCTTCGTGATCCGCCGAACGCCCTCTATCGTCCCGCCGCTCCTCGAGCGCAGGCCAAAGGGCGCGCAGTAGGGCCCCGTTCCATTCACTTCTGGCAGACGCGAGGATGCGCTCCATACCCTTCAGGATCGTGGCAGCAGTCATCTTGTTCTTTTTGCTGCTAGTGGCAGGCTGTGTGAATTCGATCCCGATCTGCCTGCGTGCCGTTTCCAGCGCCTCCGCTGAAGCGTTCGGCTCAATCGGAGGGCTTGCCTCCCGCACCCGCCCCGCAATAGGCGCGCCCGCGGCACCTTGGACGTGCTCGCGCATGTTGAATTCCAGCGGCCAGGACTGCCGGACGGCGGCGTCCGTGCTGACGCACGAGATGTGGAGGAGCCCCAGTGCGTTCATTCGCGCCGTCAGACCGACGGGCAACATCCCGCCCGCTTGCAGACCGGATAGCTCGGCCGTCCTGACGATGGTCTGGAGCGGAGGCAACGGGTGAAATTCGCCTTCGGACCAGGAGACGATGTCTCCGGCCTGGCTGTCGCTCTTCCGGGTTGAGGAATAGGCCTGGAAGCGCACCAGCTGATCTGTGCGAAGCTTAAGCCCAAGATCCGCGATCTCAAAAAGGTGCGACGGCGCTGCACCTTCAGGAAGAACGCACACGAGGGGCGGACGCACAGCCTCGCGATCCTCTGTCTGTATCCCTTCCACTTCGAGAAAGATCGCAGCCGCGGCCCCGGCTGCGATGCGACCCGAACGGTGATGGAGAAGAGCACCAAATCGTGCGGCTCCGCGCGCCACCGCCAGATCCGGCTCCTCATTCTCCAGAACCTGCGGCACGAAGCCGTCCTGCCAGGCTCCAATCTGCTCGCGGAGTCTTTGGCGCACGAGCGAGGGTCGGACGGATCCGCCGTTGAACAGGACGGCATCAATGCGCGGACGATCGTTGAGGAATTCGGCAAGGTGTCGGGTGATCGCACTGTCGGAAGGATAAGGAAGCCCCCATTCCCTCAGTGCCGCTTGCGTCCGGTACGGCCGCGCCGCCGCGTCGCAGAAGGGGAAAAATCCGTCCAGCAACAGGTTCTCGATGTCTGCCCGCATCACCGTCGCCGACTGCGAGCCGCCGACCATCCCCGACCCGCGACTGGCCAGTGCAACGACGAACCGCTCATCCGGCGGTCCCGTCGCGGCCAGCGCGTGCTCTTTCAGCTGACGGCAGGCGGCGACGAGCTGATCCCATTGCGGGCCGGAAAGCTGGCCGCCCGGCCCGGCAAGCCGCGGCTCGACGAAATGGGCAAGGGCAAGGTCGATATTGTCGCCGCCGAGCAGCGTATGCTCGCTCACAGCGACACGCTTGATGTCAGGGTCCGGCGTTTGCTCGTTCAGGCGAACTTCAAAAATGCTGAAATCGGAGGTGCCGCCGCCGATATCGATGACCAACACGTGTCGCAGCCCGGCATCGCCGCTCTTGGGCCGCTGCCATAATTCGCGCGCCGGGTCATGGCTTTCCAGCCAGCAATAGAACGCAGCCTGCGGCTCTTCGAGCAATCGCACATCGCCGGGGAAGCCGGCTTCCTCGGCCGCGGTCATCGTCAGCCGCTGCGCCGCCGCATCGAAGGAAGCCGGGACAGTCACCGTGATGTCCTGATCATCGAACGCAAACCCGGCCTGCGCAAACCGGCTGTTCCAGGTCCCCCGTAGATAGTTCAGAACCAGTGCCGAGGCGCGTACCGGTGAGATTCTCTGCTCACGTGCCAGAACCGTCGATCCCCATGGCAGAAAGGGTGCCAACCGGTCGGCGGCGTGATGGCAAAGCCACGACTTTGCGGAATGGACGACCCGTCCGGGCGCTTCGCTTGCCTTCATGCGTGCAAAAAGGCCAACGATCCACTCGCCGGCTCCGACCCCCTTACCGCGCAGATGTGCTGCGACCGCTTCCTCCGGCAGGTACAGGAAAGAAGGAAGCGTTGGCTTCTCGGTCAGACTCGCCAGGCCTTCCCATTGCGGGACGAGAAGGATCTCTGGCGTCCCCTCGCCGACGAGTGGCGCGAATGCGAGTGCGGAGTTGGTGGTGCCGAGATCAATACCAATAGCGAAGCGGGCGCGGTCTTTTGTCAAGAAGCACCTCCAGAGGCGGTCCAGCCGCTATTCCGTGCGGACCTGGAACTCAACCTTCCATCGGCGATCGGAGTTCGTGTGCCTCATCCAAAGCTCAAGGATGCCAAGTTCGGTCACGACCGGGCTGACGCGGACCGGCACCACCTGGCCTGCCGGGACGTCCATTGCCGGGATCGCGACTTCGAGCAGGCCAGCGTCATCAAGCTCACGCTCGGCGTCGGGCAGTATCTGTCCTGGCGTATCGCCGCTTCGCACCGAGGAGGAGAAAAACCGAAACTCCGCCGTGCGGCCGGTGACAAGGCCGAACTCGCGTCCTTCGATCAGAAGTTCCGTGCCTTCCTCCATTCCCTGCGGGACAACACACAATGCCTTCAGCGGCGGCTTGTAACCCGGAATGGCGGGCATCGACGTTTCGAGGCCGATGTAATAGGAGCGGGCCGCGCCGGCCTTGATGCGCATGCCTTTGCCAGTGGCGCGGAGACGTCCGTAGATCGCGCCGCCGCGTGCGACGGCGAGATCTGGTTCGAAACCCTGCAATTCGCGGACTGGCCGGCCCCCATTCCAGGACGCCAGCAGATCAAGCACCCGCGTGCGGATTGGCGCGGCCTTGAAAACGCCCCCATTGAACAAGACCGCCGTCGGCATCAGCACCTGCGTGCCAGCCGATGCTCCCACCAGAGCGGCAAGTTTTTCGCTTGCCTTCACATTCTGCAGGCTCTGACCGAGAAACCGGGCGATATGCTTGCTGACGACCGGATCGGAAGCATAGGGCAGACCGAATTCCTGCAGCCCTGCCGTTCGGCTCTCGCGCGGCAGGTCGTCGACGCTGGTTCTGGCGAAAAAACCGTCGACAAGAACTTGCTCCAGCGTCTCGCGATCGAGAGTCGTTGAGACGGTTTTGGCCAGCAGGCTGGAGCCGCGTGAGGGGACCGCGATCGGCGTCTGCGCCAGGGCGCCATCATCAAACAGAACAATCTTGGCTTTGGAGGCGGCATGCACGAGCGCCAGGAACTGCCAGGAGTCCAGCCGTTTGCCCGCGGCTTCAAGCTTGGCGTTCAGCGCATAGGCGAGCGCCAAATCCATATTGTCACCGCCGAGCAGAATGTGCTCGCCGACGCTGACACGCTCAAGTTCCAGGCGGCCTTCGACATCTGTAACCGCGATCAAGCTGAAATCGGCTGTCCCGCCACCGACATCGCAGACCAGGACGATATCGCCATCAGCAATCAGGTTCCGCCATTCGCTGTGCGTTTGCGCCATCCAGGCGTAGAATGCAGCCTGCGGCTCCTCGAGCAGTGTGACGTCTCTAAGCCCCGCAGCCTTGGCGGCCTCGGCAGTGAGGCTTCTTGCGACCTCATCGAACGAGGCGGGAACAGTTACGACGATCTCGCCTTCCGAGAGGTCCCACTCCCGCCCCTGCGCCCGTTCGGCATGCAGGAACGCGTCCCTGAGATGTTGGAGGTAGAGGCGTGAGCATTCGAATGGCGAGAGCTTCTCTTCCGCGATATCGGATCGCCAGGGCAGGATGCGCTGCTTCGGATCGATATGCGGGTTGGACAGCCAGGATTTGGCGGAGCTCGCGAGACGGTCGGGGACCAGTGCCCCCCGTTCGCGCGCGAACTGGCCGACGATCACGCGGTCCCCAGCATTTTTCCAGGGCAGCGGAAACGACCTCTCCGGAAACTCCTCGGCGTGCGGAATATAAACGGCGGACGGCAGTGTCGACATCTCGCCGATCTGATTTGGCCCGAGCGTCTGCGCGATTTCGATAATCCTGGTCTCACCACTCTCGAGATCGGCGATCGCGATTGCGCTGTTGCTGGTGCCGAGGTCGATAGCAAGACTGAAACGAGCGCTCATGAGGGAAGGTTGTCCTGGGTGTTTGCTGTCAATTCGCGGCGATAGCCGCGCGCAATGAAAAGCTCCGGTTGTACGTAGTCCGGCTCGGGGGCCCCCTATCTCAGTTCGACCTCCGCTGGAGCGATTGCTGGAAGTCGATTGCTCGAGCTCCGCAAAACGCGCGGTAGATTCACCGCGTCCGTTTTCCAGCCGTGGTGGACAAGCACTCCCGAGAATGGCGCCGGGCCGCTGATCTTGCCCACCAGTCGGTACTCGTCCGGCGAATAGCCAGCGGCGACCTGCACCGTCGATCCCTCGCTCTCTGCGCGCACGGGGTAGATTCGGAAGTGCTCCAGCAGGGCCGTCTTGCAACCGGCATGGACCACGCGAGCGGCTGCCCCAACCTGTGCGTCGTCATGTGCGTTGATGTCGTCCATCAGGAAATCGACCAGCCGGCCCCTTGCCTGCAGTATGGCCAAAAAGCTGACGATCTCGGCATCAGCCTGGTTTGCGCGCGTCGTGACAGGCATCGGTCGGGCCGCCTCAGCGCCCGCACTTCGGTTATCCCGCGACGGGTCGCGCTCGACCAGGATCGCTATCAGCGCGACAAGGCTCAGCGCCACCGCCCCACCCGATAGATACATTTGGAATGCACTCGCTGCCGGCAGCAATTCCAGAGCGTTCACCACGAACAGGAGCACGACCGCTACAATGGCGATCGCTTTCATCGCATGCATGTTTAGCCTCAGCTCCGTTTTGAGACGCATCAGCTTTGATTGGGGCCCGAAGACTATAGGATATCGACGGGCGTGGAAACCTAACCGGGTCCAACCGCGCTTGTCGATTATGCCCTCAAAAAGTCGGATGCGGTGAAGGCTGGGCTAGATGCCGTGAGCACCGATCATTTTGCGTCTGCCAGAGGCGATCTGAATCACAGAGGCGAGAACCTCGAAAAGGCGATGAAGTTAGGGAGCGAGCGCATGCGGTCGGGGCAATCGCTGGCATACCTGGCCAGGAGGCCCGCAAGGGCTGAATGACCAATCGACCCGCATGTTCATCAGAGGGATCGGCAAACGTCTTCATTCGCCGTTGGCTGTTTCATCACCTCATCCGCTGTGAGCGGCTTTTCGTGGAGCGCATCAGAACATTTCCCGATCATTCAGCGCGACCAGACTCCTACCGTCGTCAAGCGCGCTAGATCACTGAGAATAGGAAAGCTGATCTTCCGTAACCACCCGCTCGATATTCTCCGACTTACTCTTGATGCGATATCTAAGACGTCCATCTGCCTCGATGGGCATACGTTGAACGATCGTGTAGATCATCGGTGCATCATTTGCAGCACGACCTTGGGGACCCTGGGGCTGGTGGCGAACGTCTTCATTCAGCTTATAGCTATGTGGCATGTGTCTACCTCCACAATTAATGGCCGCATTAGCGTAGACCATGCTGAGTTGCAATGAACACCATTGCCGTTCGTGCGCATTCTCCTGAAAGCAAGACCAACGCATCAGTGGCGCAACCGGCCATTTACGCAGGGCGTATGGGTAGGGCAGCAAGATTGACCTAATACGTCTGGCATATCGTTTGAGAGTCCGCAGTCGCAGCGAACTGGGGCGGGACGAGGCCAATAAGCGCCCTTGGCCCGTTTGACTGAAGCCAGTGTCAGACATCCCACATTGGTGAAGGCGGTTGGTTTGGTCGAATCGCGTTCCTGTGCAGCCGATGTCCAAAGCAGGCGTTTGAGAAGACGGAGACCGTACACCTTGACTTCGCTCCAATTTGTGTCCATATGGCCATCATCGACACTTGGCCGAACGACCTGGGCCGCTTCGCCTCGTCACAGACAGGCGCGCACGTTTCAGACCCCTTCTCCAAAAATCGATCAACCGACAAGGTGCCGATCCCTCGGCGCTTAGGTCTTGCGTGTACGTTGTCAGTGAAAGGACGTCTCTATGAATAAGGGAACTGTGAAGTGGTTTAATGGCCAAAAGGGCTTTGGCTTCATTCAGCCCACCAATGGCGGAGCCGATGTGTTTGTTCATATCAGCGCGGTCGAACGCGCCGGCATGAGCACCCTCAATGAGGGTCAGACTGTCAGCTTCGATGTCGTCGCAGACCGCCGCACCGGCAAGTCTGCTGCCGAAAATCTGCGCGCCGCCTGAGCGATTCGCGCGAACGGCCATGGCGCGCTGACCACGGATGTACTGGCAGAGCTTATGGTTTCGGAGTCCCGCGGCCGATCGGTCGGCACGCGGGATTTTCTATGTGCCCGAATCGCATTGATTTTCTATGTGCCCGAATCGCATTAAAGGCTGGTGGCGACATTGCAGATCAATGAGCCGCTAACCGCTGCGACGCCGAAAGCGGAACGGGACGTGAAAAGGCCCAAAGCGTGCGGGCTACAAGTCTGAGTGTCCAGACCATCTAGCGCGCGAGCCTCATCTTGAGCATTGGACACAACTCAGGTGTGGCGACGCCCGACATTCGGCGCTGGACGCGCATTCTGAGCAGTTATCGCACACCAAATCAGGTGCGCAGCGTCGCCGAGTTGATGATCACGGCGTTGCCACTCGTGGCGCTATGGATCGCGGCTTGGTTCACGTTGTCGATTGGCCACGGCTGGGCTTCATTCCTCATTGCGATTCCAGCTGCTGGCTTCCTCTTGCGCTTGTTCGCGATTCAGCACGACTGCGGCCATGGTACCTTTTTCGCCGACCGTCTGGTGAACGACTGGGTGGGTCGCGTCATTGGCGTGCTCACGTTGACGCCGTACGACTGGTGGCGCCGCACGCATGCGATCCATCATGCCACCACCGGCAACCTCGATCATCGCGGTATCGGCGATGTCGTTACCTTGACCGTGCGAGAATACCGGGCTCTTTTCTGGTGGGGCCGCCTGAAATATCGTCTTTACCGCAACCCGGTGGTCATGTTCGGGGGCGGGCCAGCCTATCTGTTTCTCCTGCAACATCGTCTCCCGGTCGGCCTGATGCGCGACGGCTGGCAGCCCTGGGCCAGCACAATGGCAACGAATCTCGCAATTGCCCTGGTCGTCACTGCTCTCACCTGGTTCATCGGCATTAAGGCGTTCCTGCTCGTGCATCTTCCGATCGTGCTGCTCGCTGCCACGATCGGCGTATGGCTGTTCTACGTGCAACATCAATTTGAGCAGACCGCATGGGAGCACACCGAGCGCTGGAACCTACATCAAGCCGCCCTGTATGGCAGCTCGCATTACGATCTGCCTTTGTTGCTGCGCTGGTTCACGGCCAATATCGGCATCCACCACGTGCACCATCTCTGTAGTCGTATTCCCTGTTACCGGCTTCCGCGCGTGCTGCGCGACCACCCCGAACTGCGCGACGTCGGTCATTTGACGCTGCTGCAAAGCCTCCGGTGCGTGCGGCTTGTGCTGTGGGATGAGGCGCAGCGCCGCTTGGTCTCGTTCCGCGAAATCGAAGCTCGGGAGTTTCAGGAAAGGCAACGCTCTCCGCACGATAGCCGGAGGGATCGCGCCTGCCCTCGATCCTGACAGTGCCTTAGCCAACGCCGGTTCGTGGTCGGTCGCTGTTGGCGAAGATCGCCCGCTGGTCGGCTCGATGATTACTCGAGTTCGCATCAGTGATGAATTTCCTTCAAGGAAACGACAACACCCGTCGGTTCAGGCGCATGTGCACGGAGCTTGGTGAGTGTCGCATCGCTCCAATCCGCGATGTTTATCATCTCGCCACCCTGAGGCTCCATTTGGGGTGTTTCGATCAGCTCCAACACGTTGAGCCCCTTGTCGTCGAGAAAGAAAGTGTGTTGCCCAAACACTTTCGTCAATTGCGCAACTGCCGGATGATCATCGGCAAGTACCTGGGCGTCAAACTGACCTAGGGCGCGCTCAATCTGCGTCGAATTTAGCTTCATGACTGCTCCTGACTCTTCTTCGGATCATGCTTGCGGTCTCAATGCGCTGACGGCGAGCGGCTGAAATGCTCAGATAATCCTCTGGGTGACTGTGTCGTGTCTGCGAGCCACGCAAACATATCCCCTTCTCCGCGCAGAGAACCGTGGGCGAAGCCTGGATCTTCCTGACGATTGAGTGCTTGCCGCATCATATCGGCTCCCTTGGTCTCGTCCGACATCAGCAAGAAAAAACCGACAGCTACAAGTGACAGTCCTTCGACCGCATCTCCTAACTGAGCTTTTTGTCTCACAGCATCAAGGACGCCAAAGCAGTAGCCGAGAACCCACAGCTGATCGATAGAGTGCATCAGCTCATCGGGCGTAAGCCTGAACTGCAGGCCGATAAAGTCGCGGCCGACGCCCGCAAGTTCTTCCAACCTCTTGAGAGTGGGCATCAGAGTCTCTTATCCGACCAAGGGGGGCGATTTTCGGTTCTCCACGTCCGATGCGGCTTGGGACGCGTCGTTCGTGTCGCACTTTGCTCGTCGGAGTGCGATGTATGACCGCAAGCGGGCCTACAGCATCGCTAGCTCAATCACGCCTTCTTCGATGTTGCTAGATGCGAGTCGGGCACGCGCGACGCGCTCGAACTCGGTGCGACGTTTGTAGAAACAGCTGAACGCCTCGTCCCTCGCGCGAAAAGTCGTCTGGAGACGGCACAGATGCCGAACCGGACCGATCGCCGGCATGAAGATGACAGCCTGTCCCTTGCCTTGCGCGGGCTCAGGGGTGATCCGAACACTCTTGGGCATGACGTCCACCTTATCGGTAGGATTGAGCATCGGATCACCGTCGATTGGACCCTTCCCCAAAGAAAGTCAACGTCCGCTGCAAGCAATTCTGCCGGCCCGCGACGCGGAGTGTACAAAGACGCGCGCGAGACAACAGCCGCTGGAACGTGCGAGCGCTCAGACCATCCGAAATTGCCGCAGTCACCATAAGCATCGGTTCGAAGAAGAAAAGGCTGGCTATTTCGATGTAGAGACTGCATGGTGAGGTCAGCATCGGCTGAACCGCCGATATCTGATAGGCTGCCCGCTCCCGATGTAGGTGATTGCGGCGGCTCCGCATCGCCTCCCGGAGTCCCTGCTCTCGTTACCGGGATCGTTTTCAAGTGAATCTCGTACCTCGGATTTGAATGCGCCCGCTTGCGGGATAGCTCGATTTTGCTCGCCGATAATCGGATAGGAGTGACGCGCTTGCAGGTATTCGTTCGAGACAACAACGTGGAACTGGCGCTTCGTGTATTGAAGAAGAAGATGCAGCGGGAGGGGCTGTTCAGAGAGATGCGCCGGCGACGCTTCTACGAGAAGCCATCGGTCAGAGCTACGCGAGAGAAAGCCGAAGCGGCGCGGCGGCTGCGGAAGCTGGCACGCAAACAGGCGATCCGAGACGGATTGATCGCCGCTCCGGTCCGCAAGCCGCGCGTTAACGCCAGAAGCAGCACAGAATTGCGGGCTGGGGTTATCACAACAAGGCCACAAGGCTAGCCGATCCACGTAGCGTTTTAGAAGCAGATGGGTCAGGTCCAGCGCAACTCGACAACGAGCTCGGTGCCGACGTGCAAAGGTCGCTGAAGTCGTTGCATGTCTCGCCACGAAGGGTCGGCTCCGAGCTCCCCCCTGGGGTGTACCGAATATGAACATCTTCCCTGAAGTTTCGCGCCCCCTGCAGAGGCCGGTTTGACGGCGAACCCCCTAGGGGCGGGGGTCTCTTTTTTGGGAACCGATCCATCTTCATAGGAACGACCTGATCGTTCGTCGCTTTCTGAACAGGATGATGAGCGTGCAACGGCTTGAACGAGACTGCCCCGAACCGCTGGCGACCTTACCGGAAGCACTGGGGTGAACCAGAAAGCCGAACACCCTAGAACTGGTAGTCGCAATAGGGCCGGTTGCGCGAGTGAGATGGAAGCGCGCCATGCCGGTCGTAGCAAATCTGCTTCTGCGCAGACAGCAATTGATTGAGCGGCGGCTCAAGACCGATCTCACTGCTAATGAACGAATGGATATCGAGTGCGAGCTAAACCAGATCAGCACTGCGTTGGATTTTCTTGAAGAGTTCGATCCGAGCCAGCGGCGCTAACGTCGTAGCTGCCTTCTCGCGATCGCCGACAGGATTGACGGAGTGCCTCAATTGGAGGCCCATTGACATTGGCTAAGAGCCCAAGATGAGATCGACAAGAAAAGCTACTACCCAAAAACGGCGAGGCAGGCGCGGCCAAGACGTTCAAATCGGCACGCGCTGGCCCGAAGATACCATCGCTTCGATCGATGCTTGGATCGTAAAGCAGGACACCCCCCTCGGCCGCTCCGAAGCCATCCGCCGCCTTGTCGAGCTCGGCTTAGGCATCCGGACCAGATCAAAACAAGGATCCGAAGCGCGCGCTAATCGTGCCAAGGAGCTGGCATCGACAGCAATCGATAGCCTGACTGCCGGAGCACCCGACAACACAGAGAAATCCAGCCGAAAGGGTCGTTTGATCAAGGGTCCTGAGGAATTCCAGAAAGTGCGGCTAGATCGGCCGCAGCGCAGATAGATCAATTGTCTGGCTATTGCCACCAGAAGAGCGCATCTTTACCGGGGGCCTCGATAGGCGGTCGTTCGTGAGCGGCGGTATTTTCAATAGCAGCGGCATCTGCGTTGCGGTGGTACGCGGCTCGGAGATCTTCGACCTCACGGGCAAGAAGCTCTACGATGTAAAAGGGGTCAATATCTATCGCCCGTCCGGCGAACTTGTAGGTCACCTGAGCGACGCGAGAGGTACGGAAAAGCATCTCGACCGCTCCACCGACAGGCTTTTTCCCGCAGCTCACCCGCGCGGCAAAGCTGGGCGCGACACCTAAACATCTGATGTGCGAACCGCCAATCTACCAAGGGCGGTTAGCGAATGTACGCCGTGCATACTTTTCTCTGTGGCTCTAGGAAGTGACGCCTATGTCTTGGGATCGTCCGTTTGCTCAACCCTTGCCCTTACTCCGAGGAAAACCGGCCAGAACTCTGCGAGAAGCCGATAACTTTATCAAAAGCCTCCCCGCAATGGAGCGTGATGCCCCCGAATGGCGGCTTGCCGCTCAAACGCTGGCCGACGCCGCTGAGGATCGGGAACCGATGCTCTTGGCGAAGATCAGCATGGATCGAGCACTCACCCGTAAGGTCGCAAGCTGAGCAACCCGGAAACGCCTCGATCGCGCGCAAGCTGAACGTGTGAGGTTTCTGGCGCCGGGCCGGAATTGCCAGCCGCGAGATGAGGCCCAACCGTCTCTATTTCTTCTTGTCGGAAGCAAAGCTTGGCTGCCACGCTGCCGCTTTTCGGCTCGGCGCGGCGGCAATGACCTTGGCCTTCTCTTTCTTCGGCTTCTTGGCCTCCCGATTGCCTCTCTGCTGACCTTTTGCCATATCGAGCTCCCGGGTTTGAGGACAACGTAAATTGATGCAGCGTAGGTTAGGTTCGTATCAGCAAAGATCATCCGGCTCCGAAAGGCGAGGCGCATTCAGATCGTATTTGGCCCTGAGTTTCGAGATCAGATCAAGCATGCAGGTGCGATAACGATTGTCGGCCTCCGAAGCCGGTGGGCTGATGCTCGCGCTCCACCCATAGGCGTCGTCAAATACGAAAAGCGTCATTCCCACAGGCCACGGCCCGTGAAGCGCTCTCGCCTGTTCAACAATCACGTCCTGGAGCTCGCACGCCGTCTTGAACGCTCTCGGGTTCATTGCTGTCCTCGCCCATTGCTGTCCTCGGCCCCGTTTGGAACGATGGCCCTTGGTATCCCGCTATCCTTCGAGTTGATCGAACTCATTGGACAGCAGGATCTTGCCCCGCGGCGTGCATATTCGCACGTCCATATAACCTCGCTCCAAGAGGTCCTTTGCCTTCTTCAGGGCCTCCACCGCGGTGGGACGGCCGACGCTGACGCGGCCAAAATGATTATTCCCGCTGACCAAGTATTTCAGCTGCGCCGCGCTATCCATGCAACGCAGCCACTACGATAATCAAAAGCAGAAGCAAGAGCGGGACGATCACCGGCGGTACGATCCAGTCGACTAGGCGAAACCGGGACACTGCGCGCTCCTGTCTTTTCGGCGGGAGCGTTTCGTTACTCTCAGTCACCGAGAGATGCCATGGGACGCGCGGTGATGAGTTACCCTACGCCGACCGCCTGCGAATAGCGAGCGCCAAAACGTCACGAACTGACGATTATTCCGAGCCTTCGGTACCGACCTCGATCGCATCACGAAGCATCTTGCGGCTGCTGCGATCGCGCCGATCGTTGACAGCCGTTCTCAATCCCATGATAGAATGGATTTTCGCCGCCGTGTGCCGGGTCGCTGCCGCCGCTTCTTGATTTTCGCGATGATCTCACGCTGCCGGGCAACGTGCTCATCACTCTCGGCAAGGGGCCGTCGGGGCATTTCCAGCCGCTCTAAGACCATCGAACGGTCCATGCTGCGACCTCTCCTGGGACTTGCGGTATGTACCAATGTCCGGCTGGGCACGAGGCGTGAATCGGCCTACATCCGGTCCATGAAAGATCAGCATCGAAACTGCAAATGCGGCGCCGTCTACCGCCGGGTGGAATCAATGGCACCGGCACGAGAAGTAAGCAGCTTCGAGTGCGTTCTTTGCGGCGTAACGCTGGAAAGCTGGAATACTGCTTGGGTCCCGAGCTACCACCTCATTGTGGGTCCGATCATTAAGCCCGACTCATCATAAGGCTGGATTGGAGTTGCCGAACGGCTTCTTGAGCGTCGCGCCTCCACGTTCTAGCTGCATCCAGGATACGTGCGCGCTCCTGACGAAGAACTTTCGCTGCCTCGATGGCTTTATCCGCCCTTTTCAGGAGATCGTGGACCGTTTGTTTCATCGGTGCAGCCTGCGTCATTTTTCGGTTCTACGCTTTCACCTGTATGATTGTCGCCACGCCGAACATACGCCTCGCTCCACCGGAGCAATTCGAACGATTGGCGTATGATTTCGCGTGAGCGTGCAAGAATTTGGTGATCGTACGAATAGATCGACATCGGCGCACTCCTCTGCCTTGCAGGCGGGAGCACGATCGGTCTCTCAGTCACCGACGCCTACGGACAGTGCCTCGGCCGATGATGGCAGTGAGTTTGCGGTTCTGATCGCTCCGGCGCCAGCGCTTTCTTTCGATCCAGCGGCGCGACTTTCCCGGAAAATTTCAATTGGCTCGATCTAGCCGTCAACTCATGCGGATGGTGCGGGTGATTTGGTGCGCTTCCCCGTGCTTCAGATTGAGCCCTTCTATCTCGGCCGGGGTCAACTGTTCCTGCAACAACGAGGCGGACCAGCCCTCCGGAATGGCGCTTAGAACCAGGTTCACCGCTTCCTCGGGAGATGATGCCGCGGCAACCCAAAGCCTGTTCGCGCGGTCGTCGGTCAAGACGCGGACGAGATGGACACCTGTCGTCGAGGAGCTTGCCATTTAGTCGCTCGCTGAAGCCTTATCTTCCGGCGAGAAGCGCCTGCAGGGTTAAATGCGTCCGACACGGGTTGGTTCAAAGCCGAAATCTGCCGAGGCCAGCCGGCGCTCCTGCCCTCGATCAGTGGCAGCATCTCCTTCTGCCCGGCCGCCTTTATTTGCTTCTTGGCGGGCTTCGATTCGTACTCCTGGCCGATGGATGCACGCAGCGCCTCCAGGCGCACCAGCATGTGCCCGAGATAGATTTCAACTACGTCCTTCTGCTTGTCAGGCGGCGTAATTCGCCTTCTCCGATGCGGATTAACCCATGTTAATTAGTCTTGGCTCCTGATCACTTTGGATATTACTCCCGGCGAGCAAATCGCATCGGCTCTGTCTTCGAAAGGAGACCGGAGTGGGACCACTACATCCGGTGGCGGCGAAATGAAAAGACGCCGCCAGCGCCCTATTTTCCCAACTCGCCTAGAAGGCGTTCAACATCTTGTTCGTGGAGGCGCTGGGTAGCTCTCAATGTGGCGAGCAACCTCCTTGCTTCGACGGTGTCGTGGCCATCTCGGTCGAGCTCTGCGATCCGTTCCTCTTGGCGCAGCAGGTGGCGCTTACCTTCGGCTACGTGCCGCTCGGCTTGGGCGAGATGCTGTCGCAGGATGGCGCGATCCATTACCGCAGCGTACGGCAAAAAATTAAGGCTGTCGTTCCGTTTGGCACCTGATGCAAGTGCTTGCGAAGCTTTTCGATGATCTCCCGCGAGCAGCGGCGTGAAGAGGCTGAATCACGCGGCATTCCCAGCGTCATTCGTTTCTATACTTACCTCCACCAGGATGATCGATCCGCTGATCGCGACGACGCTCATTGCGCTCGGTATGGGAGCGGCGACGTCACGCCCCGCGCCCTGGTGCTCCGGACCCGCTCTCGCGGCGGTGATCGCCCAGCAGACAGTGGTCACCTCGGCTCCACTCGCTCCGACACTTGGGCCTTGTGGTACAGCGCCTTTCCTGTCACGGCATCGGCCGGGCTCATTCCGGCGGGTAGTTGTTGCTGGCACGGCCGTTGCTCAGTTTCAGTGGCCGGCATCGGGGCCGAGTTTGAAACAGGGCCGCCGACGGGACCGCGCATTTCGAGCCCGGCGGCACATTTTCGGCACTGTCAGCGGCGTAACCGCCGGCGATGACTTACCAGCCGCTGGCGGTTCCGGTGCCTGCGGCGCCAAGCCCCAATTGACTCGCGTCTCAGGTCGCAGCGGCGTATACGTGCGCAATCACCGTTCCGCATCTTGGCATTTGCCGGTGACCGAGAGCGTTGCGCTCCCGCCTCTGCGCAGGGAGTCGCTATGGCCCAACCTCAACGCCCGCCGTCCACCATTTCACCGGTTGCATTCGAGCGCCCCGCCTGTCCGAAATGCAAAGCCGCGATGATGCTCGTCAGCATCGAGCCGGCACGCCCTGGCATCGACCTGCATACGTTTGAATGCGCCGTCTGCAATCACGTGCTCACGACCCTGGCCGCGTTTGAAGATTCTACGCCTTCCAAGGCCCTTGGCCGCTGGCTTCAAGGCGATTTGCACCCGCCCAAGTAATGCCGCTGCCGAGATCGCGTTGAAAAACGAAGCTCCACAGGAAGCGCTTCCTGCGGGCTCTTTCATTGGTCGCAATCTCCTCAGGCGCCGCGCATTAGCGGCAAGCCTTTGCCGGTTTTACTTCAGTTGGGATCGCAGCCGGCGACGACTGCCCCGGCGGCGATTTGCCGGGCCTGGGAAGGCCGCCGGTGAGTTACGGGCGCGCGCCTAAGCGTAAAGAAAAGCGCGACGCATCTCAAACCACTCGAGAGGATCGTATGCTACTCGGCAAGCCAACCCTCTTCAAACAGGGCTCTGCGCATCGCCGTGTGGACTTCCGCCCTTCTCGCCCCAAAACGGGCCTGCGCCAAATCCTGCCGGACAGCCTGCCAGCACGGCAACTTTCGGCGAGGAAGTTCGACGTTCTTCAAAATGAAAGCCCCAACGTCATCGAACGTCCGAAGCACGCATTCGCCGCCCGGGGGCGCTGGCATTCACCTTGATCGGCTCAAAAGCAAATTCACCCATTGGATACAGATCCGCTAAACCGGACTTCCGTAGTCTCCCCTCGCAGCGCTCATCGCATGATTGAACGTCACCCCGACGCGCAGCCATTCGGCTAACATACCATTGTTCGCGTCAACGACGAACTGCTGGACCAGTTCGATTTGTCCCCGTGCGTGTCACCGGGTCCGCCTCAAAGGCTTGCTTCCCCTTTGCGGCCCACAGCGCTCGCGCTCGTTCGCCCTGATCACTTTTGAGCTTGTCGGCGCTCCAGAGCAGCGCGCCGAAGATCGTGGCGCGGTCGTCGCCGGTCAGGTCCACGATACCGGCTTTGACGACGAGGCCGCCCAGTTCGATGAGGTGCCGCGTGCGCTTGCGGCGCTCGACCTGCCATGTACGCATGTCATGCCGCGCCCTTGCGGCTTGGTGTCGGTTGCCCGCCGCTCGATTGCGCAGGAGCGCCGTCTGCGTTGCGGTCAGTTGTTGGTGCATTTCGCCGCGGCCGGCTTTGAAAAAATGCTGCCCCGCGCCTGGCCCATGCCTCCCTCTTTCCGGCCTCTTTTGTCTCGGCCAGCACGATCAGGGCGCCGGCCAGTTCATGGGAGCTAAGTGCATCTGCCCCGGTGGCGATGACCAGTTCACCAAGCTGCTGCACCTTGCGGCTCTTGAGATCGCCCGCCTTGTCTTGAAGCGCTTTCAGTTCCCCGTCGAAATCCCTCGGCTTGCGCATCGCGTCCTCCAGCAATGTTGGTGGAGCGATGATAGTTGAGCCCTGAGCATTATGCCTTAGGGTCGTCAGGACGGCCTGGGACGCGGTAGTCCCTCCCGAGAATTTTTCGAGGGAGGGCGCGCTTATACGTCATGCCGACGTGCGCTTCGCCATGTAGATGATCCGGTCGCGATGGCGATCTATCATCTTCACGTCAAGGTCATTGGCCGCAAATCCGGCGCAAGCGCGGTGGCATCAGCCGCCTACCGTTCGGGCTCGCGGCTGCGCGACGAGCGCTTAGACCGCAGCCACGACTTTTCAGGCAAGCGCTGCGTCGTCCATTCCGAGGTGATGCTGCCGGAGAATGCGCCGGAAGCATGGCGCGACCGCGAACGGCTGTGGAACGATGTCGAGGCGTTCGAAGTCAGGAAGGATGCCCAACTTGCCCGCGAGGTCGAGTTCGCCCTTCCGCGCGAGATGAGTGAGCGCGACGGCATCGAACTCGCCCGCGACTTCGTTCGGGGCGAATTCGTGGATCGAGGCATGATCGCCGATCTCAATGTGCATTGGGACATGGCCGAGGACGGCATGCCCAAACCCCATGCCCATGTCATGCTGACCATGCGCGCGGTGGACGAAAATGGTTTTGGCCAGAAGGTGCGAGACTGGAACCGCACCGAGATGGTCGAGCGCTGGCGCGAACGCTGGGCTGAACTTGCCAACGAACGCCTGGCCGAACTCGACATCGACGCGCGCATCGACCATCGCAGCCTTGAAGCACAGGGCATTGCACTGGAGCCGCAGAGCCAGATTGGCGCGCCCGCCAAACGTATCGAGGGTCGGGGCATAGGAGGCAAAGAGCTCGAAGCCGACCGCGCGGAGATGCACCGCGAGATCGCGCGCGGCAATGGTGCGCGGATCATCGCTGATCCCTCCGTCGCACTGGACGCCATCACACATCAACAATCGACGTTCACGCAGCGCGACCTGGCGAAGTTCGCGCACCGGTACAGCGACGGCATCGACCAGTTCAACGAAGTCATGCGCGCGATACGGGGCGTCCCAGATCTGGTCCAACTCGGCAAGGATATCAGCGGCGAAGATCGCTTCACCACCCGCGGAATGATCGAGGCGGAACAACGCCTGTACCGCGCGGCTGAGGTGATAGCCGAACGGGGTCGCCATGAGGTCCGTGATGGGGATCGCGGACCGGCGCTGGCGCGTGCGGAAGAACGCGGGCTTGTCCTTTCGGACGAGCAGGCCGATGCATTGGTGCATATCACGGATGGACGCGATTTGGGCGTCGTGGTCGGCCATGCCGGAACGGGCAAGAGCGCGGTATTGGGCGTGGCGCGGGAGGCCTGGGAGGCCGCGGGCTACGAGGTCCGGGGCGTGGCCCTTTCTGGCATCGCGGCAGAAAATCTCGAAAGCGGATCGGGCATATCGTCACGCACGATCGCCAGCCTGGAGCATGGCTGGGGACAGGGCCGCGACCTACTCACGTCGCGCGATGTCCTGGTCATCGACGAGGCCGGCATGGTCGGCACGCGGCAGTTGGAGCGCGTGCTGTCCCATGCCGCCGAGGCTGGCGCAAAGGTGGTGCTCGTTGGCGATCCCAAGCAGTTGCAATCGATCGAAGCGGGCGCGGCGTTCCGCTCGATCCATGAGCGCCATGGCGGCGTTGAAATCGGTGAGATACGCCGCCAGCGGGAGGACTGGCAGCGCGACGCCACGCGCGATCTCGCCAATGGCAAAACCGGGAATGCGCTGGAAGCCTACCGCTCCCACGACATGGTACATGAGGCTCAAACCCGCGAGCATGCGCGCGGCAATCTGATCGAGCGTTGGGATCGCGAGCGGCGGTCTGAGCCGGAGCGTAGCCGGATCATCCTCACCCATACAAACGACGAGGTCCGCGCCCTCAATGAGGCCGCACGGGAGCGGATGCGGGCTGCCGGCGACCTGGGGGATGAGGTGCGCCTTGTGGTCGAGCGCGGCGAGCGAAGTTTCGCCAGTGGGGATCGCATCATGTTCCTGCAAAACGAGCGCGGTCTTGGCGTCAAGAACGGCACGCTCGGCACCATCGAACAAGTGAGCGTGCGGTCCATGACCGTGCAGACCGACGATGGCCGCTCCGTTGGCTTCGACCTCAAGGATTATGACCGGATCGATCATGGCTATGCGGCGACCATTCACAAGGCGCAGGGCATGACGGTGGACCACGCCCATGTACTGGCGACGCCCGGTATGGATGCCCACAGCAGCTATGTCGCCCTGTCGCGGCACCGAGAAGGCGTGGAGCTGCATTATGGCCGCGACGATTTTGCCAGCGAGGGGCAGCTTGTCCGCACCCTGTCGCGCGATCGCGCCAAGGACATGGTATCCGACTACGATCGCGCCGATCCGGCACAGAGGTACGCCGAGCGGCGCGGCATCACCTTCCGGGAGCGCGTTGTCGAGATCGTGCGCAAGGTCGTGCCGGAGAAAGTGCGCAACATGTTCGAAGGGCCCCACGCTCCTTCAGATTTGCCCGGCATGGATGGCGGACGGAGGCTGGAACGGGAAACACCGGAAAGGGAAAGGAGTGTTACCGCAGGCGAGCGGCGCGAGACCGAAGCGCCGGAGCGGAAGGCGGCGGAAGACCTGGAAAAGGAAATGCGTCGTTTCCGCACTCGGATGCTCGTGCGCCATGCCCGCGCCGTGGATGCGATCTTCGAAGCGCAGGAGATGGGCGGCCAGGCAAGTCCCGAGCAGGTGAAAGAACTGCAAAAGGTCCGAAAAATCTTCGAGGAGGTGCGGCCCTATGGCTCGGTCGACGCTGAAGCCGCCTACAAGAAGGATCCGGACCTTGCCCACGAGGCGGCTGGAGGCCGGGTCAACCGCGCCATTCGCGCGCTCCAGCTTGAGACCGAACTGCGAATCGATCCAGGCCGCTACGCCGACCGCTTCGTGGAGCACTGGCAGAAACTCGATCAGTCCAGCCTACGCCAGTATCAGGCGGGCGACATGTCCGGCTACAGGGCCACGCGCTCGGCGATGGGCGACATGGCGCGAAGCCTCGAGCGCGATCCACAACTGGAATCCCTCCTCGAGAACCGCAAGCGGGAGCTTGGCATCTCCTTCGAATCAGGACGACGGCTCGGCCTTGAACTTGCTTTCGCTCACGGCATCGACCTCGGCAGAGGACGCGGCCTCGGAATCTGATCCATCCTATTTGCCGCCGACCAAACGCCATCATACTACGACATGTAAATTGCTCTTGCCCGTCGGCAACGGCTGTCCTGTCTGGCCTCAGAAGCCGTCAGAAACAGCCAGCAGGAGGCAGCGCAGCTATGCGCGAACCAGATCGTATCATCCGTTTGAAAACCGTTCTCGCCAGGACCGGGCTGTCTCGATCCACTATCTACCGCAAGATCGCCGCGGGCACGTTCCCGACCAAAATCAAGATCAGCGCCAACGGCACCGGCTGGCATGAATCCGACATAAACCGTTGGATTGCCGATCCAGTTGGCTGGCGTCCAGAACGCGGGTTTGATGAATTCCGGTGATCCAAGGACCAGCCTGCGCGACACGATGCCGGGTACTGAAGGCCAAGGATGTATATGCATATGAGCGCAGCGGTCGACACGACCTTGGAGCTGATCCACCGACACTGGCGCAGCCCTATCGGTTGATGTTGGCACTCACCTAAGTCAGAATCCGGTTACGTCAGCACAAGAACTACGATTATCGGGACGCTCTTAATCTTCGTAGAGTTTTTGGTTATTCGGCAAGGTCAGCATATTTCAAGTTGCCGAGCTTCTCCTTGAATGCAATTGCCATAGAGCACTTTTTCCTCCGGGAAAAAGGCGAATATGCCATCCGGAGTGTGCGACGGCCCCAGGTAAATGCCGCGGATGCGTCCATCTTGAAGGGTGAGGTCGGAAGCGTAAGTCTTGTCAGGCAGCACGAGCGGTAGCACGGGATATTCGGGAAAGCTTGAACGCGTGAATTGAACAATGTCCTCCCATCCACGCGCCTTCTGCTGCCGCGTCATTTCAGTGGCCACAATCTTTGCTCCGATGGCCTTGAAGTAAGCATCCCCACCGGCGCGATCGGTATTTTCTGTCCGGTCAGCGCGGCTTTTTTTCTAATGGACTAACTCCATCACTAGATGGCAGCCCCAACGTTGCACGAAGATCGGAGATTGAGCCGGCCCCCAAACCTTGCAGATTGAGCAGTCTTTCATCGGAGGCTTCTCGGATCTCGCCTATGGTCTTAAAGCCTCCCGCCTCCAGCGCCTTGTAGATGCGTGCTGGAAACCGAACGCGATCTACCGGCGTATCGTCAGGCAATTCCGGCATCGGGTCGAGTTGATCGCCATCCTCCTTGGTCGTCTTGCCGTCCATCTCGAACTCGCGTCTTGCGTAAGGCTTTCAACTGCCAAGTAATCACCTGAGTTCCCGGCTCGCTCGCGCCCTATGGGCTCACCCGGAGCGATTAATCAGGCCTCGGCGGTAACGGCGGTGGCGCAATCGAAACGCCATGACGGCCGATCCCGATGCTATTGCGGACCTACTGTCGCCACGGCTTTATGCAACTGAGGCGGCCTAATCGTCCCAAACGCGCTGACCGCAGTCTTTTAATGCGATGCATGCATGCGTCACCTTGGATGCCTTGCAGCGGTGCATCGAAGGCAGTGACGTGCTGAACCGCTCGGTTACACCGGGCGCCGAATAGAGCGCTTCGGAAATGCAGATTTCGCCGACAAAATGGCGCCACTGAAAACACTTGAGAATTTCCCCTTCAACGCAGTGGAATCGAACCCGCTTACAAAACGGAATCGAACTCCATCAACAAGCTTGTCCAACGAATCCGCGTGCTACCAATGAGCTTAGTACGGCGTCGGCCAACGGCTCTGGCCCTACGCCCAGCGTCCTCAAATGAACATCAGCATCGACCGGTGGTTCGTAAGGGGCGTCCACTCCCGTGAAATTTTTTAGCTTGCCCAATTTGGCCTTCGAGTAGAGTCCTTTTGGATCACGCCGCATGCATTCGCCGAGAGGCGTATCAACGAAAACTTCGATGAAGTTATCGTCGCCTACGAGACCGCGCACCATCTCGCGTTCCGCTCCGTACGGTGAGATGAACGCACAGATTACGATCAAGCCGCTGTCAACCATCAGTTTGGCCACCTCCCCTGCACGGCGGATGTTCTCGACCCTGTCGGCCTCGGTAAACCCAAGATCCCGATTGAGACCACGCCTGAGATTGTCGCCGTCCAAGAGCATTGTGTGGTGGGACATTGACAAAAGCTTCTGGTCAAGAAGATTGGCAATGGTTGACTTCCCTGCACCGGACAGACCGGTGAACCAAACGACGCATGGTTTTTGGCGCTTTAGGGCTGCGCGCTCGTCCACACCAACCGAGAGCGGCTGCCAAGCGACATTGGCGGCGCGGCTCAAAGGAAAGACAATCATTCCAGCGCCGACAGTTTCGTTAGTGTAACGGTCAATGATGATGAAGGACCCAGTCAGCCGGTTCGCTTCATAAGGATCAAAGGCTGTCGGCACCGCTAGCTCAATGTTGCAGAAACCGATTTCATTCTGGCTTAAAGTTCGGGCTGCCAGATGCCCACCTCTATCCACATCGACTTTGTATTTGACTGACGTGATGCTGCCCAAAGAGATCGAACGCGTGCTGATCCGGAACGCATACGACCGGCCCGGTATCATGGCCTCTTGCCCCATCCAGATCAGATTTGCCGCAAAATGGTCGGCAAAATCCGGTTGTTCCACCGGCTTTACCATAACGTCACCGCGGCCGATGTCGATTTCGTCCGATAGCGTAATAGTCACCGCATCGCCGGCCCCAGCGCACGCTAGTTCGCCATCATACGTGACGATCTCTTTGACCACCGACTTACGATCCGAGCCAGCAACCATGATCTCGTCACCGACTGCGACGCTCCCTGAGGCGACTGTTCCAGCATAACCGCGGAAATCCGGGCTCGGCCTGTTCACCCACTGCACTGGGAAGCGGAAGGGCTGGCCAACGTTCTCCCGCTGGACGTCAACAGTTTCCAGATAATTCAACAAACAAGGGCCGCGATACCAGCCAGTTTTGACGGATCGACTGATGACGTTATCACCGAATCGCGCCGAGATGGGCACCGCTACCACCGACTTAAAACGCAAAATCGAGGAGAACGCTTCGTAATCGCGCACGATTCGGTCAAAGACTTCTCTTCGATAATCGACCAAGTCGATCTTGTTTACAGCCAACACAGCGTGTCGGATACCTAGCAGCGAGCAAATCACGGAGTGACGTTTAGTTTGCGTTACCACTCCCTTGCGCGCATCCACGAGAATGATCGCAAGTTGGGCATTGGATGCACCGGTGGCCATATTCCGAGTATATTGTTCGTGGCCCGGAGTATCGGCGACGACAAAGGAGCGTCGAAGCGTGGTGAAGAACCGATACGCGACATCAATAGTGATGCCCTGCTCGCGTTCAGCCTCGAGACCATCCACGAGCAGCGCAAGATCAATCTCACCGGCACCCGTGCCGTATCTGGCGCTGTCGCGTGCGACTGCCTGTAGCTGATCCCGACAAATCGACCCGCTATCATGCAGGAGGCGACCAATCAGTGTCGACTTGCCGTCGTCGACAGAGCCGCAAGTTAGCAAGCGCAGCTGGTCTTTGCTGCCGATGGCGGCGAACTCCCTTGTGAGGCTCATATCCATCTAAAAATAACCTTCGCGCTTTTTTCGCTCCATTGACGCCGCCTCATCGGCGTCAATCAAACGTCCCTGACGCTCAGAGACGTCGGCTTGCTCTAATTCTGCAAGAATGCCGCTTACTGTCGCAGCTCTGGATTCGATAGCACCAGTCAAGGGATAACATCCGAGTGTGCGGAAACGGACCATTCTGTATTCGGGCATTTCGTTCGGGCGCAACGGAAGCCGGTCGTCATCGACCACAATTAAATTTCCGTCGCGATGAACGGTGAGTCGCGTCTTGGCAAAATAGAGCGGAACGACAGGTATATTCTCCCGCATGATGTATTCCCAGATGTCGAGCTCCGTCCAATTCGACATCGCAAACACGCGCATCGTTTCGCCCTGGCGGATGCGGGCGTTGAAGAGATTCCACAGCTCCGGCCTCTGATTTCGGGCATCCCACACGTGCCCGGGCAAACGAAGAGAGAAGATGCGCTCCTTGGCCCTGCTCATTTCCTCATCGCGCCGAGCACCGCCAAGTGCCGCGTCAAAGTGGTGGAGATCGAGCGCTTGCTTGAGGGCATCACTCTTCATTACCCGCGTGTGTAACGCCGATCCCGAGCTGATCGGGTTGACGCCTCTTGAAATTCCCTCCTGATTTACATGTACGATCAGATCAAGACCAAGCCGCCTCACAGTCTCGTCCCGAAAGCTGATCATCTCGCGAAACTTCCACGTCGTATCTATGTGCATCAGCGGAAACGGTATTTTGGCTGGATAGAATGCCTTGGCCGCAAGGTGAAGCATCACGCTCGAGTCCTTGCCGATCGAATAGAGCAAAACGGGTTTCCTAAACTCGGCGACCACCTCACGCAGGATCTCGATGGATTCAGCCTCGAGCCGCCGCAGATGTGGCGGCAGCATGCTAGTTTTTGACCTTATGATGCTTGGCGCGTTCATCCTAAACTCCTACATGCCGGAGGTATGCCAATCGGTGCGGGAATGATCACACCGCCGGCCGCAAGGTCATAGGACCTTCAACACAATACGACGGCTCCCCGGCGATTACCCTCTGGGCTCAGCCAGAAATTTGCATCGCTATATTTCGCAAATACGTCGGGCGGCACGCATGGTTCTCGTGATTGATGCTCGACTTTGTCACGCACCTTGTGCATCCCGGGCATACCTAAGTGAGCATCGTAGTCCGGCTCGTCGTAAGCCACGTTGTCATAATCATGAGCAAAGGCCGGTTCGCCGAGCTCGGCGTAAAGGCGATTCATCACGATTGCCGGATTGCGCACGAAGCTGTCGTAGTTGATGACGATCAGCCGTTTCGCGCTGTCGCTAAACCATGCCTCCCTCAATGAGGCCCAGGCAAGTCCAACAAAGCCGTTATCGGAATTCATGAGCGACTGGACACGGGAATATACGGTTCCTCCTGCCTGAAAATTGAAGACGCGCGACAACTGCATCGGATTCTTGCGGAGCATCCGCTCAACACTATCAATGATCCAGCCTACCTCGCGGACACAGCAGATGATCCGGCAATTCGGATATATCTCCTTTAGCAGCGGCGCCTTGGCTGCCCACGTGCGGTTTGTATCAAAGAGAATTTTCTCGGGCCCGACGTCGGCGTAGTAACCTTCAAAGATGCCTTTGATGATGGTCCTGCGGCGCTCATCGTTGAAAAACGATGAGAACTCGCTTGCGCCGCTCATTTTCGGCAGCACGGCGCCGACCAGAGACGCAACCGGACTGGTCATCGCGGCCGACATTCGCGGATTTTGCCTCAGCAAGGCCGACAAAAGCGTCGAGCCCGAGCGTGGCAATCCTGAAATGAAATGCATCTTGCGCATGCTCACCTCGCTTTTCTTTTGGTCCACAAAATTCTTCATCACCTCACCGTTCCCTCAGGCTCTCGTGCCTATAGCGCAGCAGTGGTGACAAAAGGTATTCGATAACGCGACGGGATCCCGTCTTGATTTCCACGGTCACCCCCATCCCCGGCTCCAGATTGACAAGCTTGTCCTCGATTTGCATTTTCATGCGATCTAGCGAGACGCGGGCTTGGTAACCAAGTCTTTGCCGCTGAGGATCTCCTGAGCCGTTGCTTGTGTCCGGCGACTTGGGCGAATTCGCTGAATTGACCTTGGCCGCGCTATCCTCGACGACGGCATCATCCGACACATTCAAGACCCGGCCATGCAGAAGGCCATAGCGAGTAAAATCGAATGTGCCGACCTTAATTTCAGCGGCCTGTCCCTGACGCACAAAACCTATGTCATCATTCGAGACCATGGCTTCGATCTCGAGATGGCTATCCTCGGGAACAATGAGCATTATCTGTTGCGCCGGCGTTACAACGCCACCGAGGGTATGAACGGCAAGCTGCTGAACCGTCCCGTCGACCGCCGCGCGTAGTCGCCGCTCCTCGATCTTCTGATCCGCCTTGACCAAATCCTGGGTCAGCTCCGCTACCTTTTGTTCGGCCTCACTTAGGTCGCTCAGGATTTTGTGGGTGTACTCGGCTCGGGCTTGATCGCGTTGTCGCTCGAGGGCTTCGCGGGCAGCCGCTGTTCCGTTCGCATGGCGCTGCTGAACCGTAAGCTCATTCTGTTGATCGACGAGTTTGGTTTGGGCCTCGAGATAAGCGATCTTGTTTCCGAACTCGATTTTCATAGCCTTTTCGCGAACACCGGCCTCCTCCTTCACTAGCGGCAGCGAGGCCTGAACCTTCGCGATGCTGGCCTCAATCTCCTCCATCTCGGCGCGCTTCTGGTCGATTTGCTTATCGAGGGCAGCAAGTTTTTGCTCCTGTTCGCTGGCTTGCGCGAGCATCGCAGCCTGTGCCTTCGAGACTTCTGCTTCTGACGCCTGAGGTGGCGCCACAAAATGAAGATCGCTGCTCCCACCGGCTTCGCGCAACGCAAGCAATCTTGCGGTGTCTAGCTGAGCTTTCAGAAGATCATGCGCCGTACGAAGGCGCTCGGCATTGACGATCGTTGAATGAAGTTCGATCAGCACCTGGCCGGCTTTGACGCGATCGCCATCCTGGACATGGATCGCGGATACGATGCCGGCTTCCAACGGCTGCACCGCTTTGGTACGCCCCGTTGGCACGATCTTGCCCGGCGCAACCGCGATAATTTCGACATGCCCCAGACATGCCCAAGCGATGGCGCCCGCCAAGAACGCCACGATGAGAGCCGAAACCGCCCGGCCCACCGGGGACGCCGGAGTTTCGAGAACCTCCAGCGCCGCCGGTAGGAACTCCAGTTCGGTCCGACGGCTCGATTGGGAACTTAAGGGCACGACGGTTGAGATGCGAGCATGAGCTGAATTAGGCAATTTCTTCGACTCCTGCCTGTAGCTTGTGAAGCGTCGCGTAGCGACCACCACTACGAACGAGCTCGCGATGGGTTCCCTGCTCGACTATTCGCCCACGCTCGATCGTGATGATCCGGTCGGCCCCTCGTACCGTAGACAATCGATGCGCGATGACTAGAACTGTCCGGCCCTTTGCAATCCGGCGCATATTGGTCTGAATGATGTGCTCGCTTTCGTAGTCGAGCGCGCTGGTTGCCTCATCGAAAATCAGGATGCGAGGGTCTGCAATCAAAGCACGCGCGATGGCAATTCGCTGCCGCTGTCCTCCCGAGAGACTCGCGCCGCGCTCTCCCACGACCGTGTCATAGCCTGACGGCAGCTCGAGAATGAACTCGTGCGCACCGGCGAGCTGGGCTGCAGCAACGACCCGATCCATTGGCAGCGCGGGATCGGCGAATGCGATGTTGTCTCGGATCGATCGGTTGAAGAGAACATTCTCCTGCAACACAACGCCCACCTGGCGGCGCAACCAAGCGACGTCGACGACGCCAAGGTCTATACCGTCCACCAATACCCGGCCGCCCTCCGGGACATACAACCGTTGCACGAGCTTGGTCAGTGTAGATTTACCGGAACCGGAGGGACCGACGATGCCGACCATCTCTCCGGCTGGGATGTGAAGGCTCACGTCCTTCAGTATCTCCCGACCATCCGGACGATACCGAAACGTCACATGTTCGAACTTGATATCTCCACGAATAGCAGGGAGTGCCGCCCGCGTTGGATTATAAGTCGGCTCCGGTGCCGCGTTGAGAATATCGCCAAGACGCTCGATGGATATCCGAACCTGATGGAAATCCTGGTAGACTTGTGCAAGGCGCAGCACAGGTTGCGCCACGCGACCAGCCAGCATGTTGAACGCGATCAATTCACCGATTGTGAGCTTGCCGCCGATGACGAGGTGAGCGCCGAAATAGAGCGTGAGTGCCGTCACCACCTTGCTGACATACTGCACAGCTTGGCTCGCCCAATTTCCCAGCGTCAAAACGCTGAAGCTCGATCGCGTATACGAAGCAAGCTGTTCCTCCCACCGCCGTTGCAATTGGGGCTCGACCGCCATGGCCTTGATGGTTTCGATGGCGGTGACGCTCTCAACCAAAAATGATTGATTCTCCGAGTTGCGCTCGAACTTCTCTTCGAGGCGCCGCCGGAACACGGGCGTGACCCCAGCCGAGAGCACGATGTAGAACGGAAACGAGCCGACAACGATCGATGCCAGCATCGGCGAGTAATAGAACATCACCGCGAGAAACACGAAGGTGAAGACAAGATCGATCACAAGCGTCAGCGCCGATCCGGTCAAGAAGTTTCGAATGGTCTCAAGCTCGCGAACGCGAGCAACCGAGTCCCCGGCGCGGCGGGCCTCGAAATAGCTGATCGGCAATGCCACAAGATGGCGGAACAAGCGAGCGCCAAGCTCCACATCAATGCGATTACAGGTATGGGCGAAGATATATGTGCGTAGCCCTGTCAGGATGCTCTCGAATGATGAGACGCTGATCAAGCCGACCGCCAGCACATCGAGCGTCGTAAACCCTTGATGGGCGAGGACCTTGTCTGTCACGACCTGAAAGAACAACGGCGTAACGAGCGCGAATAGCTGAAGGCAGAAAGATGCTATCAGTACCTCGCTGAAGACACGGCGGTACTTTGCGGTGGCTCTGAAAAACCAGGTAAGATCGAACTGGCGAGCCAAGTCGCCAAGCGACGCGCGTCGAGCCATCAAGACGATAGATCCGGTCCACTGCGCTTCGAATTCGGCGCGCGGGATGAGGATCGCTGCGCCAGCAGGCGGCTGAATCAGCGCTTGCTCCTGCGTGACCTTTGCGAGGATGACGAAGCTGCCGTCCGTCCGCTCGACAATGGCCGGCAATGATAATCTGGCGAGACGACTCCAGTTCGCCCTGACGGCGCGAGCTTTGAGCTTGAATTCGCGCGCGCACCTCAACATGTCCGTCATGCCCAGCCGGGCAGACCCGAAACGATGGCGAATCTGCGCAGCGTCGGCAGCGATTCCGTGGAAATGCAGGAGCAACGTCAGGCTTTCAAGCCCGGAATCAAGCTCCGCTGGCGTGACCGCTTTGAGCATTCTTCTTCTCTGTTCACAGTCTTGCTGTCGGCATGCCCCTGGGGGGCATGCCGTTGTGTGGTGATGTTTGACGTTGTTGTGCCGATCAGTGCGGGTGACTGGCCGCTACGAACGTATGATCGGGGTTCGCGGTCGACATCGCGTGCGGGGCTTGCGCCCAGCCGGCACCGCCGTCATGTAACGCGCCCATCGCCTGGACCATTTGCGCAAGCACGGGATTGGGCGTCGCGCTTTGCTGTGAGGTCCCCTGGG
>NZ_JAFATE010000540.1 GCF_019244115.1 Bradyrhizobium sp.
GACAGCAACGCCCAGAATAGGCCGAGCGGCTCGCTCAGCGATGTCGGCGCAAAGGTTCTGAGGTAGAGATAGCTGAGGCCGAAGAAGGCCAGGCCCGCCCAGATCCCGCGCCAAATCATGACCGCATGGGCCGCAAGGCAGGCCGCAGCCGCGAGCAGGCAGGCCTGCACGATCAGCATCGCCGGAAACGAGGCGCCGCTGGCAAACAGCAGCAGCGCCCTGAACGCCGCCGCGAGCGGCCGCCGCAGCGCCCATGACGTCCATGTGCCGTGCTGCGTCTGGTAGAACGCTTCCGCCAAATGCCCATTGGCGTCGCTGAACGGAACGAGCCCGCCGATGTTGGCCCAGTGCGGATCCCCTGGTCTTGCGATCCCGGCCCACATCGCGCCGAGACCGATCAGCAACGCCGCCGCAACGATCGGCGGGCCACTCCAGCGCAGAATGACGTTCAGCCTGGTGTCCCACGCCGTCGTCATCTCGGCTCGAGAGCGCCACACCGACAGCCATGTCGTCAGCGTTCCGATTGCAGCGACGCCGAGAACCAGATCGGCGAAATATGGCTCGCCGCGCGCGACTCCCGCGAGCAAGCCGAACCATCGCAGCGGCGCCGTCAGAGGCAGCGCCCAGCCGGTCGCCAGAGCCCAAAGGGCGGCGCCGAGAAACAAGATCGAAGCCGCCAGAGCGAGCAGGAGAAGCGCGGACAGCATCGCATGTGGGACAGCGTCGAGCGCCAGCGCCCACCGCTGCAGGTGACGGTGAGTGGGCGAATGAAATGCGCTGTCGGTTGTCACTGACGCTCCAGAACGACCATCATCCGGAATGCCAGAAGCTTTCGAATGGCAGCCGGGGTCCGCCCCTCCAATGACAGGATCGGCTTGACCCAGGAAGCCGGGAGCAGCGACCATGGCTGAAATCCGCCGCTCAGCGGATAGGCGATGAGGCTTTGCCAGTCAATCCGGCGCACACGGAAGGCCGGAATTGCCTGCTCGAAGCGCTTGCAGGCCTGCTCGGTCGAGAACAGCAGCGTCGGTATCGCCTGATTGGCATCGAACGGGTCGTGCTTGAGACCGACCGTCACCATCGCGAACGGATCGGCCGTCATGTCGACGGGCTCCTCGTGGAAGCGATCGTAGAACCATCGCGCCAGCGGCGTCATCGCCGGCTCGATCATTGCCAGACGTCCGCCGGGTTTCAGCAGGCGCGCAGCCTCTTTCAGGAATTCGACCGGACGCTCGAGGTGATGCAGCACATCGAGCATGATGACGCCGGAAAACGCGCCATTCGCAAACGGCAGCCGATGCGCGTCAGCGACGACATCGATGCCGGGAAACGACAGGATATCGGTGGAGATGATATCGGGCCTGACGTCCTTGATATGGGCCGTTCCGCTGCCGATATCGAGAATCCGGCCCGCGCCGCAGGCCGCGAGCAGTTGCCGATGGAACTCCCGGTACAGGAGGCGAATGACCGCCTTCCGCTGCCACACGTCCCGATGCAGCGCCTGGCGCTGGTTCAAACCGGCGGAATTGCTCGTCATCGACCGATCGCTGCTTGTTCGCCCTGTTGCGCGATATGCTGCAACGGCAGCCAGCCCTCACGTTACCGCAAGAGCGACTCTGGCCTAACCTGCGGAGCTTGTCGAGGATCCGAAGGGGACCCTCCGCCAGTCACGAGCGCCGGTAGTCGTCCTCGATGCGGATGATGTCGTCTTCGCCGAGATAGCTGCCGGTCTGCACCTCGATCAGTTCCAGCTGGATCTTGCCGGGATTTTCCAGCCGGTGCACGGCGCCGATCGGAATATAGATCGATTCATTCTCGTGCACGGTCTTGACGCGGTCGTCGATGGTCACCAGTGCCGCGCCGCGCACCACGATCCAGTGCTCGGAACGGTGGTGATGCTTCTGCAGCGACAGGCGGTTGCCCGGCTTGACGATGATGCGCTTGACCTGGTGGCGATCGCCATTGTCGACCGACTGGTAGCTGCCCCAGGGCCTATGCACCTTGATGTGCTCCTCGGTGACCTTCGGCGCGACGGTGCGCACCTTCGCGACCAGCCGCTTCAGCCCGCCAGCGTCCTTCTGGCGCGAGACCAGGACCGCATCCTCGGTCGCGACCACGACGAGATCGTCGACGCCTTCCAATGCGACCATCGCCCGGTCGGAGACCACATTGCAGTTGCGGGAATCCTCGAACACGGCCGCGCCTTGCGCGGCATTGCCGAGCGTGTCCTTGTCCGACAATTCCCACACCGCGCGCCAGGAGCCGACATCGGACCAGCCGCAGGACACCGGCACCACGGCCGCATGCGTAGTCTTCTCCATGACAGCATAGTCGATCGAGATCGCCTTGGCCGCGCCGAACGCTTCGTTCTCCAGCGTGACGAAGTCGAGGTCGCGACCGGCCTTGGCGACGGAGGCCGCGACCGCCTGCACGCTCGCAGCGTCGAACTTGCGATATTCATCTGATAGCACGGCGGCGCGGAACATGAAGTTGCCGCTGTTCCAGAGATAGCGTGCCGCGACGTATTCGGCGGCCGTGGCCTGGTCGGGCTTCTCCACGAATTTTTCGATCGCGCGCACCTGCCCCGTAACGATCCCGCCGGGCTTGATATAGCCGTATTCGGTGGCGGGCCGCTCCGGCTCGACGCCGAACGTCACGATGCGTCCGCTTTCGGCCGCCGCAAGTCCCTCGCGGCAGGCCGCGAGAAAAGCGCCGGTGTCGCGGACCACGTGATCGGCGGCGAGCGCGAGCACCACGGCTTCGCTGTCACGCGTCTGCGCAAAGGCGCTGCCGGCCGCGATCGCAGGACCGGAGTCGCGCCGCATCGGCTCGAGCAGCACGTCGGCGTCGATGCCGATCTCGGCGAGTTGCTCGCGCACCGTGAAGCGGTAGGCCGCGTTGGTGATGATGACAGGCCGGTCGAACAGGTCAGCATCCGAGACGCGCAGCAGCGTGTCCTGGAACGTCGATCGCTTGCCGAACAGAGGAAGAAATTGCTTGGGCCGGACTTCACGCGAAGCGGGCCACAGCCGCGTTCCCGCGCCTCCGCACATGATCAATGGAATAATTCGTTTCGTCATCAGGCTCTGCCGTTAAATCCGATAGTAGTCACGATACCATCTCACAAAACGCGCGACACCCTCTTCGATCGGCGTTGCCGGGCGGAAACCAATATCGTTTTCAAGATCCTTGACATCCGCGTAGGTCGCCTCGACGTCGCCGGGCTGCATCGGCAGCATCTCCTTGATCGCCGCCTTGCCGAACTCCTTTTCCAGAAGCGCGACGACGTCGGTCAGTTCCTCGGGCCGACTATTGCCGATATTGTAGATTTTCCATGGCGCGCGGCTGCTGGCCGGATCGGGCCTGCTGCCGTCCCAATCCGGGCGGCCTTCCGGCGGCTTGTCAATTAGTCGCACGATTGCCTGGCTGATATCCTCGACATAGGTAAAATCGCGCCGCATCCGCCCATGGTTAAAGAGCCGGATCGGCTGCCCGGCCACAATGGCCCTGGCGAAGATGAACATCGCCATGTCAGGACGGCCCCACGGACCATAGACCGTGAAGAACCGCAGGCCCGTCGTGGGAAGGCGATAGAGATGGCTGTATGCGTGGGCCATCAGCTCGTTGGCCTTCTTGGAGGCGGCGTAGAGACTGATCGGGTGATCGACATTGTCCGACACCGCGAACGGCAGTTTGGTGTTGGCGCCGTAGACCGAGGATGACGACGCGAACACCAGATGCGCGCAGCCATTGTGGCGGCAGCCTTCCAGGACGTTGAGGAACCCCTCGACATTCGCCTCCGTATAGGCATGCGGATGATCGAGCGAGTGGCGAACGCCGGCCTGCGCGGCGAGATGGATCACCTTTGCGAAGCGATGCCGCTCGAACAGCGATTTCACCGCGGCGCGGTCGGCGAGATCGAGCTTCTCGAAAGCGAATTTCGGATCCTCCTTCAGGAGGCCGAGGCGCGCCTCCTTCAAGGCCGGATCATAATAGTTGTTGATGCTGTCGATGCCGACCACGGCGCGGCCCTCCGACAACAGGCGGCGCGTGACGTGAAAGCCGATGAAGCCGGCGGCTCCGGTCACCAATACTGCATCGCTCTGCATCGCCACTTCGTCCTGGTTCAAAGGCGCCACAGTTCGACGCCTGATGGCTTGCTGGCGCGGTCGAGCTTGGCCTTGACGTCAAACACCAGACCGCGCCCGCCCGCCAGCAATTTCTGCACCAGCAGCCACCCGCCGCTCACATAGTCGCTGTGTGCCACGGCGAGAATGACGGCGTCCGCCGGCTGCAGCGCATCGAGGGTGGCGAGATCAATGCCATATTCATGCTTGGCATCGACGGCATCCGCGAGCGGATCGTGGAGCTGTACCGTCAGTCCGAACGATTTCAGCTCGCGCACGATATCGATCACGCGCGAGTTGCGCGTGTCCGGCACATCCTCCTTGAAGGTCAGCCCCAGCACGGTGACAATGCCGCTGTTCTGCAGCTTTCGCCGCAACAATCCCCTGACGCATTCCCTTGCCACACGCTGGCCCATGCCGTCATTGATGCGGCGGCCGGCGAGGATGACCTCCGGATGATAGCCGGCCTTTTCGGCGCGGTAGGTCAAGTAATAGGGATCGACACCGATGCAGTGGCCGCCGACCAGCCCGGGCTGGAAGGGCAGGAAATTCCACTTGGTGCGCGCGGCGGCCAGCACGTCGGCGGTATCGATGTCCAGGGCCTGGAAGATCAGCGACAATTCGTTCATGAACGCGATGTTGAGATCGCGCTGGGTGTTTTCGATGACCTTTGCCGCCTCGGCCACCTTGATCGACGGCGCACGATGGATGCCGGCCGTGACCACCGACCCATAGACGTCGGCAACGACGTCGAGCGTTCTTGCGTCCTGCGCCGAGACCACTTTCATGATGGTCTCGAAGCGGTGCAACCTGTCACCCGGATTGATCCGCTCCGGCGAATAGCCGACCGTGAAATCGGCGCCGGCCACAAGGCCGGAAGTTTTCGCCAGCACCGGAATGCAATCCTCCTCGACCGCACCGGGATAGACCGTGGATTCATAGACGACGATGTCGCCCCGCTTCAGCGAGCTACCGACCGAACGCGAGGCCGCGATCATGGCGCCGAGGTCCGGCCGCCGCGCCTCGTCGATCGGCGTCGGCACGGTCACGATGAAGAAATCCGCTGCCCGCAACTCTGCCGCATCGCTGGTGAGATTGAGTCCGGCAAGCCGGAGGTCGGAGGCTTCCACCTCGCGCGTGCGGTCCTGGCCCGCCTTTAGTTCCCGGACGCGCGCCTCGTCGATGTCGAAGCCGATGACCCGGCTGCCGCCACGCGCGAAGGCCGCGGCGACGGGCAATCCGACATAGCCGAGGCCAATGACCGCAACGTTCCGGCCGTGCGCCATAAATTGATCTTCCAGCCCTTTGCAACGCCATTGACGCCGCTCCTGCGACTGTTTAGCCACCGTCCCATCCGGATCGCAAGGGGTTGATCACCGTGGCGACCGATGGTTAGTGCTGCGGTTCTGGGACGTGACGCCAAGAAGGGGGTCCGCGCCCTGCCCGCTCGTCCCAGTTCTCGTCTTGGTCCTATTGAGAGCGAGCCCGGCTAGGAATGCGCAAACTTCTCGTCCTGACGGCCCGGATCGCGGTTTCGCTGGCCCTGCTCTACCTCGCGCTGCGCGGGATCAACTTTGCTGCCATTCGGGAGCGCCTCAGCCAGATCAACCTGGTCTGGATCGGCGTTGCCGTGCTGGTCACGATCTTCCAGATCTTTCTCGGCGCGCTGCGCTGGCGCGAGATCTCCGAGCTGTGCCACGCGCCGCTGACTGATCTCCTGGCGTTTCGCTACAACATGATCGGCGCCTTCTTCAATCAGACGCTGCCCTCGTCGATCGGCGGCGATGCGGTGCGGCTCTGGCTGGTTCAGCGCGGCGGCGCCGGCTGGCGCGCTGCGACCTACTCGATCCTGACCGACCGCGCCGTCGGGCTGATCGCCCTCGCGCTGATCATCGTGGCGAGCCTGCCGTGGAGCTACGGCCTGATCGGGAACGACAAGGGCCGGCTTGCGCTCGTCCTTGTCGATTTTGCAGCGCTGGCCGGCGGACTGGGTTTTTTGCTGCTCGGGCATCTGCCCTGGGCCTGGCTGAAGACGTGGTGGCCGACCAAGCACATTCATGCCTGCTCGGTCATCGCCAACCGGGTGATTTTCGGCCGGACCACCGGGCCCAAGATCGCGGTCCTGTCACTCTCCATTCACGTGCTTGCCGTCGCCATCGCCTGGTGCGCGGTGCGTTCGATCGCGGCGTCCGCCGATTTCGAGCAGCTGTTCCTGCTGATTCCGCCGATCATGCTGATCACGATGGTGCCGATCTCGATCGCGGGCTGGGGCCTGCGCGAGGCGACCATGATGGTCGCGTTCGGCTATGCCGGGCTCGCCCAGATGGACGGAACCGTGGTATCCATCCTGTTCGGCCTGGTCTACTTTGTGGTGGGCGGGATCGGCGGGCTGGTCTGGATTTTTAGCGCGGAGAAGGCGGTCAGCGCGATGCCGCTCGCCGGCAGCGCCGAACTGTAGCGTCTGGACATATCGTTCATCGTGGACATCAGGCGCGACTGCTCGCAGGGAAACACGCTGGCCTAGGTTGATCGGGACGACCATGCAGCTCTCTCACGGGAAGATCTCTTAGGCATGTGTGGCATCGCAGGCTTTGTCGCCAGTCCGACGCGTCAAGACTCTCCGGACCGGATAGCGACCATCGCCCGTGCGATGGATGACAGCCTCGCCCATCGCGGCCCCGACGGCCACGACATCTGGATCGATCCGGACGCCGACGTCGCGCTGGTCCATCGCCGGCTCGCCATCGTCGATCTCACCCCGACCGGCGCCCAGCCGATGGTGTCCGCGAACGGACGCTTCGTCATCACCTACAACGGCGAAGTCTACAGCCACCTCGAGATCCGCGCCGATCTCGAGGCCAAGGGGTTGCGCTTTCGCGGCCACTCCGACACCGAGGCCATGCTGGAATCGATCGCCCTTTATGGCATGAAGGCGACGGCCGAGCGGCTGATCGGCATGTTCGCGCTGGCGGTCTGGGACCGGCAGGAGCGGACGCTGACGCTGGTGCGCGACCGCGTCGGGATCAAGCCTGTCTACTGGGCGAAGTTCGGCGAGCTGTTCATGTTCGGCTCCGAGCTCAAGGCGCTGCGCGCTCATCCCGGCTGGTCCGCGCGCATCAAGGGAGAGGCGGCGTCGGCCTTCATGCGGCACAATTACATCCCGGCGCCGCACACGATCTATGAGGGCGTCTACAAGCTCGAGCCGGGAACGATCCTGACGCTGCGGCCCGGCAAGGAGCCGGCATTGGAAAAATTCTGGGACGCGCGGCAGGTTGCGAGCGCAGGAATCGCAAAGCCGCTCCATGACGATGAGACGGCGCTGATCGATCGCATGGAGCATCTGCTGACGGATGCGGTCGGCAAGCGGATGATGGCCGACGTGCCGCTCGGCGCCTTCCTGTCCGGCGGCGTGGATTCCTCGCTGGTGGTCGCGCTGATGAAGAAGGCGAATGCCGGTCCGGTCAAAACCTTCTCGATCGGCTTCGAGAGCATGGACTTCAACGAGGCGCCCTACGCCGCCGCGATCGCCAAACATCTCGGCACCGAGCACACCGAGCTGACCGTCACGGCGCGCGAGGCGCTGGAGGTGGTTCCGCAGCTCGCCGACATGTATGACGAGCCGTTCGCGGACTCCTCGGCGATCCCGACCTATCTGGTCTCGGCGATGACGCGGAAATACGTCACGGTGGCCTTGTCGGGCGATGGCGGCGACGAGCTGTTCGCCGGCTACAATCGCTATCAGCTGGCCTCGCGTTTCGATCGCATGCTGGCGGGCGTGCCCCGCCGTTTACGAACGATACTGGCGGCCGGCATCACCTCAATCGGAACGGAGAGCTGGGACCGCCTGTCGGGCCTTGCACCGAAGGGCCGCCTGCCGCCGCTGTTCGGCGACAAGCTGCACAAGGCCGCCGCGGTGCTGGACGCCCCCGACGGCGGCGCGCTCTATCGCCGCCTGGTCAGTCATTGGGAGCCCGGCGAGATCATGCCCGCGGTGACGGAGCCGAACGGCCTGCTCTGCGACGGCTCAGTTCGTTCCGATTTTCCGGATCTGCTCGACCGGATGCAGTTTCTCGATCTGGTCACCTATCTGCCCGACGACATTTTGACCAAGGTGGACCGCGCCAGCATGGCGATTGCGCTGGAAGCGCGCGTGCCGCTTTTGGACCATCGCGTCATCGAGCTGGCCTGGCAGCTGCCGCACGCGCTCAAGATCCGAGGCGGCGTGACCAAGTGGATTTCGCGCCAGGTCCTTTACCGCCACGTGCCGCGGCAACTGATCGAGCGGCCGAAGATGGGTTTTGGCGTTCCGCTCGGCGACTGGCTCAAGGGTCCGCTGCGCGACTGGGCGGAACACCTGATCTCGGAGAAGCGCCTCAAGGAAAATGGATTGCTGGATGCCAGCCTCGTCCGGCGCCGCTGGCAGGAACACCTGTCGGGCCGGCGCAACTGGCAATACCTTCTGTGGGACGTCTTGATGTTCGAAGCCTGGCGGGAGCGCTGGGGTTAGGTCCGGCCGGTGAAGCGGCGGCGCACGCCGCTCAAGCCGCCCTCTTCATCGGTTCGCGGGCTTGTCCGGTGCGACCGACGGCGCATCCTTCACAAAACCGAGTTCACGCTCACGCTTCTCAAGCCACTCGCGGGTCTGGCGGCGGCGCTCTTCGGCTTCGCGGTGTTCGGCATACTCCGCGTCGAGCGGGCTGGTGAGCTTTGACGCTTGCGTCATGACGGCCTCCTCCCCATCACCCCCCCGTTACGGGGAGCCAATCAGCGTCCCCCTCGTCAGTTCCTGCAGGGACGGTTCAACTTTTTGCTAAAATCGTGGCCGAAATCGGAACATGCGCAGAAATGAAGACAAAAGCGGGCGAGTTCAACCTCCAGATTGCCTGTTGCATGATGCTCGCCGCAAAGGCGCATGATGCCCGGCGCAAGCTTGATCGTCTCACCTGCTTTTGATGTCAAGAGGTCGGAAAATTGCCCAGTCCTCACACGCGGCAGGTGGCCGGCGCAAGGATTACACACGGGCTAGCCGCTTCTGGGAAAACATGAACGCAATGACGTCCTGGAGATAGCGGGTCAGGGGGCGCTCGAAAAGGACGTGCACGGCGCATGCAGCAATCCCGGCCACGATCAGCACGAACACGGCATAAAGGACAGGCGCCGCTCCAGGGGTGAGAATGGCACCAAGCAACCTCCGCGGCAGGGTAATGGCGATCGGGTGCACCAGGTAAAACGCGTAGGAGGCGTCTCCCATGAAAGCGATGCCCCGGGACAGCGGGCTCGGCGTGAGGCTCGGTCCAGCCAGTGTGACACCGGCGACAAGGAGAGCCGACGGGATGCCCCAGACCACCATATGATCGATATCGGGGTGCCAGTACGACAGCACGTAGCCGGCTGCACCGGCTACAACAAGCGCTATGCATACGAAGAGCGGCAGCCGATATCCTTCGCGCACGGCCAGGGCGACCAGCATGCCCATCGCAAATTCGAGGACGATCGGCAGGGCGAGATAATCGAGCGGCGGCGGCAGACCCCATGTGCGATTGAAGGCGACCAGACAGGCCAGCAGCGCAACGACGGCCACGACGCCGGGGCGGCGGCCGAGCGGAAGCGCCAGGCAGAAGCACAGATAGAAAAACATCTCGAAGTTGAGGCTCCAGCCGACGCCGTGAACGGGCGCCATGTATCCGTTCGTCTGCGGATAGGGAACGAACATGTACGAGGCGATCACGACCTGCGGCGAGAAGTTGACGGCCTCTAGACTGCCGTAGTGCCACAGCAGGTAGGCCAGGATGATGCTGGTCATGACCCAGTACAGCGGAACGATCCTGGCTATTCGGCGAAGCAGGAACTCATGTGGACCGGCCGGGCGCCGAAAGAACCGTTCTGACGCATAGACCATCACGAAACCGGAGATCACGAAAAACAGATCGACGCCGGCCGATCCCACTTCGGCTCCGGGCAGCGGGTTGGGAATGCCAAGTTGTCGCGGAAGTTCACTGTTGGTGATATGGGCGAAGGCGACTGCGATCGCGGCAATTGCTCTCAACGCCTGGATCGATACCAGTCCCTGCTTGTCGTACACGAGCCGTCCCCGCCCCAAAACGCCAGCTTAGCGGCAACCGATTCAGCCGTCCAGAATCGGAGGCAGTCGGCTATGAGGAAGGGTCGCGCCAGGGGACCACGACGGCGGTAATGGTCCGGTGAACGAAACCCCCACGTTACAACCCGTGGTATAGGACGCTGAGGTTGCGGTAAACTACCTCTTAATGATACCACTTGCAGGACAGAAAGCCTTTCGAATCGGCAGGTGTTTCTGGGCGTTTTATCTACCTGAGGTTGTCGATCGCTCGTCTATCTCGTTGGGATAGGCAGGTTCCGGCGGAAGTCGGAGATGAGAAACGACCCGGCACAGCGGAGAACGACCATCATGAAGCATGTTCATGACGGCTTGGACGGCGGCATTTTCGATTTGTCCGACGACGGCCTGCTGGTTCCGGACGGGAGC
>NZ_JAFATE010000145.1 GCF_019244115.1 Bradyrhizobium sp.
AAATGGTCTCATGTTACCGTTTCGCCGGATCTTAGGACTAATGCGGAGCAACCGGATCACGTTCCGTTCCCCTTTTGGCGGAGGAAGCGGAGGGGCGATTGAACTGGAGCGCGGACAGCAGGCGCCACGCGGACGGTGTGGTCCCTCTCCCCGAGGGGTGAGCCGGAGGGCGCCCACGAGGGTCGCCCCTACGAGAGTTGTAGGGGCGCCCCTCGTGGGCGCCCTAATCCGAGGACCCCACCCCGACCCCTGCCCGAAAGGGGGACGGGAGCGCACCGCCGATGTGGCGCCATCGACGTTATCTCGTCATCGCGCCTCACATCGCATCCCTTTGATCTTGCGCAGCAGGCCGCTCAGCCGAAGGTCCTATTTGTTCCCTTGTCGCCGCCGATTAGCTCAACGCATAATCGTCAAAACGCCAAGGATGCATTCGAATAGCCGGGTCGCACCGGCCGGATGGTTGTGGAGGGTAAAAATGTCCGAGAAGATCTACGACGTGTCAGCGGAATGGTCGAAGCGCGCCTGGATCGACCAGGGCAAGTATCAGGAAATGTATGCGCGTTCGATCAGCGACCCGAACGCCTTCTGGGCCGAGCAAGCCAAGCGGCTCGACTGGATGAAATTCCCGACCAAGATCGAGAACACCTCGTTCGCACCGGGCAACATCTCGATCAAATGGTTCGAGGATGGCGTGCTCAACGTCGCCTGGAACTGCATCGATCGGCACCTGCACACGCGCGGCAACCAGACCGCGATTATCTGGGAAGGCGACGACCCCTCGCAATCCCGCCACATCACCTATCGCGAGCTGCACGACGAGGTCTGCAAGATGGCCAACATCCTGCGCACCCGCAACGTCAAGAAGGGTGACCGCGTCACGATCTATCTGCCAATGATCCCGGAAGCAGCCTATGCGATGCTGGCCTGCGCGCGGATCGGCGCCATCCACTCGGTGGTGTTCGCGGGTTTTTCGCCTGACTCGCTGGCCCAGCGCATCAGCGACGCGAAATCGAAAATCGTCATTACCGCGGACGAAGGCCTGCGCGGCGGCCGCAAAGTGCCGCTGAAGGCCAATGTCGACGCGGCGCTGGCCAAGACCGACGGCGTCGACTGGGTGGTCGTGGTCAAGCGCACCGGGGTTAAGGTCGACATGAACCCCTCGCGCGACCTCTGGTACCACGACGCCGCGCGGATGGTGACGACCGAATGCCCGGCCGAGCACATGCATGCGGAGGACCCGCTGTTCATCCTCTACACTTCGGGCTCGACCGGCCAGCCCAAGGGCGTGCTACACACGAGCGGCGGCTATCTGGTCTACGCCGCGATGACGCATCAATACGTGTTCGACTATCACGACGGCGACATCTACTGGTGCACCGCCGATGTCGGCTGGGTCACCGGTCATACCTACATCCTCTACGGGCCGCTCGCCAACGGCGCGACCACGCTGATGTTCGAGGGCGTGCCGAACTATCCGGACAATTCGCGCTTCTGGAACGTGGTCGACAAGCACAAGGTCAACATCTTCTACACCGCGCCGACCGCGATCCGCGCGCTGATGCAGTCGGGCGACGAGCCGGTGACGAAGACCTCGCGCAAGTCGCTGCGGCTTTTGGGCAGCGTCGGCGAGCCGATCAATCCGGAAGCCTGGGAGTGGTATCACCGCGTGGTCGGCGACGACCGCTGCCCGATCGTCGACACCTGGTGGCAGACCGAGACCGGCGGCATCTTGATCACGCCGCTGCCGGGCGCGATCAAGCTGAAGCCGGGCTCCGCCACGCTGCCGTTCTTCGGCGTCGTGCCGGAGATCGTCGATGCCGACGGCAAGGTGCTGCAGGGCGAGACATCAGGCAATCTCTGCCTGACCCGATCCTGGCCCGGGCAGATGCGCACCGTCTATGGCGACCACGCCCGCTTCGAGCAGACCTACTTCTCGACCTACAAGGGCAAGTATTTTACCGGCGACGGCTGCCGGCGTGACGCCGATGGCTATTACTGGATCACCGGCCGCGTCGACGACGTCATCAACGTGTCAGGCCATCGCATGGGCACCGCCGAGGTCGAAAGCGCGCTCGTCGCGCATGCAAAAGCGTCGGAGGCGGCCGTGGTCGGCTATCCGCACGACATCAAGGGCCAGGGCATCTATGCCTATGTGACCCTAATGGCCGGCAGCGAGCCGAGCGAAGAGCTGCGCAAGGAGCTGGTCGCCTGGGTGCGCAAGGAAATCGGGCCGATCGCATCGCCTGACCAGATCCAGTTCGCACCGGGCCTGCCAAAAACGCGCTCGGGCAAGATCATGCGGCGGATCCTGCGCAAGATCGCCGAGGACGAGCCGGGCGCGCTCGGCGATACTTCGACCTTGGCCGACCCCGCCGTTGTGGACGACCTCGTCGCGCACCGGCAGAACCGCAAGGAGAAGTCGGCTTAGGGGGCCTCGTCATTCCGGGGCGATGGCATCTGGCACAGCCATGACATCGAACCCGGAAATCCAGAAGTCGTGGCGCGAGATTTCGGGTTCGCGCGTTCCGCGCGCCCCGGAATGACACTGGTTGGGCCGCGCGGGCTTTTCCGCGCGGGTGTGGTTTTGGAGTCATTTACTTTATTGCGGACATTTTCTTTCTTTCCTCAAGCATCGGCCGACGAACGAATCGCGTTGAACGCGTCCGGTGAGCGGATGTGGGCGATCGTGCATCCGTGCGATGCCTGGTCTCGCCGGGGAACTGGGCGCCTGAAAGGGCGTTTGAGGAAGAGCGGAGCGATTGATGTTCAAGCGTATTGCGGTGGCGCTTTCGGCCACCATCGGGGCTGGTGTGTTGTTGAGTTCTGCGGCCGCGGCCGGGCCGGAACTGGTCAGCGTTCACAACCAATATTCGCCGGGAACGATTTTGGTGAAGACCAGCGAGCGCCGGCTCTACCTCATTCTCGACGACGACCATGCAATGCGCTACCCGGTCGGCGTCGGCAGGGCCGGCAAGCAATGGGCCGGCACGACCAAGATCGACGGAAAATATCGCAATCCGGCCTGGTCGCCGCCCGACGAGGTCAGACACGACAAGCCCGAACTGCCCGAGGTAATTCCCGGCGGATCGCCGCGCAACCCGATGGGCGTCGCCGCCATGACGCTTGCCGGCGGCCAGTATGCGATCCACGGAACCAACGTGCCGGGCTCGGTCGGCGGCTTCGTATCCTATGGCTGCATCCGTATGCTGAACACCGACATCACCGATCTCTATCGGCGCGTCGAGGTCGGCACGACGGTTGTCGTGACGCGCTGAGGCCGCTGCTCGCTTCGAAGGCGAGCTGTTTGCGCGCTTGTAAAGTGAAAAGGGCTGCACGTTTGCGCAGCCCTTTCGCGAACTCGGCGATCGCACAATCGTCCTCGATCAAAAATCGGACGCAATGCCCTTGTTCTCCCAATCGCCGTAGCGGGTCGGCTCCGGCCCCTTTGGACCCTGATACTCCCT
>NZ_JAFATE010000190.1 GCF_019244115.1 Bradyrhizobium sp.
GATCACCGCGCCTCACCGGAAAAAGTCTGGCGCAGCGTCGATAGCCGCTCCAGCGCCGCCTTCGGCAGCGGCCCCTTCTCGACCGCGGCAAGCGCATCCTCGAACTGCTGCGGCGTCGCCATGCCGACCAGGATGGTTCCCATCGCCGGATGCGAGAGCGCAAAGCGCGTGGCGGCCTCAGTCAGGCTCGATGCAAAACCTTCCTCAATGAGCGGCACGAGACGGCGCGCGCGAAAAAGATCGGCGTCATAGCTCATGGCCGAACCGATCGGCTCGGGCGGCGGACTTGCGATCGGGTGACGCGCCTCCGAACCCGACAATGCGCCGCCGGCCAGCACGCGGATGCCGACCACGCCGGTGCCGGCCTTTTCGGTGTGATCGAACAATCGCCCGTAATCCTGCGCCGGATAGTTGTTCGGCAAGGCCTCCGCGGCGGATGGATTGAGCATGTTGTAGACGACCTGTGCGCTGTCGAAGGCGCGCTGGTCGATTACCTGCTGCAGGGCCGCGGTGTCGCCGACCGCTGTGATCCCGAGGAAGCGGATCTTGCCCTCCTGACGCAAGCGCTCGAACGCCGGGACCACGTCGCCGAGCACTTGTTGGACGCTGAGCGCCGATCCGCTTCCCGACACCGTGATTGGATTGTGCAGGTGAAAGATGTCGACCCGATCGAGACCGAGGCGCGCCAAGCTGCCTTCGAGCGAGGTTGCGACCGCGTCGCCGATGCTACCGAGCGCATCGGGCGGCAATCGGACCTTTGTCCCGACGACCGCGTTCGCCGGTCTCAGCCTTTTCAGAACCCGGCCAAGGTTGTTTTCCGACTCGCCATTGCCATACTGCACCGCGGTGTCGAAATAATTCACGCCCGCGGCGAGGGCGCGTGCGATGGTGCGCTCCTGGTCGGCGGGATCGCCGCGGACCATCAATCCGCCGACCGCGCCACAGCCAAAACCCAGCACCGAGAGTTTTAGGCCCGTGCGTCCAAACGCGTGCAACTGCATCGCCGTTTCCTCCACCGCATGCTGATATTAAGGGATGCCGGATTTGTATCGTGCCCGCTTTGTCCGGCGGTTTCGATGGCGCGAAAAGCGGGGTACTTTAGGTTGCATATGTGTCATTTTCGCAACCATTGGCTTCTCAAAGTCCATTTGCCCGACGCTGGTAAGAGCCATGCTTTGCACTTTTTTCAGTGCCTGTGTACGGGCTTTCGCTGGGGGATAGCGGATCCTGGAGGTGCGAGATGATCGTTGATGGTCGCCTGGCGACGGTCGTTATACCTCGCGATGCAATTGAGGGAGCCCAAGAGCCCGACAAGGCTGTGATGCAGGCCGTCGTGGGCTACGTCAACGATATTCAACGTAGCGGCGTCTATCCCCGGCACGAGATGCCGGCCGCGGCCATGCAGACCTATCACGCCGTCTATTATCTCGCCCAGGTGAATAATGGCGGTCACGGCCAGTTCATTCGCAACACCGGCATCGCGATGCTGCCGACCACGTCGGGCGATGCGCTGGCTGGCCTGAAAGCGATGGGCGCTCTGGCCCAGCACCAGATCCTCGTCGAGATGCTCGCCTGGGTGAAAGCCAATCTGGAGCAGGCCGCAAAACAGAACGGCTTCTCCGCGCGCGCAGACGTCCTCAAGGCGCTCGATGACCGCTTCCATGCTGCCGAGCGCGAAAAGCCGATAGCCCGCCTCGCGGCCAGATGGATCGCAGGCTGGCCCGGATTGCGCATCGTGGGGCGGGAGCAGTACCAGGCGGAGATCGACCGATTGGCGCAGCTCAATCCGCACCTGCCGCAGCGCCGGGTCTGGCAGAGCGTTCAGCAGCTTCGCCTCCAGATGACCGATGATCCGCGGATCACGATCGCCGCGGCCTGCGGCGCGGTGAAGCCCCAGCCGGAAGTGAAGCTCGAAGTCCGTCCCGGAGTGAACATGGAGATCGAGGGCCAGCAATGCATGGCGTTCGGCGTCGGCACGAACAAGGGAGCGCGGCTCTGCGTCTTTGAGAAGACGGGCGGGCGGCTTTATGAGCTCGACCGGAGCGGCGGGCGCGTCGCCGCGGGCGCGCAACTGTCCACCGTGGGGGCAGACAAGGTCCAGCAGTTCGTGAAAGTCGCGGGTCAAGTGCGAGCGGCCGAGGCGATCGATCTGCTCTTGCGGAAGGCTGGCCTGGATCCGCGCGCCATGATCACTGCCTGGGAGGTTTTTGACGGGGGTGTGACATGGATTGTCGCCACAGGGCAAACCCGCGCCGCAGCGGCGATCAACGGTGATGGCGCCGTTCTTACCAAGCCCGACCAGACGCCGATCGCCGGGGCGGCAAGGGACGACATCGAACGGTACGCCGCCGTGGCGGCGGCCGGCGGCGAGTCGCTGCGTCCGCCGGCATGATCGCTTTCAGCGCGCATGCCTTGGGAGCGCGATCGGCCGGAAAAACGTTTTCTGGTACGGGAGCTGCATTTCGCCAATGCCTCGCGCTTTGATTGAAGGGGCGTGACGAGCGTCACGAGGTTTGCTACCCCTTGATCCCGTGCGGTCGACCGAAGTCTCGCCAAACGGGGGGGAAGCGACAATGTCATCCGAATATGCGGTTCGCGCGGCGCTGGTCGGCCTGCAGTTTTCAATTGGACTACTTCTTGCCCCTGGCAGCGTTTCGTCCTCCAGCGCGGAAGAGGCCGGGGCGGCGGCCGGTGAGGCGCTCTATCAGCAGCGCTGCGCCTCCTGTCACGAGGGCGGAGTGGCGCGCGCACCCGACCGCAATGCCTTGCGCCAGCTCGGCGAGCAGCGGATGAGGTTTCAGCTCACCTACGGGCTGATGAGCCAGCAGGCGCGCGATTTGAGCAGGGACCAGATCGGCGACGTCGTCCACTTCTTGAAGGGCACTGCGCCAGCGCCCGCGGCCGAACTGCCGGATTCCAGTTGCCGTGACGATGGGCCAAAACTCACCGACGCCTCGCTGCCGCGCTGGAATGGCTGGGGCGTCGATGTCCGTCAGCATCGCTTCCAACCGGCGGACCAGGCGCGGCTTGCGGCGGAGGATGTGCCGCGGCTGAAGCTGAAATGGGCGTTCGGCTTCCCCGGCGATGTCAGGGCCTCCGCGCAGCCGACGGTCTTTGGCGGGGCGCTGTTCGTCGGCAGCGCCGGCGGCAAGGTCTACGCGCTCGACGCCGCGACCGGATGCCAGCGCTGGGTGTTCGATGCCGGTTTTGGCGTGCGCAGCGCCATTACCATCGGCGAGGACGCACGCGGTCTCACCGCCTATTTCGGCGATCAGCGCGGCAACGCCTATGCGCTCGACGCGGAGACCGGGAAGCCGAGGTGGACGCGCCGGGTCGAGGAGCATCAGGCGGCCCTGATCACCGGCGCGCCTGTCCTCGCGGACGGCGTGCTCTATGTGCCGGTGTCCTCGCTCGAAGAGGCGCTGGCCGCCGATCCGCGCTATGGCTGCTGCAGCTTTCGCGGGCTGATCGCGGCGCTCGACGCAGCGACGGGCGAGATCAAATGGCGCAGCTACATCTCGCCGCCGGCGCAGCCGCAGGGCATCAATGCGATCGGCGTGCAGCAGTTCGGTCCCGCCGGCGGCGCGATCTGGTCCGCGCCGACGATCGATGGCGCCACGGGCACGGTCTACGCGATGACGGGCGACAGCTATTCGAAACCGGCGCAGGACACGTCCGACGCCTTCCTCGCGTTCGATGCTGCGACCGGAAAGCTCAATTGGTCGCGTCAGATGACCGGGGGCGATGCTTTCAACGTCGCGTGTGTCTCGCAGTATCGCGCCAACTGCCCCGAAGGGAAGGGGCCTGACTTCGACTTCGGCTCCTCTGCGATCCTGGTTGACCTTGGAGACGGCAAGCGTGCGCTGATCGCCGGGCAGAAATCCGGCGTGGTTCATGCGCTCGATCCGGATCATGCCGGCGCGATCCTGTGGCAGCGCCGGGTCGGTCAGGGCTCGACACTGGGCGGCGTGCAATGGGGCATGGCCGCCGACGATGAGAACCTCTATGTCGCCGTGTCGGATATCGGCCTCGTACCCGTGGCGCCAGGCACGCCCGGAGCGCAGAAAACCGTCATGGGCGGCGTGTTGAAGATGGATCCGCGCCAGGGTGGCGGATTGTTTGCCCTGAAACTTGCGACCGGCGAAATCGTCTGGCACACGCCGCATCCCGGCTGCAACGACACGCCGGGCTGCAGTCCGGCGCAATCGGCCGCTGTGACCGCGATTCCCGGCGTGGTGTTTTCCGGCGGGCTCGACGGCCATCTGCGCGCCTACGCGGCGAAGAGTGGCGAGATCATCTGGGACCTCGACACGGTCAAGGACTACACCACCGTCAACGGCGCGGCCGCCCATGGCGGCTCGCTCGACGGCCCCGGCGCGGTCGTCGCCGACGGCATGCTTTATGTCAATTCCGGCTATACCAATTACGGTTCGGTGCCCGGCAATGCGCTGCTGGCATTTTCGGTGGACGGGAAGTAGCAGCGCATGGATGAGATCATTGTCAGGGCGGCGAAATACGAGGACGCAGCCTCCGTGGCGCGGGTTACGCGCCTTACGTGCGCGACACGGTCGTCACCTTCGAGGTCGAACCTCCGGATACGCAGACGATGGCGCGGCGAATGAGCGATACTCTCGAAATGTATCCATGGCTGGTTGCCGAGACTGCCGCGGGCGAGGTGGTTGGCTACGCCTATGCCGGCCGGCATCGCGAGCGGCCGGCCTATCGCTGGACTATCGATACGACGATCTACATCGACGGGGCATACCGACGCGTCGGCGTCGGGACGAAGCTCTATCGATCGCTGTTGGAGATATTGCGCCGTCAGGGCTTTCGGTCGGCGTTCGCGGAAATCGTTCTGCCCAATGCCGGCAGCGTCGCCCTTCACGAA
>NZ_JAFATE010000554.1 GCF_019244115.1 Bradyrhizobium sp.
TACGCGGGCGACATCATGCTATCGAAGATGATCGACGCCGTGGAGCGGATGTATCCCCAAATACCGCTCTGCCTGCACCAGGACCACGGCAACGAGGAATCCACCTGCGCGACTGCGCTTCAACACGGCTTCACCTCGGTCATGATGGACGGCTCGCTGAAGGCCGACGCAAAAACACCCGCAGACTACGCTTACAACGTCGCGATCACGCGACGCGTGGTCGACATGGCGCACTGGATCGGCGCCTCGGTGGAGGGCGAACTCGGCGTACTCGGCTCGCTGGAGCATGGCGGCGGCGAGCGGGAAGACGGCCATGGCGTCGAGGGCGAGATCAGCCATGACCAGCTGCTGACCGATCCGGATCAGGCGACCGATTTCGTCCGCGCCACCAAGGTCGACGCGCTCGCCATTGCGATGGGCACCTCGCACGGCGCCTACAAGTTTTCGCGCAAGCCTGACGGCGATATCTTGGCCATGAACGTAGTCGAGGAGATTCATCGACGTCTGCCCAATACCCATCTCGTGATGCATGGCTCGTCGTCGGTGCCGCAGGACCTGCAGGATGCCTTCAACGCCTTTGGCGGCGAGATGCCGCAGACCTTTGGCGTTCCGGTCGAGGAGATCGTGCGCGGTATCCGTCACGGCGTGCGCAAGGTGAACATCGATACCGACTGCCGCCTTGCGATGACCGCGGCGTTTCGCAAGGTCGCGACGGAGACCAAAAGCGAGTTCGATCCGCGAAAATTTTTGAAACCCGCGATGGATGCGTTGCGCGCGCTGTGCCGGGCGCGGTTCGAGCAGTTCGGGACCGCGGGGAACGCCGCAAGAATCAAGGTGATCCCGCTGGCCGACATGGCGAACCGGTATCGATCGGGCGCGCTCGACCCCGCACTCGGCCGCGCCGCGGCTGCGTAACCACCGGAAGGAAGACGAAGCAATCCAGTCTGGGGAGACTGGCCAAGATCCCAGCGATTCAAGGAGAGCCATCATGAACATCCAGACCATGACGTTGCGCGGCAAGGAACGCTACAAGTCCGGCGTGCTCGAATACAGACGCATGGGCTATTGGGAGCCGGACTACCAGCCCAAGGATACCGACGTCATTGCGCTGTTCCGCGTCACGCCGCAGGAGGGCGTCGATCCGATCGAGGCGAGCGCGGCGGTTGCCGGCGAATCGTCGACCGCGACCTGGACGGTGGTGTGGACCGATCGCCTGACTGCGGCCGAAAAATATCGCGCAAAGTGCTATCGCGTCGATCCCGTGCCGAACTCACCCGGCAGCTATTTTGCTTATGTCGCCTATGACCTCGATCTGTTCGAACCGGGCTCGATCGCGAACCTGACGGCGTCGATCATCGGCAATGTCTTCGGCTTCAAGCCGCTCAAGGCGCTCCGTCTGGAAGACATGCGCCTGCCGGTCGCCTATGTGAAGACGTTCCAGGGTCCCGCGACTGGCATCGTGGTCGAGCGCGAGCGGCTCGACAAGTTCGGCCGTCCATTGCTCGGGGCGACGGTGAAGCCGAAGCTCGGCCTGTCCGGGCGCAACTACGGCCGCGTTGTCTACGAGGCGCTGAAGGGCGGGCTCGATTTCACCAAGGACGACGAGAACATCAATTCGCAGCCGTTCATGCACTGGCGCGAGCGCTATCTCTATTGCATGGAGGCTGTCAATCGCGCGCAGGCCGCGACCGGCGAGATCAAGGGCACCTATCTCAACGTGACCGCGGCAACCATGGAGGACATGTACGAGCGCGCGGAATTTGCCCACCAGATCGGTTCGAACATCGTCATGATCGATCTGGTGATCGGCTATACCGCGATCCAGTCGATGGCAAAGTGGGCGCGCAGGCACGACATGATCCTGCATCTGCACCGCGCCGGTCACGGCACCTATACGCGGCAGAAGTCGCACGGCATCTCGTTCCGCGTCATCTCGAAGTGGATGCGGCTGGCGGGCGTCGATCACATCCATGCCGGCACCGTGGTGGGGAAGCTGGAAGGCGATCCGCGCACCACCAAGGGCTATTACGACGTGTGCCTCGCGGGCTACAACCCGATGGCGCTGGAGCACGGCCTGTTCTTCGACCAGGACTGGGCCAGCATGAGGAAGGTGATGCCGGTCGCGTCGGGTGGCATC
>NZ_JAFATE010000394.1 GCF_019244115.1 Bradyrhizobium sp.
TCGACCGCTGCGGCGACGTATTCCGGCACGGCAATGCCGCCGGCTCCGCCAAGAACGGCGGCGTGCTGTGCCTTGCCGGCGACGACCACGGCGCCAAGTCGTCGACGGTGCCGCATCAGTCGGACCACGCCTTCATCTCCGCGCTGATGCCCTATCTCTATCCCTCAAGCATCCACGAGATGATCGAGATGGGCCTCTTGGGAATAGCGATGTCGCGCTATTCCGGCTGCTGGGTCGGCATGAAGGTGATCACCGAGACGGTCGAGACCACGGCCGAGATCGACCTCACCGACGAGATGACGCCGTTCGTCACGCCTGCCGATTTCGAGCTGCCGCCAGGCGGCCTCAATCTGCGCTGGCCCGACGACCGCTTCGCGCAGGACCTCAGGTTGCAGGACTATAAAGGCTATGCCGCGATCGCCTTTGCCCGCGCCAACAAGGTGAACCGCGTCACCATGGATTCGCCGAACGCGCGCTACGGCATCATGGCCTCGGGCAAGAGCTATGAGGACATGCGCCAGGCGCTGCGCGAACTCGGCATCACCGAAGAGGTCGCCGCCAAGATCGGGCTTCGTCTCTACAAGATCGGCATGCCCTGGCCGCTGGAGCCGGAGGGTGTACGGCAGTTCGCGGTCGGGCTCGAAGAAATTTTCATCGTCGAGGAACGCCGCGAGATCGTCGAGAACCAGGTCAAGCAGGAGCTGTTCAACTGGCGCGACGATGTCCGCCCGCGCATCGTGGGCAAGATGGACGAGCACGACAAGCGCTTCCTGACTTTCGCGGCGGAGCTTTCCGTTGCCTCCCTTGCCTCCTCGCTCACCGAACGTCTCCTTCGCCTCGATCTCAATCCCGAAATCGCCAGCATGCTCCGCGCCAAGGCCGACTGGTTCAACGGCCGCGAGGCGAGCCAGGTGCAGGCGGTCTCCCCGATCAGCCGCACCCCATATTTTTGCTCGGGCTGCCCGCACAACACTTCGACCAAGGTGCCCGAGGGCAGCCGCGCCATGGCCGGGATCGGCTGCCACTTCATGGCGCTGTGGATGAACCGCAACACCGAAACGTTCACGCATATGGGCGGGGAGGGCGTGCCGTGGGTTGGCATCGCCCCGTTCACGAACGAGAAGCACATCTTCGTCAATCTCGGCGACGGCACCTATTTCCACTCCGGCATCCTGGCGATCCGCCAGGCCATCGCCTCCAAAGCCAACGTCACCTACAAGATCCTCTACAACGACGCGGTCGCGATGACCGGCGGCCAGCGCCATGACGGCGATCTCTCGCCACAGCAGATCACCTTCCAGCTCCACGCCGAGGGAATGCGCGAGATCTATCTGGTCTCGGAGAATCCCGATCTCTATCCGTCCCACACCATCGCGCCCGGTGTAAAGCTTGCGCATCGTGACGAGCTCGAAAACGTCATGAAGATCCTGCGCGAGACGCCTGGCGCGTCGGCGATCGTGTTCGTGCAGACCTGCGCCGCGGAAAAGCGCCGCCGTCGCAAGCGCGGCACGATGGAGGATCCGCCGCGCCGGCTCTACATCAATCCGGCGGTCTGCGAAGGCTGCGGCGACTGCTCGGTGCAGTCGAACTGCATCTCGGTCGAGCCGCTGGAGACCGAGTTCGGCCGCAAACGCACCATCAACCAGTCGAGCTGCAACAAGGATTATTCCTGCCTGAAGGGCTTTTGTCCCTCCTTCGTCACCATCGATGGCGGGTCCTTGCGCCACCGTGCGCCGGCCGATCTCGGCGCGATCGGCCATCTGCCGGAGCCCCTGACCAGGCCGCCGCTGGACCGGCCCTACAACATCGCGGTCGGCGGCGTCGGCGGCACCGGCGTGCTGACCATCGGCGCGCTCTTGGGCATGGCCGCCCATATCGAGGGCAAGGCCTCCATGATCCTCGATATGTCCGGCCTCGCCCAGAAAGGCGGCGCGGTGCTCAGCCATGTGCGACTGTCCGAGCATACCAAGGACGTGACCTGCTCGCGCATCGTTACCGGCACCGCCGATCTCGTGATCGCCGCCGACGAGATCGTGGCGGGCTCCAAGGACACCATCACGCTCTGCGAGTCCGGCCGCACCGTCGGCATCATCAACAGCCATCTGATCCCGACCGCGGATTTTGTCCTCAACCGCGATTTCAATTTCCAGAACCGCAAGGTCGTCAGCGTGCTCGAAAACGCGCTGCGCAAGGAGTCCGCGTTCTTCGACTTCACCAATCCGGCGGAGGCGCTGCTCGGCGATGCCATCGCCACCAACATGATGATGCTGGGCTATGCCTATCAGAAGGGTTTTTTGCCGCTGACGGCCGAGGCGATCGAGCAGGCGATCGAGATCAACGGCGTCGCGATCAAGATGAACACCGAGGCGTTCCGGCTCGGGCGCCTTGCCGTTGTCAATCCCGAACGGCTGGCCATCATGCTGGAGGGCCACGAGGCGCCGGTGGTCCCGAAAACGCTGGACTCGATGTCGCTGGACGAGATCATCGCCCATCGCAGCGCGCATCTGACTGAGTACCAGAACAAGCGGCTCGCCCAGCGCTACCAGAAACTCGTCGACCAGGTGCGCGAGGCGGCGACAACGGGCGGCCATGGCGATACGTTGCCGCGCGCGGTCGCGATCAACTATGCAAAACTGCTGGCCTACAAGGACGAGTACGAGGTGGCGCGGCTGTTCACCGACGGCAGCTTTGAGAAACAGCTCGCCGAGCATTTCGAGGGCGATTACAAGATCAGCTTCAACCTGG
>NZ_JAFATE010000427.1 GCF_019244115.1 Bradyrhizobium sp.
CGGCGGCGCTACGAGGTCGTCAAGGTCTTCCTGAGCTGCATCTCGTGTTCGATGGCGGTCTTCACAGCCGGCCGCGACCGGATCCGGTCGAGATAGCTGACGAGCGACGGCCATCGGGCGACGTCGACGCCGCCGCGGCCGAGCAACAGCAGCGACCAGGCGAGATAGCCGTCCGCGACCGTAAAATGGTCGCCGACCAGAAACTCGCGTTGTGCGAGATGGTCTGCGGCAATCTGCACGCTGCCGTCGATCCGTGCGCGCGCGCTGGCTTTGGCGGCGTCGTCCTTGTACCAGAAGGTCGGAAACAGAAACGCCTTGTGGATCTCGCAGCCGACGAAGCTCAGCCACTCCTGCAGGCGATAGCGGTCCGCATGGCCCGCCGGCGGCGCGAGGCCGAGTTCCGGCTTGAGATCGGCGATGTATTGCAGCACCGCGGCGCTCTCGGTGAGCCGCTCGCCATTGTCCAGCACCAGCACCGGTACCGCGCCCTTTGGCGAAACGGCGAAGAAATCGCTGTCGTCCGCGGCCACGCGTTTTTTCCAGATATCGGCGAGATGGTAGCGCGCCTCGATACCGGCCTCCATCAGCGCGATGCGGCTGGCGAGCGAGCAGGCCATCGGCCAGAAATAGAGCTGCAGCATCATGATCTCCGCTTTTTTGCGCGCTTGCGCGGAGCATAGCGGGGCGAGGGCGGCCTTTGCGCAGGACTATTGCAGCCGGCGGCTGCAGAATTGCAGGCCGATCCACCGCCATGGTAACGTTGTGTCCATGAACTGGGACGATCTGCGCATCGTCGCCGCGGTGAGAGACGCCGGCAGCTATGCCGGGGCGAGCCGTCGCCTACGCATCGACGAGACCACGGTCGGGCGGCGCCTGCAGCGCGTCGAGCGTGCGCTCGGCGCAAAACTGTTCGAGGCGGTCGACGGGATGCGCCGGCCGACCGCGCAGTGCGACATGGTGCTGTCGCACGTTCAGACGATCGCGGGCCATGTTGCGGAAATCGAGAAGATCGGTGGGAGCGGCGCGGGCGTCGCCGGCCGGTTCCGGATCGCCAGCACCAACATGGTTGCGGAAGAATTTCTGGCGCCGCGCGCGGCCGCCTTGCTCGCGGCGCATCCCGGCCTTGGGCTGCAACTGCTCACCTCGAGCGAGAACGTGAAATTCTCCCGCTGGCAGGCCGACTTTGCCGTCCGCCTGCGCAAGCCGGACAAGGGCGACTTCACCATCTCGAAACTCGGCGAGTTCCGCCTCTATCTGTTCGAGCCGGCCGCAGAGATTGGAGCCGAGGGTGTGATCTGCGCCTATCCTGACGAGCTCGGTCCCATTCCGGAAACGCTGGTCCTGAAGGCCAGAGGATTTTCGGAGCGTGCGCGTCTGGTTACTGACAATCTCCGTGTCATCCGCACGCTGATCGCGACGCATCAGGCCGCAGGTATCCTGCCGGACTATATCTCGGCCGAACTGCTCGCCGACCGGCGTCTGCGCGCCACGCTGCTGCCGCGGCGGCGCGACGTCTGGCTCCTGGTGCAGAACCATCTGAAGCGCGATGTGGCCGCCCGCGTCGTGATCGACTGGCTGCGCGGCTGCTTCGCCGAATTGGCAAAGGCGTAAGCGTAGAATGGTAGAGCGAAAGGCGAAACCCATCAATCTCACACCGAGCTGTGATGAGTATCGTCGCGCTCAACCCCTCCTACCCACGATTGCAGATCGTCTAGGTGGGGGCATAACGATGCCGGATCCGCGGGAGTTGTCTTTCGGGCAGGTTCAATCCGCAACCTCGACGTGCCTTTGGTTCTGTGTTGTTGTCGCATGAGGCTCGATTCAGCGAGTGGACATGCCTGAGGACCGAAAGCCCGTTTCTCCGCAAAACCCCTGTCCGTTCCTGCGCGCGCTCGTAGCCGAAGGCCTGCTGAGCGACCAGTATGAGCCGCTCAAGCATCTTTCCGATACGATCCGGACGGTCGCACGAACCGGCGATGGAACGGCCGAGCTGCACGCCACACCCATCATCCTGATCGCACTGGTTGCCAATGGATTGAGCCCGCTGCAAGTGGTGCGCACGACGGTTCACGGCGTACACCTGTCGGCGCTTCGCGGCGGACCGCTCGACAAGAAGGGGGCAGGCTCCGGCATCCTCGACCAGTCCAGCCGGTTCGACCAGAGCCAGCTCGATCGCATGGCCACGTTCGGCAGCGAAAAGGTCGACGCGAACGGCAACGCCGAGATCGGCCTCAATCTGGCCGAGATCACAAAATTCATGAACGCCAATTTTGCACGCGCAAAGGGCAGGCGGCGGCTGATCGATCGCCGCCTGATGGATGGCGAATTTCCCATTCTGCTCCGCGTCATGGGCAAGCAGGGGCGCGATGCGCGCTATCTCAGCATCGCCGAGCTGAAAACCCTGTTTGCCGAGCGCCGGCTGCCGGAACGGATGCTGCGGCCGCTCGGCTAGCAGCCAAATCTGACGACCGCATCGATCCCAATCGCTGTCCATCAGCTGACAAGGCGCGCGACCACGAGAAGGAACCGGTTTTGACCGCGCGCTTCATAATTGGATCGTGGTTTTTCCGAAATTCGAAAAACGCCTGACCGGGCCTTGAGCCACCAAATCGAGGGCCGGAGTGTGAAAAATCTGTGGATACCACATTTATGCCATATTCAACCGGTGGGACAGGTTTTGGGGGAACTCGCGGCTTGAGACCACCCATCCGCGCTGAACGATCAAGCCTCGCCTCCGATGGCCCATCAAGGCCCGCTGCTCACGAGTACGACCTAGCAAAGGAGTTCGTCATGCGAGGTACAGCCAGGCAAGCCTTCGACATCAACGAGGTCGAACGCGATGTCATCCGTCAGCTCGAGAACGATATCGCCACTTTGACGCCCGCGACTGGCGACGACCCCCGTACCTATGCTCCGCCCGTGAACCGCGTCATGCCGTTGCCCGAATACGTCACCCACCGGGACGGCGTCAGCGAGATCGGAATGCTCTCGGCCGAAGCCGTCGTTCGCGAGTACGAGAACGCGGCCAAGGAGATCGAGGCCATGGGCAAGGAAACCGCGAAACGATGTGTCGAGATCACCGCGAGCGTCGTCACCATGCTCGAGGACGTGAGGACCACCGCCGCTCACTTCCGCAAGGAGGCTCAGCGCATCTTCAACGATATCGAATCCTGCTCGGCCCTCACCGAGGAGGTGCGGTCGACCTGCGATGCCCTGAAGAAGAAGATCGGCGAGTGATGCGGTAACCAAAGAGCGCGGTTTGATCGCGCCTCGTTTTCGAGGGGGTAGGTGTCTGCCGCCGGGAAACATCCCCGGCCGCTTCAGCCTGATCTTTGCGCATGGGCAATCCGAATGAGCACTTGGGATCGTGCTCAATTTGCACTGCGCCGTCGCGAGAAGCGCAAAGCTCCGACTTGTCCGCCACTCGGGAAGCGAGGCGGACGCACCACGAGACTGTGGGTCGAGACCAGAGATGTTGCACTGAGCGCGCCCTAATGAGGGAACGCGGTCAAAGCGGCTTTGTTGCCCTGCAGGGGCTGATCAAAGCTAGAAAGCTGAAATATGAATAGCGATGCAAGGATTGCCTCGAGCAAGGTGCCCGAGGTCACACTCGTCTTCTGGATCATCAAGATCGCGGCGACCACGCTGGGCGAAACGGGCGGCGACACCGTGACGATGACTTTGAGCTGGGGTTACCTCGCAGGAACAGCGTTGTTTCTAGGGGTTCTGGTGGTCTTGGTCGCTAGTCAAATCCTGGTGAAGAAGTTTCACCCGTTCCTCTACTGGGCGACCATCGTTGCTTCTACGACGTTCGGCACGACAATGGCGGACTTCGCGGATCGCTCTCTAGGGATCGGGTATCTCGGAGGCTCGTTGGTCTTGTTGGCCAGCCTCATTGCAGTGCTTGGCCTTTGGTATTGGTCGCTCGGCTCCATATCGGTGGATAACGTGAACACACCGACGGCGGAAATATTTTACTGGGCAGCCATCACATTTTCTCAGACCCTGGGAACGGCGCTGGGCGATTGGATGGCTGACTCGGCGGGACTTGGCTATGAAGGCGGAGCGGTGATTTTCGCTGCTGGCTTGGCCATCCTCGCTGCAGCCTACTGCTGGACGAACGTTTCCAGAGTGACGCTCTTCTGGTCGGCATTCATCTTGACGCGACCCTTGGGCGCAACCATAGGCGATTTCCTCGACAAGCCGGTAAACCATGGAGGACTGGCGTTAAGCCGTCCCCTTGCTTCAGCTGTCATTGCAGCATTCATTGTCGCTTGTTTATTGCTGCTGCCGCAACGGGCCGGCCAACATCCGGGCCAGCCTGAAGCGGTCTCCCGACTAACGAGCTAGATCGTCGAATGTCGAAATGGGCGTATCGTGGTGAGGTCTGGGATGATCTCAATCCGGATATTTCCCACGGCCTTGCGGGGCAGCGTGAACAAACAAAAAGGGCGCGGTCTGCACCGCGCCCTTTGTGTTTCGTGTGAGAGGCCGGACCCTTAGAAATCCATGCCGCCCATGCCGCCGCCCGGAGGCATTGCGGGGCCGGCCGCCTGCTTCTTCGGCAGCTCGGCGACCATGGCTTCGGTCGTGATCAGCAGCGCCGCCACGGAGGAGGCGTTCTGGATCGCGGTGCGCACCACCTTGGTCGGGTCGATGATGCCCTTGGTGACCAGGTTGACGTACTCGCCGGTCTGGCTGTCAAAGCCATAGGCGTACTGGTCCTTCTCCAGGATCTTGCCGACGATGACGGAGCCGTCCTCGCCCGCATTGATCGCGATCTGGCGGGCCGGCGCCGACAGCGCCTTGCGCACGATCTCGATGCCGGTCTTCTGGTCGTCGTTCTTGGCGCGCAGACCCTTGAGCCCGTCGATGGCCCGGAGCAGGGCGACGCCGCCGCCTGGCAGAATGCCTTCCTCGACCGCGGCGCGGGTCGCATGCATCGCGTCATCAACGCGGTCCTTGCGCTCCTTCACCTCGACCTCGGTCGCGCCGCCGACGCGGATCACCGCGACGCCGCCCGCGAGCTTGGCCAGACGCTCCTGCAGCTTCTCGCGGTCGTAGTCCGAGGTGGTCTCCTCGATCTGCGCCTTGATCTGCTGCACGCGCGCCTCGATGTCGGCCTTCTTGCCG
>NZ_JAFATE010000446.1 GCF_019244115.1 Bradyrhizobium sp.
AGCAGCCATCCGGCCACCGCGAACGTGGCGGCCGCGATCGCAGCCTGCACCAGAAGGGTGCGCTGCTGGGCTTCCTGCCAGGCGCGCGGCTGCGCGGTGGCGAGCAGCGGCAGGCGGATCGCCTTGACGAGGCTGGTCGCCGCGGCCGCCAGCGCGCCGGCAACGCTCATGGCAAGGCCCGCGATCCACCATTCCCCCCTGAGCGTAAGTTGGCCGGGCACCGGCGCGCCATAGAGCCCGCGCAGGGAGGCTGCGACGTCGGGCAGCAGGATGGCCGCGATGACATAGCCGCAGATCATCCCGAGCAGGCCCGCGATCACGGCCAGCGACACCAGTTCGACCACCATGACCGCGTTCAATGCACGCGCGGAGACGCCGCAGGCGCGCAGCGTCCGCAAGCTCGGCCGCCGCTGCTCGAACGCCAGCCCAATCGCCGAGTTGACGATGAACAGGCCGACCAGGAACGACAGAAGGCCGAACGCGGTGAGGTTCAGGTGAAAACTGTCGGTGAGCCGTTCGAGATCGGTCTCCGCGTCGGGCTCGACCAGACTGAGCCTGTCGCCGACCACGCTCTCGAGCGCAGCGCGCGGGCCGCGGGCCTTGCCGACCAGAAGGCGGGACACCTCGCCGGGCCGGTTCAAAATCTCCTGCGCCCGCCCGATATCCACAATGAGCACGTCGGGCACGAGTTGCGGCTGCAGATGCAACGGCGGCAGCACGGTGCCGTTTGATGTTTCCGGCGTGGCGCCTTCAGCGAGCGCGAGATCATGCAGCGTGTCCGGCGCGATCAGCGTCTGGCCCGGCGGCGCGATGAAGGCCTCGGCGTCGGCGCGGGCGATCGTCGGCGCATCGCCGACCTCGGCCGGCAGCGTGACCGGGTCGATCCCGAGCAGCCGCAGCGAATGCCCCTCGACCTGGATACGGCCTTCGAGCACCGGCGACACCGGCCAGCCAGCGCGGCGCAAATCGACGAACAGCTTTTGCGAAAACGTCCCGCCGCCCGGCGTCACCAGCGTGGCGGTGCGTGCGCCGCCGAACACGGCAGCCGCGCGGTCATAGGCGACGCGGGCCTGCTGGTTCAACGCCTGCACGCCGCTCCACAGCGCGGTCGCCGACATCAGTCCGATCAAGAGCGTTGCGAGCTGCATCGGATGTCGCCGCCAGTGGCTCAGCAGCACCGCGAGAATCCAGGCCAGGCGCGTCATGCGATCAATCCCGCGTGAAGCGTAACCCGGCGGTCGAGCATCGCAGCGAGGCGGGCGCTGTGCGTGACCATCAGGAAGCCGCAGCCGCTTCGCGCGACGAGGTCGTTGGTCAGCGCGATGACGTCGTCGGCCGTCGCCTCGTCGAGATTGCCGGTCGGCTCGTCCGCGAGCAGGAATCTCGGCTTGATCGCGAGCGCGCGGCCGATCGCGACGCGCTGCTGCTGGCCGCCGGAAAGCTGTTCCGGGTAGCGCGCCAGGAGGCCGGCGAGACCAAGCCGCTCGGCGAGTTCGGCCTGCCATGTCGCATCATGCCGGCCGGCGATGCGGGACTGAAAGGCCAGATTGTCCGCGACAGTCAGGCTCGGGATCAGGTTGAACTGCTGAAACACGAGGCCGAGCCGGTCACGCCGCAGCGCCGCACGACCTGCGTCGGGCAGCTTGTTGATGATATCGTCACCGAGCTTGATCTCGCCGGAATCGGCCGCATCGAGCCCGGCGATCAGGTGCAGCAGTGTGCTCTTGCCGCTGCCGGACTCCCCGGACAGCGCGACGCGCTCGCCCGCGGCGACGTCCAGATTGACGCCGCGTAACACGCTGATTTGCTCGCCGGCCGAGCGATAGGTCTTGGTCAGATCGCGGACGCGAAGCACGCACGTTTGAATTGCCGTCATTGCGCCCATCTTTTATCAGCACGAGCCCGTAAGATCACGTGGCAAAAGCCCATTGCATTGCGCGATGGCCGGCAGGTAGCATGATCACCCGGCCTCGCAAGGCTGGCCAACAAAGTCGGCCGAGCGGGCCTAAGACATTACAGGGAAGGAAATCATGATCGCGCATCAGACGTCCAGGGAGACGCCGAACGCGCCGCCGAAGGGCGCCTGGAAGATCACGTTTCTGCTATTCCTGTTCATGCTGGTCAATTTCGCCGACAAGATCGTGGTCGGCCTTGCCGGCGTGCCGATCATGACTGACCTGAAGCTCGAGCCGGAACAATTCGGCCTGCTCGGATCGTCGTTCTTCTTCCTGTTTTCCATCTCCGCCATCGTGGTCGGCTTCGTGGTCAACCGCGTGGCGACGCGCTGGGTGCTGCTCGTGCTTGCGGTGATCTGGTCGCTCGCGCAGTTCCCGATGATCGGCAGTGTCGGACTGACCACGCTCCTGATCTGTCGCATCATCCTCGGCGCCGGCGAAGGCCCTGCCGGCGCGGTCGCCACGCATGCGGTGTACAAATGGTTCCCCGACGAAAAGCGGACCATGCCGACTGCGATCCTGACGCAGGGATCGGCATTCGGGGTGATCGTCGCGGTGCCGACACTGAACTGGGTCGTCGTGAACTATAGCTGGCATCACGCCTTTGGCGCGCTCGGCGTGATCGGGCTGCTGTGGTCCGTCGCGTGGCTGATGCTGGGGAAGGAAGGACCGCTGGTGGGGCTCGCGACGTCCACGGCGGCCGAGACGCGGGTGCCGTATTTTCAGCTCCTGACGTCGCGCACCTTCATCGGCTGCTGTGCCGCGAGCTTTGGTGCCTATTGGGCGCTATCGCTCGGGCTGACCTGGTTCACGCCCTTCATCGTCAAGGGGCTTGGCTTCTCGCAAAGCGAGGCCGGCTGGATCTCGATCCTGCCCTGGATCTTTGGCGCTTGCGTCGTCCTCATCACCGGCTGGGTGTCGCAGGCCTTGATGGCGCGCGGCGTCTCGACACGTGTCGCGCGTGGCGTTGTTGGCGCGACCCCGCTCATTGTTGGTGGTGCAATCACGGCGATGCTGGCCCATGTCGAGGGCGCCGGCTTGCGCGTCGCGCTGCTGGTGGTCGGTGGCGGCCTGACCGGCTCGATCTATGTCGTGTGCGGGCCGATGCTCAGCGAGTTCACGCCAGTGTCGCAACGCGGTGCGATCCTCGCGATCTATGGCGCGATCTATACGCTTGCTGGAATCATCGCGCCCTACGTGATGGGCAGCGTCATCCAGCATTCGGCGTCCATGCTTGACGGCTATCTCACCGGCTACACCATCAACGCAGCGACGATGGTTGCGTCTGGCGTGCTCGGCCTGCTGCTGCTGTGGCCGAACACCGAGCGCGCGCGGCTGACTGCCGATCGTGCAGCTCCGCCCGAGCTTCTGGGGCGACCGGCGGAGTAGGGAGCGTGTAGGGCGGGCTAAGCGAAGCGAGCCCACCATCTAACGGCATACTCGTGCAGTGCCGGTGGGCACGGCGCAAGCGCGCCTTTGCCCACCCTACAAGACTTAACTCAATTCGAGACCTGCGCGCCGCGCACGAGCCGGCCCGGGCGCGCGCCGGTGGCGCGGCCGTTGCGCTGCGTCACCAGCCCTGAGACGATCGTCGCCTCATAGCCGTCGACCTGCTGCAACAGCCGCCGGCCGCCGACCGGCAGGTCGTAATGCACTTTTGGCGGGTGCAGGTGCAGGTGGTCATAGTCGATGACGTTGATGTCGGCCTTGTAGCCCGGCGCGATCAGCCCGCGGTCGGTGAGGCCGACCGACAGCGCCGTCTTGCGCGACTGCGCCGCGACCACGAAGGGGATCGTGAGTTTTTCGCCACGCGAGCGGTCGCGCGTCCAGTGTGTCAGCAGATAGGTCGGAAAGCTCGCATCGCAGATGATGCCGCAATGCGCGCCGCCGTCGGAAAGCCCGGGCACCGCGCGCGGATCGCAAAGCATTTCGCGCGTGGCGTCGAGATTGCCGTCGGCATAATTGAGGAACGGCACATAGAGCATGCCGCGGCCCTCGTCCGAGAGCATCGCGTCATAGGCCAGATCCTCCGGCCGCCGCCGCTCGCGGCGGGCCCGCGCGCCGAGCGCCTGCTCCGGCGGCTGTTCGTAGTCGGGGGGATCGCCGAGCAGATACATCTTGTCGTAGTTCGGTCGGAAGAACAGCGGATCGTCGGTCGCGCTCGGCGCTTCCGAAAGGATCGCGGCGCGCACCTCCGCCTGGCGCAGCCGCGCCAATCGCTCCGCCAGCGGCAGATGCGCGATGGCCCTGTAGCTCGGATGGGTCTGGAACGAATTGCGCGACAGTTCGAGCCCGAGCAGAAGTCCCACGGGCCGCGCCGCAATTTGCGCCGTGATCGACAGCCCCCGGGCGGCGGCCGCGTTGATGGTGTCGAGCGTCTGGCGCCAGCGTTTTGGCGCGCGATCGTTCTGGGTGACCGAGAACGTGATCGGGCATCGCGTCGTCTCCGCGATCCGCAGCATCATCGGCAGATCTTCATCGAGCGTCGAGAGATCGAGCACGAATTGCAGCACGCTGCGCCCCGAGCGTTGCATCGCGCCGGCAATCGCGGCCAGCTCATCCTCGCCGGCCTTCAGCGTCGGCGTGTAGTCGCCGCTCGAGGTGCGGTGATTCAGCGTGCGCGAGGTCGAGAAGCCGAGCGCGCCCGCGCGCACCGCTTCGCCGGCGAGCCGCGCCATGGCCGCGTTGTCGTCGGCCGTCGACGGATCGCGCCGCGCGCCGCGCTCGCCCATCACATAGACGCGAAGCGCCGCGTGCGGCAATTGCGCGCCGATGTCGATGTCGAAGGTGCGCTTGCCGAGCCAGTCCATGTAATCCGGAAAGCTCTCCCATTGCCAGGGAATGCCGGCCGACAACACCGGCTCGGGAATGTCCTCGACGCCCTCCATCAGCTGGATCAGCCGCTGGTGATCGCTCACCCGGCATGGTGCGAAGCCGACGCCGCAATTGCCCATGATCGCGGTGGTCACGCCATTCTGCGAGGACGGCGTGATGTCCTGGCTCCAGGTGACCTGGCCGTCATAGTGGGTGTGGACGTCGACGAAACCCGGTGCAACCAGTCTGCCCCTGGCGTCGATTTCGTCGCGGCCTTTGGCGGCGACCTTGCCGATCGCGGTGATGCGGCCGTCCCTGATCGCGACATCGGCCTCGAACAGATCGCCGCCGCTGCCATCGGCAATCGTGCCGCCACGGATCACGAGGTCTGGATGGTCCGTCATGGCGCTTCATCCCGGTCGTTGTTTGTTGATGGCATCCTTCGGGTGCGGCCGGATGCTGTCAACTGGCGGGATGTGAGGCTCAGCAATGCGCCAGCGCTCAGTCCTTCGTGCGGCGCTCGGTGATCGGCGCGAGCAGCACCGTCAGCACCATGAACACGGCCGAGAGGCCGAACACCCAATGCGGCGCGCTCTGGTCCATGATCCAGCCGAACAGCAGCGGGCTGATGATGCCGCCGAGATTGAAGCCGGTTGAGACGATGCCAAAAGCGCGCCCGGCCGCGCCCGGCGGGGCGGCCCGCCGTACCAGCATGTCGCGCGAGGGTGCGATCACGCCGCCGAGGAATCCGGCCGCCGTCATCGCCGCGATCAGCACGGCGTCCGGCAGCGCAAATGCCGCAATCGCGAGCACGATTGCGGCATTCACGGCAAAGCAGATCGCGGCCACTTGGCCATGCCGCGTGGTGCGGTCGGCGAGGAAGCCGCCGGCCAGCACACCCGCGGCGCTGGCACCGAGAAAGGCGGTCAGCGCAAGGTTGGCGGTCGGGAAGGAGGTGGCATAGCCGCTCATCAGCGCGACCACGCCGAAATTGCTGATCCCGGCATTGGAGAGGCTGAGCAGCATGAAGAACACGGTCAGCACGACCAGCGCCGGCGTGATGATGCTCGGTTTCGCCGCCCCGCCGGCATCGCGATGCTTCGCAGTGCCGGCCTCGGGTACGTGGCCCGCGATCAGCAGCAGCGCGGTCGCGGGGCCGACGGCACCGGCGGCGATCAGCGCGCCAAAGCCTCCGACCAGCGTCACCAGCATGGCGACAACAGCGGGGGCAACCGCGCCGCCAAAATAGCCGGCAAAAGTGTGGATCGAGAAGGCGCGGCCCATGCGGGCCTCGTCCATGTGCGCCGACAGGATCGCGTAATCGGCCGGGTGATAGACGCTGTTGGCGAGCCCGAGCAGCACCGCGCAGGCGATCAGGCTGGTATAGGTCAAATGCAGGCCGAGCAGGATCAGTGCGCAGCCACCGACGGTCAGGCCGAGCAGAAGGATCTTGCGCGCGCCGATATGATCGACGAGATAGCCGATCGGCGCCTGCGTCAGCCCGGAGACGACGGCGAACACGGTCAGCGCAAGGCCGAGCTCGACATAGCCGACGCCGAGCTGCTGTTTCAGAAACGGAAACAGCATCGGCAGCACGAGCAAATGGAAATGGCTGACCCAGTGCGCGACCGAAATCAGGCCGAGCGTGCGCATCGCATGATCAATCTTGCCTTGGGCCTTGCCCGGACGTTCGGCTTGTTGCGGTGCGGCAAGAATATCGGCCATTGCGTCTCGAAGGTCCCTCAACTGCTGCCACATCGGCAGCGCAGGAAAAATATCGGTGCAGGCGGTTATTTGTCCATGAATGCCGCTGCATGGCAGGGCGGGGCTGAGCGGGACGACCCTGGCGATGAGGCGAGCACGCGATGGCAATTGGTTGAGTCGAACGTACCCGCGACCGCTCTCTCGCTCCCCTCCTCCTTGCGGGAGGGGTCGGGGGTGGGGATACCCCAATGAAGGACCGCCGTTGTGGACCCCCCTCCTCAACCCTCCCCCGCAAGAGGAGGGAGGATGCGGCTCCGGTCGAAGCTTACCGCACTAGCCTACCCGCGCAGCACCGGGCCGCCGGCCTTCTTCCAGGCATCGATGCCGCCGGCGATGTGCGCCGCATTGGCGAGCCCTGCATCCTTGGCAACGGTCACCGCCATCGCGGAGCGCTCGCCATAGGCGCAGAAGAACACGATGCGCCGTCCCGTCGCCGCCGCGACCTCGCGCAGCATACCGCCCGCCTTAAGGCTCTCCTCGATCGAGGGATAGGGCGCGTGCAGCGCGCCTTCCAGCGTGCCGTGCTTCAATCGCTCGCCCGCCTCGCGCAGGTCGACGAGCAGGATGTCCGGCCGGTGCAGGCTCGCGATCGCCTCGCGCGCGCCGAGCGACAGGCCCTGCTTCTCCAGCGCGTCCTGGTGCAGGCCGACATGCATGTTGGCCGGCACCGCGACATCCATCATCTTCGGGTTGGGCAGCTTTAGATTGTTCATCAGCGCGACATAGTCGTCAGCCGAGCGCACCTGCAGGCGCGGATTATGGCGCTTCTCCTCGCCGATGGTGGAGACCGTGTCGCCCTTGTAGTCGTGGGCCGGAAACACCAGCGTCTCCTCGGGCAGTTTGAGCAGCCGGTTGAAGATCGAATCATATTGCGCCCGGGCGTCGCCGTTCTGGAAATCGGTGCGCCCGGTGCCGCGGATCAAAAGCGTATCGCCGGTAAACACCCGGTCCCCCATCGCGTAGCTGTAGGAATCGTCCGTGTGACCGGGCGTGTAGATCGCGTCCAGGCAGAGGCCCTCGATCGTCACCTTGTCGCCATCGGCGAGCCGCATCGCCACCACGTCGGCCTTGCTCTGCTCGCCCATGATGGTGATGCAGTGGGTGCGGTCGCGCAGCTCGCCGAGACCGGTGACATGGTCGGCATGCAGATGCGTGTCGACCGCCTTGACCAGCTTGAGGTCGAGCTCGCGCAGCAGCTGGCAATAGCGATCGACCTTCTCCAGCACGGGGTCGATGATCAGGGCCTCGCCGCCGGCGCGGCTCGCCAGAATGTAGCTGTAGGTCCCCGATACGCTGTCGAACAGTTGGCGAAAGATCATGGACGGCTCCGCCTGACGATGCCGTCCCGGTGTTGTCGGGACGGGGCGGGAGTATAGCCGTTTTCGACCATCGAGAGAATATTTTTGCCTGCGCAGGCCGAGTGGTGGAATTGTCCTCCTGCGTGGGAGTATTTTCGCAGTGCATTATTCTGCGAGGCCGGGATTGCCGTCGACCCCTCTCAGCGTCACCACGCCGCGGGACGAGATGGATTTGCCTGCGCGCAAATGTCGCGCCAGGATGTCCCACACCGGCAGGCCCGTGTGCGGGTTGACCGACGCCCAGCCGGCCACCTTGTAGCTCTTGCCGGCCTCGAGCGGCCGGCCGCCGTCGAGCGTGAGCTCGGAAATGCGTCTGCCGGCGCTTTCCGCCGGCGCGCAGGCATAGGACAGCCCGCCGAGCCGCACCATGTCGCCGCCCTGCTGGTAGTAGGGATCAGGATTGAACAGATTGTCGCAGACGTCCTCGAGCACGTCCTTGATCTGGCTGCCCGTCATGGTCTGCACATAAGTCTCGGCATAGGAGATCGCGGTTTCTGCAAACAGGTCTTCCATGGTCAGCGCCTGGCCCGGCAGCGCCGTCACGCCCCAGCGGAATCCCGGCGACAGCGCGATCTCCGCATCGAACTCGGTTCTCAGCGCGTCGCAGATCAACAGGTCCATCGGACCGGAGAAGTTGCCGCGGCGGTACAGCAGGCGGTCGGCGGTCGTGACCTTGTCGTCCCACGATTTTGAATGCGCCAGATGCAGCCGTTCGATCAGCGCCTGCATGGCGCCATCCGGCTTCAACAGTTCCGAATAGACCGGCATTAGCCGGTAGCGCACGTCCTTGACCTTGCCCTTGGCGATGTCGAGATCGAGCACGCCGAGAAATTTTCCGTTCGAGCCGGCATTGGTGACGAGCGTGACACCGCTTGCATTTTTTACCGCGATCGGTTGCGGGATGGCGTCATGGGTGTGTCCGCCGAGAATAACGTCGATCCCGGCAACGCGACTGGCGAGCTTGAGATCGACGTCCATGCCGTTGTGAGACAGCAGAACCACCGCATCCACCTTGTCGATCTCGCGCAGCTTGCTGACCAGCTGCTGCAATTCCTCCTCGCGAATGCCAAAGGTCCAGTCCGGCGTAAAACGCCGGGGATGCGCGATCGGCACGTAAGGAAAGGCCTGCCCGATCACGCCGACACGGTAGTCGCCGAGCTCCTTGATCAGCGCGGGCTTGAACACGCGCCGGCTCGCGGGGTCGAGCGCCTTGGCGTCATTGAACGCGGCCTCCTCGGTGAGAAACACGTTCTGCGCCAGAAATTCGCCCTTGAAGGCTTCCAGGTTCTTGCGCAGCGCGTCCTCGCCATAGGTGAATTCCCAGTGCCCGGTCATGGCCTCGACGCCGAGCAGGTTGGACGCCTCGACCATGTCGGCGCCCTGCAGGGAATTGGCGAGGCCGCTGCCCTGCCAGAGATCGCCGCCGTCGACGAGCAGCGTTCGTTCGGTGCCGGCGTCGCTGCGGAGCCGGTCCACCAGCGTCTTCAGATGCGCAAAGCCGCCGAGCCTGCCGAAGCGAGCCGCGGATTTCTCGAATGCGAGGCTGGTAAAGGCGTAGGCGTCGGCGCTGTCGTCCGAGATGCCAAAACGTTCGAGAAAGGCGCGTCCGACCAGATGCGGCGGCTGGCCCTGCATTGAGCCGATACCGATATTGACGCTGGGCTCGCGAACGAACACCGGCGTCAACTGGGCATGGGTGTCGGTGAGATGCAGAATGCGGCCGTTGCCGAAGCGCGGCAGGTCGTAGACGCTTGCATTGTCCACGCCGCGGGCAAGACGCGGCAAGCTACCTGAAAAGGCCGCCGCACCGGCAAATCTCAGAACGTCTCGCCGGTGGATGGGCATTGCGCTACCAGGTCCTCGAAACGGCTTCACTTGATCTCGAGCGCCTTCCAGGCCTCTTTCTCGCTGGTCGCCTGGAAGATCGAGGCTTTCGCGAGCGCGTCGGCTTCCCTGGCCTGCGCAACGGCCTGGTCGAAATCGCCGGCCTCCGCCGCCTTCCGCGCCGCCGCAAGCGCGGCTTCCGTCGTGGTCCATTGATTGCGCAAGGCGCCTGCCTGTTTCTCCGCGGCGTCGGCCGCGGCATAGGCCGTCTTGAAATCAGCATCGGAAGCCGCGCGCGCCGGAATCAACGTCGCCGGGAGCAGGACCGCAGCAAGCGCGATGGCGCCAATGGTCCTGCTCATGGCCGCGCTCCCGGGCCGGAGATTGGCAGCCCGTTGCTGACGTAGGACAGATAATATTCGAGATTGCGGTATTCGTCCGACTGCGGCTCCAGCGGCACCCCGCGGATCTGGCTGTTGCAGGTGGTGAAGCGCCGGCTGATCGTGCCCATGCCGCTCCACTCGGAGCGATAGATCGGCATCGCGTTCAAAATGCCGAGGGCTGGCGCCAGCGTCTCGGCGCGGATGCGCTCGCCCGGGCTCTGCACATGGCAGGTCGCGCAGGAGAAATTGAGCTGGCCGCGCCGAGTATAGAAATAACGCTTGCCCTCCTGATAGGCTTCGAGCGCGCGGGGATCGGCGGGGATCTTGATGTCGAAGGGCTTGCCGCGTGAGGTGAACGCCATATAGGCGGTCAGCGAGGCCATCTCGTCCTTGACATAGGAGTAGGGCTTTTCGCCATTGGCCTCGCGGCAGCGGTTCAGGGCGAGCTCCAGCGTGACGACCTTGCCTTCCTTCTCGTCGAACATGGGATAGTTCTGGCGGACGCCGATGCCGCCATTTGCAAAACAATCGGCGTAGCTCTTGCCGTTCTTGAACGGCGTCGCAAACATCTCCTTGCCGGCCTCGAGCGCGAATTCGTAAGGCGGAAACTGCTCCTTCTCCTCCCACTGCTTGCGCATGTCCTCATTCATCGAATAGGGACCGTTGACGAAATCGTCGAGCTTCACTTTCGGGAATTTTTTCACGAAATAATCGCGGAACGCCTTGGCGTCGGCGGCCGGATCCGGCGCGTCAGCGGCTCGCGCGGGCGGCAGCGCCGTCGCGACGAAGACCGCGAAACCCAGCGCAGTCAGGACGGAGGAGAACAACGCGCACGCTCTCATGGGATGCCGGTCCGCTCGATTACTGGATCTTCGCCGTGGTGGCGTCGCTTGCGCCCTTGTTGTCGACCCAACTCACCTTCAAATCATCGCCCTTCTTGGCGCCCTTGAAGGCGAACTTGACATAGGGGTCCTTCGAGACCGCCGGGCCCCAATCGGCGACGAAAACCGCCTTGCCGTCATATTCGAAGGTCAGCTGCTGGATGAAGTGTGCGGGGATGGTCTGGCCCTGCGCGTCCTTGACGTAGCCGGAATCCATCGGGTGCTGAATCAGCGCCTGCACCTCGGTGATGTCGCCGCTGTTGATGGCGCGCACGCGGATCGTTGAAGCCATTACAATTCCCTTCGCCAAAATTCCCTTCGACTATGAACTCAGCCGCCGCAGCCGCCGACCGTGACCTTGACTTCCCTGGTCGCGCTGTAGAGCTTTCCGTTCGCCTCCACGATGGCGATCACGTTGGAGGTCTTTGCCATTTTCAGCCGGTTGGCGACGCTCGGCACCGTGCCCTCCGGGATCACATAGGAGGCGGCCAGCGCATTCGGATTCTCGCTGACCAGGAACGAGATCGAGGTGACGCCCGGAAGCGTCGTTATGACCGCGATCGGCACCACGCCGCCGTTCTCGGCGATCTCCGGCGCGTCGAGCTTGATCTGCTCGGAGGCGTCGGCGCTGCGGCCGTAGAGCGCCTTGATCGCGTCCGCATCGCTCTTCTGCTTGAAGGCGTCTTCCGGATATTTGTCGCTGGCAGCTTGGGCCGCAGGCAGCCCAAGGCCGATCTGGCCGAGGCCGGTCAGCGCGGCGAGGCCGGCCCCCTTCAGGATCAGGCGGCGGAGAGGAGAAAAGTCGAGGGGGGCCATTTGGGGGAGGCTCCAGGGCCGGTGCGTGTCACAAGGTCTGCAGGAAATCAACGATCGCGTTGATTTCCTGCTCGGTCAGAATGCGGTTGCGCCCGAACGGCGGCATGACGGTTTGCGGATTGCGCCTGGTCTCATCGGTCAGGATCGCGACGAGATCGCCCCGATCGGGATATTTGCTTTTGATGTTCTCGAGTTTTGGTCCGATCGTCCCGGGCAGGTCGCCGCCCGTGATCTCGTGGCAAGTCAGGCAGTTACCCTTGCCACGGTCGAACGCGAGCTTTTGGCCGTCGGCTGGACCCGATTGGGCGGCGGCCGGCCCGGCGGTCAGCATGGCGAACGCGACGGCCGCGGCGCGCATAACGGATGTGCTCAGGGGGGCGACGCTCACGGGCGGACCTTTAAGGCTGATCTTCGGTTGCACCGGATGCCGCCACCCGGATGAAATTCCCGTGACTTGGCATTTCAAGTTCGGCAAGCCATTCAGTCGGTTACGCGGACGGTGTCATGACGGTCACAATATAGGCGGTCAAAGCATAAACGTCATCCGCTGGCAATCGGTGCGGAAAGAGAGCCGTCACGCGGGGTTAATCCCTTGAGAGCAGCGCATCGGAGGCGTGCCTTGAGCCGATCATGAGCATGATCGGTTCCGGGGACTGCCGGGCGCGCGGCGGATGGCGGCCGGCAGCGCGGGCGCGAGGGAGGAGGTCGGTTCGGTATTTTGATGCCTAGCGCAGGGGCGCGCAGTCTCTGATTGACACAGCTCATGCGCCACGTGCGCCGCGTGCAACGTTGAGCACGATTGCGCAACGCGTCAGCCTTCGATACCACAGGCGTTCTGCGCCGGATTCGTGCTTGGCGTTATCGTGCTTCGTTTTTGGACTGTTCGCACATGCCGATTATCGTTGTGCGATTTCCTGCAAGTTCGCTACATTAGTCATTTCTTATTTAAGGCCCTTTGCTCCGTCGAAGTCCGTGCAACGGTGCCCTGAGGGATCACGGACTTTGAAAAGAGAGCATTCCATGACCGCTGTCGCAACGAAGGTGAGAAAGACACCCATCGGGCATCGGACCGGCGAGGCCAACTCGCTGCGGATGCTGGCCAAGCAGGCTGATGATGCCGCTCAGCTCCTAAAACTGCTCGGCAACGAGAAGCGTCTCCTGATTCTCTGCTTTCTGGCCGACCGCGGCGAAATGACCGTCGGGGAGCTGGTCCATGCCGTGAAACTGAGCCAGTCGGCGCTGTCGCAGCATCTGGCGAAGCTCAGGGTCGATCGCCTGGTCGATTTCCGGCGGACGTCGCAGACGCTGCACTATCGCGTCGCCGACCGGCGTGCGATGCGCATGTTGCACGTGCTCAAGGACCTGTACGGCAACGACTGGAAGTGACATTCGAGGCCGCCGAGTTGGCACAGGAGAGGCTATGGCAGGGTATGTTGCCGAGTTCGGCAAGGACGGCCGTCCCGTGGAAACCGACGGCCGGCTCGACGCGGCGGCGTTCCATCGCAACCACCAGCCGATCTGGGCGGTGCTCGAAAAAGTTCTTGGTGATGGATCCGGCGAGGTGCTGGAGGCCGGCAGCGGCACCGGCCAGCACGTAGTGTATTTTGCGCGGCAAAATCCCGACATCGTCTGGTGGCCGAGCGATCTCAACGAAGCGCATCTGGCGAGCATCAAGGCGTGGCGGTCCCATGCCCGGCGCGACAATGTCCGCGCTCCCTTGCGCATCGATCTCACCGATCCGGCCTGGTGTCCCGAGATGGGCGGCACTGAGGGTCCCGGCCCGCTGCTTGCGGTGTTCTGCGCCAATGTCGTCCACATCGCGCCGTGGCGCGTGGCGGAGGGGCTGTTTTCCGGCAGTTCGCGCTATTTACGCCCGGACGGACGATTGGTGCTCTATGGCCCGTTCAAGCGCGAGGGCAGCCACACCGCGCCGTCCAACGCGATTTTCGATTCGAGTCTCCGCGCAGCCAACGCCGAATGGGGCATCCGCGACATCGCCGATCTCGAAACGCTGGCGGCCGGTGCCGGCCTGAAGCTGCGTAAGGTGGTGGACATGCCTGCGAACAATCTTGTTCTGGTCTTCGAACGACAATAACTGCGCTCCGTCTCCCGCAAGCGGGGGAAGGGAGCGGCACTGCCGTCGCGGCTAGAGAATCTCAACCGACAGCAGCTTCATCCCCCCACCCGATCTTTGTTCGCAGGAACGTCAGGCCGAGCGCGACGAAGGCGGCGCGCTCCTTGTTGTCCTTGCCATAACCATGGCCGCCGGCGGCCGGTTCGTAGAAATAGGCCTCGTACCCCATCGCCTGCAGCTTCGCCGCCATCTTGCGCGCGTGACCGGGATGGACGCGATCGTCGCGCCGGGTGGTGGCGATCAGGATCGGCGGATAATGCTGGCCGGGCCTCGCCGCGTGATAGGCGGAGTAGGTCTGCAGCCACGCCCATTCCTCCGGCTTGTCCGGATCGCCGTATTCGGCGACCCAGCTCGCGCCGGCGAGCAGCTTTGTGTAGCGGCGCATGTCGATCAGCGGAATGGTGCAGAACAGCGCGCCGAAGCGGTCGCCATAACGGGTCAGCATGTTGGTGATGAGAATGCCGCCATTCGAGCCGCCTTCGGCCGCGATGCGCTGCGGCCGCGTGACGCCGCGGCGGACCAGATCGGCGGCGACAGCGGCAAAATCGTCATGCGCGAGCCGCTTGCCGGCGTTGCGTCCGGCATCGTGCCAGCGCGTGCCGAACTCGCCGCCGCCGCGGATATTGGCCTGCACGACGGTGCCGCCGCGCTCGAGCCAGAGTTTTCCGAGCGCGGAACTGTAATAGGGTTTTACGGCATGCCCAAAACCGCCATAGGCGGTCATGTAGACCGGCGCATCGCCGCTCTCGCTCGCGGGGCCGGTCTGCACATAGGGAATCCGCTCGCCATCGATCGAGATGGCCTCGTGCTGCGTCACCACCAGCCCGTCCGGAGAGAAGGTGCGCGGCGCGCGCTTCAGCACGACCGGGGCTTTTGCCGGCTCGATCAGCAGCAGCGACGGCGGGGTCAGCGGATCCTGCACGTTGGCGAGCAGGTCGCCATTGCTTTGGGTATCATGGGGGTCGAACCGCCCGACGTCGACGACACCGATGTCGGGCAGGCCGGCGAGGCGTTCGCGGGCCCAGCCATCCGCTGGCGTGCAGATTTCGAACACCGGCTTCAGCTCGTCGAGGATCGACAGCACGAGCCTGCCTGCCGTCCAGAAATATCCCTGCAGCGCACGGCGCAGTCCCGGTTCGAACAGCGTCGTGAAATTGCGGTCACCGTCGAGGAAGGCTGACAGCGAGATGCCGAGCAGCGTGTCAGGCGGATAGCTGCGTCCGCCGACGGTCCATGGCGAGCGCGGCTTGACCGCCATCCAGTCTGCGTGCACCAGCATCCAGATGTCGCTCGGCAGGTCGAGCCTGGTCCTTGCGCCCGTTTCATCACCGAGCCAGATTTCGAAATTGAAGAAGTCACGCTGATCGACGAACCAGACCCGCTGGCTTGCGCCGGTGTCGTCGACCTGGCCGCCACCG
>NZ_JAFATE010000524.1 GCF_019244115.1 Bradyrhizobium sp.
ACATGCGGCGTGTGGCGGAACTGGTCGACCGGCGTGACGCCCTCGCATTTGTAGCCGCCATCGATCAGCAGGCGTGCGTCGCGGGCGAAGGTGGCGGCATTGCAGGACACCGCGATGACGATCGGCACGGCGCTGGCGGCAAGCTGCTTCGCCTGTGCCAGTGCGCCCTGGCGCGGCGGATCGAACACGACGGCGTCGTAATCGCGCAATTCCTGCAGGACGAGCGGCCGGCGGAACAGGTCGCGCGCCTCGGCTTTCACGGGCTTCAGGCCGGCCGTCGCCGCGGCGGCTCTCTGTAGCGCTGCGATCGCATTCGGCTCGCTGTCGAAGGCGGCGACGCGCGCTCGCTCCGCAAGGCGCAGAGCGAATGGTCCGACGCCGCAGAACAGGTCGGCAATGTGCTTTGCGCGTCCGCAATGCTCCGCCACGAGCCTTGCCAAAATCTCCTCGCCGGCGCTGGTTGCCTGCAGGAACGAGCCTGGCGGCAGCGTGACGCGCGCCGGGCCGATGCAAAGGACGGGCGCATTGCGCAGCAGCACCAACTCGCCGTGTCGCGTCAGACGTGCCAGACGATGCTTTTCGGCGACGCGCGACAGCGCCGCCACCAGCTGAGCCTTCAGCGGACCGGAGCCGCGGATGTCGACATCGAGGCCGCCTTCGGTCGCGGTGATCTGGATGTCGAGCGGCTTGCCGGTCGGTTTGAGCGGTTCGGCCAGCGCCCAGGCGGCCTCCAGCGCACCGGAAAGGCCGGGATCGAGGATCGGACAGCGATCGACCGGAATGATGTCGTGCGAGCCCGCGGCGGCAAAGCCGACCTTGAGCACGTCATGGCTGCCGAGCCGCGCATGCAGCGTGATGCGCCGGCGGCCCGCGCCATGGGCGTCGATCAGGGGCGCGACCGCGCAATCGAGTTTTGCCAGCCGCAGCGTCTCGACCACCAGGCCGTGTTTCCAGGCACGGTACTGCGCGACGTCCCAGTGCTGGATGGCGCAGCCGCCGCAGACGCCGAAATGCGGGCAGAATGGCGCGATCCGAGCCTCGCTCGCACGCTCGACCGTGACCAGCCGGCGCCGGTCCGGATGACCGGGAATGGCGGCCACCTCGACGGTCTCGCCGGGTAGCGTGTAGGGCACATAGATGTTGTCGCTATCCATCACGACGACGCCGTCGCCGAAATGGCCGACGTGATCGATGGTCAGCCGTTCAACCACGGCGCGCGCCGAGAAAGAATTCGGCGTTGCCATCGCCGCCCGTGATCGACGATGGAAACACCTCGATGTCTGTGCAACCGAGCGAAGCGGCAAAAGCCTTGATGTCCTCGCAGACTTGTTCGTGCACGGCCGCGTCGCGGACCACGCCGCGCTTGTCGTGGCGGCCCTGCACCTCGAATTGCGGCTTGATCAGCGCGAGCAGGTGCATCGGTGCGGCGGCCAGCGACAAGGACACCGGCAGCACGGCCTTCAGCGAGATGAAGCTGACATCGATCACCACGACGTCCGGCCGCGCCGGCAGCCGCTTGCCCTCGAAACTGCGGATGTCGGTCGCCTCCATGGAGACGATCTTTGGGTTGTCCCGCAGCGACGGGTGCAGCTGGTTGCGGCCGACGTCGAGGGCGAACACCATGGCCGCGCCACCCGCGAGCAGCACCTCGGTAAAACCGCCGGTCGAGGCGCCGACATCGAGACAGACATGGTCCTCGATCTCGATCGGGTAGCGCTCCAGCGCGCCGGCCAGTTTGACACCGCCGCGCGACACATAGGGGTGCGCGGGCTCGGCCTCCAGCGCGGCATCGATCCGAATCGCTTCGGAGGCCTTCGTAACCGGCTTGTCATCAGCGCGAACCAGTCCCGCTTCGATCGCCGCTTGTGCGCGGGCGCGGCTCTCGAACAGGCCGCGCTCGACCAGCAGGATATCCGCGCGCTTCTTCGACGAATTCTTGGGCGAGGCAGCAGCCATGTGCGCCTCACCGTCGCCGGACCGCACGCATCGCGGGGCGCGGCTTTGGTTTTGGCGGTGGCGCGAGCCGCTCGGCGGCAAGCCGCACGCAGGCTTCGAAGGCCGTGAGGTCATGCCAGGGATCGAGCGGAGGCAGGCGCGGGGCAATCAGCTGACAACCATGGACGTCGAGCCCATGGACGATCATCAGGTTGTCGGCGAGCCCAAAATCCTCGACCCAGAAGCCCTCGGCGTCGATCAGGCGGCCGTCGTTCACGGCCTTCACAGGCTCGCGCCGGCGCACCCGCTCTGTGTAGCTCCAGATGTTGTTGGAATAGCCGAGGCAGAGTTTTCCGCGGCCGGCCATGAAGCCGAGCTCGAACACGGTGCCGGCATCGGCGCTCGCGCCGCGAAACGGCGTCAGATTGGCGACGATGGCGTCGGATGCGATCATCATCGCCTCGTTGGCCGCGTAGATCACGCGCGAGGCATCGTTGGCCGCAAGGTCGACCGCGTTGTCGAGCGGATAGAGCCCGGTCAGGCCGTGGCGTGCGCAGATCGCAGCCTTGCGCTGCCCGACCTCCACCGCATCCGGCAGGAAAACATCAGGCCCTGCCAGATACACTTTCATCGTTCCCGGCGTGATTGCGTGGTGAGATCGGCTGAATTGAAGCCACGTCGGAGGTGCGCCCCCTCACCCCTTGCGGGGGAGGGGGGTACCCCACGACGAGCCGAATCCGTGGACCCCCGACCCCTTCCCGCAAGGGGGAGGGGAGAAGAGGCGGTCGCGGACACATGACTTGAATCAGCTCCAGATCGCTTGCGTTCAGAGCATTGCAGCCGCGGCTCAGGCCGTCTTGACGGCTTCGACCTTGTAATCCTTGCCGAGCGCCTCGAACACTTTTGCAACGATGCCCTTGGCGTCGAGGCCGGCGCGGCCATACATCGCCGCGGGCGTATCGTGGTCGAGGAAGACGTCGGGCAGCACCATCGAGCGGACCCTCACCAGGCCATTGTCGAGTGCGCCATGGTCGGTGAGCGTCTGCAGCACGTGGGAGCCAAAACCGCCGATCGCGCCTTCCTCGACGGTGATCAGGATGTCGTGCTCACGCGCCAGTTTCAGCACCAGATCGACGTCGAGCGGCTTCATGAAGCGCGCATCGGCAATCGTGGTGGAAAGGCCGTGGGCTGCGAGCTCGTCGGCCGCCTTCTCGCATTCGGCAAGCCTTGTGCCGAACGACAACAGCGCGATCTTGCTGCCCTGGCGGACGATGCGGCCCTTGCCGATCTCCAGGGGAATGCCGGCCTCCGGCATCTCGACGCCGCGGCCTTCGCCGCGCGGATAGCGCACCGCGCTCGGGCGGTCGTCGATCGCAACCTGGGTTGCGACCATGTGCACCAGTTCCGCCTCGTCGGAGGCGGCCATGATGACGAAATTCGGCAGGCAGCCGAGATAGGCGTTGTCGAACGAGCCGGCATGGGTCGCACCGTCGGCGCCGACCAGGCCGGCGCGGTCGATGGCAAAGCGCACCGGCAGGCTCTGGATCGCGACGTCGTGGACCACCTGGTCATAGCCGCGCTGCAGGAAGGTCGAGTAGATCGCGCAGAACGGCTTGTAGCCCTCGCTTGCCAGCCCGGCCGCGAAGGTCACCGCATGCTGCTCGGCAATGCCGACATCGAAAGTGCGGTTGGGGAACGATTTGGCAAAAATGTCGATGCCGGTGCCGGACGGCATCGCCGCGGTGATGCCGACCACCTTCTCGTCCTTCTCGGCTTCCCTGACGAGGCTCTGGCCGAACACGTTCTGGTAGGCCGGCGCATTCGGCTTGGCCTTGGCCTGCGCACCGGTCGCGACGTCGAACTTGACTACGGCGTGGTATTTGTCGGCAGAGGCTTCCGCGGGCCCATAGCCCTTGCCCTTCTGGGTCACGACGTGGAGCAGGATCGGCCCGGTCTCCATGTCGCGTACGTTCTTCAGCACCGGCAGCAGATGGTCCAGGTTATGGCCATCGATCGGGCCGACGTAATAGAAGCCGAGTTCCTCGAACAGCGTGCCGCCGTCCATCATGAAGCCGCGGGAATATTCCTCGACGCGGTTGGCGCGGTTGGCCAAGACCTTGGGCAGGCGCTTGTTGATTTGCTTGGCCGCCTCGCGCAGCGTGCGGTAGGTCTTGCCGGAATAGAGGCGGGACAGATAGGCCGACATCGCGCCGACCGGCGGGGCGATCGACATGTCGTTGTCGTTCAGGATGACGATCAGGCGGGAGTTCATCGCCCCCGCATTGTTCATGGCTTCATAGGCCATGCCGGCCGACATCGCGCCGTCGCCGATCACGGCAATCACGTTGTTCTTGCCGCCTGCGAGGTCGCGCGCCACCGCCATGCCGAGGCCGGCCGAGATCGAGGTCGAGGAATGCGCGGCGCCGAACGGGTCATAGTCGCTCTCGGCGCGCTTGGTGAAGCCGGACAGCCCGCCGCCGGTGCGCAGCGTGCGGATGCGGTCGCGCCGCCCGGTCAGGATCTTGTGCGGATACGCCTGGTGGCCGACGTCCCAGATCAGGCGGTCGCGCGGAGTATCGAAGATATAATGAATGGCCGTGGTCAGCTCGACCACACCGAGCCCGGCGGAGATCGAGGTGGACGAGTGGGCGGCGCCGAACGGGTCGTAGTCGCTCTCGGCGCGGCGGGTGAAGCCGGACAGGCCCCCGCCCTGGCGCAGGGTGCGGATGCGGCCGCGCCGGCCGGTCAGG
>NZ_JAFATE010000549.1 GCF_019244115.1 Bradyrhizobium sp.
TGATCGCAATTTGAACGATTCGTTCAATTAGCAAAGAAGGAAGCTTTGCAACGTTACGCTCTCCGATGGGGAGTGCGCCATGAGCGAAGCCGAGTTTGAGCGATTGCTGGATGCGGTGAGAACGGCTATTGAGCCGATCCCTGGGGAGGACGTCATGTCGCGTTTGATGCCGTTCAACCGCACGCCGCCGCGTCCGGCCAATGACAACGATCTGGCCTGGCCCCTGTTTGCATTCCCGGCGGGCTGGAACGCGGCCTGCTGAAGCGCGGTGACATGTTACCTCGCGTGCGAAGCTGACGATGTCGACGCTATTCGCCTGCGGCTCCCGAATTATTTGCAACCAGCGCGATCGAGCGCGCATTTCGTCCGGCGGCTGTCCGGGATCGGGCGCCATGCGAAGGCGCATATTCTGTCGTGCGCCTTCGCTGCGATCCGTCGGCGCATCGCGTCTTCACGTTTGGCGATGGCATCCAACGGAGATGATCTGCTGCGTGCGGCTCTGCCGTCGTGGCGGCCGGTGGCGCAATGAAACCGGGGGCGTCGGGCGCCCAACAACGCGGGATGCCTATGCCGCGCCAAACAATGTTGACTTGAATCAAAGAGTTAAGAGTGGAGGCCACGACCAGAATTGAACTGGTGTAAACGGTTTTGCAGACCGCTGCGTAACCACTCCGCCACGTGGCCCTACGGGTGTTTCCATAGACGGCGCAGAGGCTTGTCGCAACTGAAACTATTCCACTCATCGAATAGTTTTGGCACATCTCCCAAAATGTTCGTCTGGACGTCGTGGGGTTCGCGCTGAACGGGATCGGCCGCTTTTCGCCTTCGCGCGGGATCTGGACGGAGTGCAAGGACGACCGCGGCACCAAGTCTAAACCGATCCCCGGCCCTCATCTCGTCTACAGCTTTCTGACGACGTCGCCGAACGCAGTTGTCGCACCGATCCACCGGAAGACCATGCGTGTGTTCCTGGGCACGGACGAGGAGCGCGCTGTGTGGCGCGCGCCTAGGACGCGGCGAAGGCGCTACAGCGGCCATTAGCTCATCACGCGCTCAGATCAGAATCGTCCTACGCGGCGCGGAGAAAGGGGACAGGACTGCCGCCGCATGAAATAACCGATCGCGACGCGCCTGTGCGATCCCGGCTGCGGCTATTTCGGCGCTTCAGTCTGGCTGCTTGAACCCGTCGTCAGCGGTTCGCCCGGAGGATGAGCGGAAGCGGCGGGCTTGTCTTGATTGCCCACGTACCCCGATGCTCCAGAATTGCGGGTCTTGACCCCTTTGTCTGCCTCGCGCTGCATCTGCTCGCTGGGCTCACTCGTCTTGATGCTTTTGTCTGCATCGCGGTGCATCTGGTCACTGGTCTGCTCGCTAGGGGCCGTCTGCTGCTGTTGCGCGGTTGCAGGGAAGGCGATCGCGGTTCCGGCAACTACCACGGCAAGAATTGAGGCACGCATGGCTCTTCTCCCGTCGGTTATCCAGATGCAGGTAACGCGCGAAGTTCTGCAGGTTTCCTATGATCGCCGTCTTTTGAAGCGGAGTCCTGGTTCGGGCGTTTCGGCGTTGCTCATGCATGCTCGCTTGGCTCAGTCGGCGAGTTGTGCGGCGAGGTCCAAGTTTCCGGTCGACCTGGCCAGTGGAACGCGTGGAAAAAGATCACGCCGCTCCGCTTGATGCTCCTCCGTCCGTGTTAGCAGGCAGAACTGCATGGACCGAGTGATTCGGCCGGAGCGATTCGATGCTGATGCTTGTCCCGAGATCCCAGGCGATCCGCACCCTGAAGGGCTGGGCGACCGCCGTTCTGCTCGATGCCGGCGCGATCCGCGAATGCGAGGAGCACGGCTGGATGGTGGACCGCGGCAACCCACACGCCCGCGATCACGCCTTCGAGATCGCCCGCCGAGATTTGCCGCCAGGTATCTCGTCCAACGCGGCGGCGGTGGTGATCGCGGAAGTGCTCGAGTCGATGGGCGATAGTTGCCCTGAGTGCTTGTCCGACTAAATCTGGCAGGAATACTGGTCAGCTACTCCGGTCCGCGCCAGGAAAAGCGGTCTGATCTATGTGCAACTGCTGCTCCATGCGCAGGGACATCCTGGCAACCCGCAAAGCCGCGGGTTCGCAGCTACCGAACGACTCGCATCCGCTATTTTTCTTCTTCCATGGTGACGGCCACGGCACCGACCGCGGACAGGCGAACCTGGTTTCCTTCCACATCCGCGACGAGGCTCCGGTCGATGAAGTGGTGATGGCCCTTATGGCTTCCCTCGCCGCTATCCTTTTTGGTCAGCTTGATGCGGTTGCCTTCGATCCGATCGATCGTGCCGATGTGAACGCCATCGGCGCCGATGATTTCCATATGCTCCTTGATCTCGGTCATCGCACTCCTCTCGTCGTCTGTTGAGCCCCGCTTTCGGTGTCGACGTCCTGTCCGCTTCGGCCCTGTCTGGGACCAAAAATCCCCCTCGACATTTGCCCGGGATCGCTGCGCTCCTCCAAAAGCCCTATCGTCAACCACAGGCTGGGCTTTTCTGTTCCAGCACGACCGACAGTTCAGGTCTCCGGGTTTCGAAGCGGGCTGAGAAGCAGCTAACGCCCAAGCAGATGCCAGAACAGCACCAGTGCTGCGGCGAGCAGCACCCCCATGACGATGCGGTGGATGATCCGGTTCATCGAATAGCCCTGTTGCGCGACCGGCGCCGCCGGCGCTGTACGTCGACGGACGTGGGGGCTCGATCATATCGACGAGAGAGGTGAGCCGTCCCACAGCGGAGCGAAGCAATCCAGACTGTCACCGCGGTGACGGTCTGGATTGCCTCTGCGCTTCGCGCCTCGTAATGACGGTGTTGGCTGTTTGACATTTTTGAACCAGAAATGATGTTCCTGCGCATGCACAATGCGGGCGCGGAGGCCGGAGTCTTATCCGCGGCGGCGCCGCCGAAAATCCGGCCGCGGTTTTGGCTTTGGCGTGAGCTCCGGATGGGTTTTTTCGACCTCGCGATAGCGCGCCAGCATCCGCTCGAAGCTCGCGTTCAGCGTGGTCGCGATGTCGAGGCGCTTCTCGAGCGTCGCGATCAAGAGGCCGACCGCCTCGATGGTCGACAGCGTGTCGCGGCGCGGCTCGCGGCGGAGCCGGCCGTAACGCGACGGGTGCGCGGGATTGAGGATCACGCGCTGGCATTTCAGCATCCAGGGATTGCGCCACCACAGCGCCTTGGCCTGGCTCCAGGTGCCGTCGAGCACGATGACGCCCTCGATGCGGTCGAGGATGGCGCGCTGGTTCTCCGCCATCTCGCCCTTGCGGGTCAGCGCGATGACCTCGCGCTCCGCATGCAGCGCCTCCGCGCTTGCAGAACCGAGATAAAGGATCGCCCAGCGCGCGGGATTTTCGACCGGCCGTCCCAGCGCCTTCGCGAGACTCGGCCACGACAGCCCGATCTTGACCACCGCACCGGGAAAATGCTGCGCAGCCAGCCGCGCGGTGCCGAGCGCCCTGTCCTGCTCCTGCGGATGCTGCAGGATCAAGAGCGACAGCCGGTTCTTGATCGGCGCCACGCTGTCGCAGACGCAAAGGGGCGGCGGTTTGAGGCAGCGCGGACACTCCGCGCCGGCCTCGCCGGCAATGTTTTCGCTCTCGGCCTGTTCGGACATCGGTCGGCTATACGCCGCCCGCGACGCCCCGACAACCGCGCAAAACCTATTCCGCGGGCGCGACCACGACCGCACCGGGATTGTCGCGCCGTCGCCGCATCCGATCGATCAGGAGGTAGATCACCGGCGTCGTGTAGAGGGTCAGAATCTGCGACACGAAGAGTCCGCCGATGATGGTGATGCCGAGCGGCCGGCGCAGCTCGGTGCCCGGCCCGGTCGCGATGACCAGCGGAATGCCGGAGAACAGAGCCGCCATGGTCGTCATCAGGATCGGGCGGAAGCGAACCCGGCAGGCCTCAAAAATCGCCTCCGCGGAGGACAGGCCGTGCTGGCGCTCGGCCTCCAGCGCAAAGTCGACGATCATGATGCCGTTCTTCTTGACGATCCCGATCAGCAGGATGATGCCGACGAACGCGATGATGGTCAGCGGCGTATTCGTCACCAGCAGAGCAAGCAGCGCCCCCAGTCCGGCCGAGGGCAGTGTCGAAATGATGGTGAGCGGATGCGCGAGACTCTCATAGAGCACGCCAAGCACGATATACATCGCAACCAGCGCAAACAGGATCAAGAGCGGCTGCCGCCCAGAGGCCTTGTTGAAGTCGCCGGCATTGCCGTCAAAGGTGCCGCGGATGCCCTCGGGCATGTGAAGTTCATCGACCGCGCGCTGGATGTTGGTGGTTGCGACCTGCAGCGGCACATCGGGAAGCAGATTGAACGACACCGTGGTCGAAATCAGCGACTGGGTGTGGAAGACGCCGAGCGGCGACAAGCCGCGTTCGTAATGCACCACGGCGGACAGCGGCACCTGCGTGCCGCCGGTGCCTGCCACGAACACGCGCTCGAGATTGGTCGGATCGGTCTGGAATCTCGGATCGGTCTCCAGCACCACCATGTACTGGTTGCGCTGCGAGTACATGATGGAGATCTGGCGCTGCGAGAAGGCATTGTTGAGCGCGTTGTCGATATCCTGCACCCGCACGCCGAGCCGGGACGCCGCCTGGCGATCAATCTTGAGCGTCAGCTGCAGCCCGCCGGGATCGCGGTTCGAGGACACGTCGGTAATGCCCTCGACCGTCTCCATGCGCTTGCCGACGATCGGCGCCCATTTCGTCAAGAGATCGAGATCGGTGCTGAGCAGCGTGTACTGATATTGCGAATCGCTCTGCCGTCCGCCGGCGCGGATGTCCGCCACCGCGACCATGAACAGGCGGATGCCGGGCACGCGATAGAGGCTCTTGCGCAGCCGGTCGATCACGGTCTCGGTCGGCACGTAGTCCCGCTGTTCCGGCGGTTTCAGGTTGATGAAGATCGAGCCGCGATTGGAGGTGGGCGGCCCGCCGGGGCCGCCGCTACCGACAGTCGATCCGATCCCCTCCACCGCCGGATCAGCCATCACGATGTCGGCGATCTCCTGCTGCAGCTTGAGCATCGACTGGAACGAGATGTCGGGCGAGGCCCGCGTCGCGCCGAAAATGAATCCAGAGTCGTCGCTCGGAAAATATCCCTTGGGCACCTTGATGTAGAGCAGCACCGTCACCGCGATGGTTGCCAGGAACATGATCATGGTCAGAAAAGGGAAGCCAAGCACGGTGCGCAGCGTGCGCGCATAAAAATCCACCATCCGCGTCAGCGAGCCTTCGATGAGGCGATCGTACCAGGTTGCCCGGTCGGAGGTGCTTTCCTTCACATAATGCGCACAGATCATCGGCGTGATGGTGAGCGACACCAGCGTGGACACGACGATGGCGAAGGTCAGCGTGAGGGAAAATTCGCGCAAGAGCCGCCCGACGATGCCCTCCATCAGGATCAGCGGCGTGAAGGCGGCGATCAGCGACAGGCTGATCGACAGCACCGTAAAACCGATCTGCCGCGCGCCCTCGCGCGCCGCCGCATAGGGCGGCATGCCATGCTCGAGGTTGCGGAACATGTTCTCGATCATGACGATGGCGTCGTCGACGACGAAGCCAACCGAGATCGCCAGCGCCATCAAGGAAAGATTATTGATGGAATACCCGGCGAGCCACATGCCGGCGCAGGTCCCGGCGAGCGCCAGTGGCACCGAGACGCCGGCGGCGACCGTCGGTGCCGTGCGCCGCAGGAAGGTGAACACCACGACCATGACCAGGATCGCGGTGGCGAGCAGCGTGAACTGCATGTCTCTCACGCTCGCGCGGATCGTCGTGGTGCGGTCAACCAGCGTCGAAACGTCGATGCCGGCCGGAATCCACTGCTTCAGCTCCGGGAGCAGCGCCTTTACCCGGTCGACGGTGTCGATCACATTGGCATCGCCCTGCTTGGTGATCTGGATGAGCACCGCCGGCTGCTTGTTGAACCAGGCGATCGAGCGGACGTTGCGGACGGAATCCTCAACCTCTGCGACATCGGCGAGCCGGACGAAATTGCCACTGGCGCTCTTGACCAGGACGTTGCGGAACTCCTCCGCCGTGCGCATCTGCGGATTGATCGAAATCGTCTCGCTCAGGCGTCCGCCATTGAAGATGCCGACCGGCCCGAGCGGATTGGCGTTGACGATTGCGAGCCTGACATCGTCGGTGGCGATCCCCGCATTCGAGAGCGCGACCGGATTGAGCGCGATCCGCACCGCCGGCTGGTCGGCGCCGGTCACGGTGACATCGCCAACGCCGGGCACCTGGGACAGCCGCTGCGCCAGCACGCTGTCGGCCACGTCGTAGATTGCGCCGGTGGTCATGGTCCTCGAGGTCAGGGCCAGCACGAACACCGGCTGTGCCGACGAGTTGGCCTTGCGGAAGCGCGGCAAGGCCGGCAGATCGCCGGGCAGGTCGGCCAGAGAGGCATTGATGGCGGCCTGCACGTCGCGCGCGGCGCGGTCGATGTCGCGGCCGATCGTGAACTGCAGCTGGACGACCGAGACGCCGAGCGTAGAGGTCGAGGTGATCTGGTCGATGCCCGCGATCGCGCCGAGATGCCGCTCCAGGGGGGCTGCGACCGTCGCGGCCATGACGGAGGGATCCGCGCCGGGTCGGGTGGCGACCACCCAGATCGCGGGGAAGTCGACGTTGGGAACGGAAGCCACCGGCAGGAAGGCGTAGGCGACGCAGCCGACCAGAAACAGTCCGATCGAGAGCAGCGTGGTCCCGACCGGCCGACGGATG
>NZ_JAFATE010000618.1 GCF_019244115.1 Bradyrhizobium sp.
AGCGGGGGCGTTCAAATCGGCGCCAAGCGCCGGGAGAGCGAGGCGGTGAAAACGAAAGCTGTCCGGTACGTCGCGTGGACGCTGGCATCTTTCGCGCTGCTCAAGGCCGGTACAGCCTTCGCAATCGATCAATTCCGCACACCAGCAATCTCGGTAATCCCAGTCGAATGGCACGCGGCACTCGATCAGTTCCGGGCGGAGATCAGCGCCGCACCTGCGGTCGTTGCCGATTTCACCTTCGCTACCCAACGGCGCCTTAGCCCGCTCGGTCCGCGAGCGCTCCCTGCTTTCGCGCAGTTGAACGCTGTCACTTCGCCGATCTTTCCCGGAATCAACCGCAGTCCAGTGCCTGTCCTGCTGCCATTCGACGTCGCGGGCTGGCTCGAGGCAGGCGCCAATCGCATGGCGCTCGGCGTGGCGCGTTACCAAGCGGACTTCCGTCCCGTCGACTTCTTCGATGCCGGCCCCTCGGGCTATGACGCCGTGTTCTCGCTCGAGCCCGGCGCCGGCGACGGATTGCCACAACGCACCTTCGCCCGTCCGATCGAGGTTCAAATCACCGGCTCGCAGCTGATCTACGATATTGCTGATCCCCCAGGCGGCATGGGCGAGCCCGTCAAGGCATTGTCGGCACAATACCCGGACCTGCGCCGCTTCATCCGGGAAGGTTATGTGCGCTACGCCTTCACCCGGTTCGGCGTCCCCTACGTGGTCTCGATCCAGTGTCTCGACAGCGTGCCGCGACCGCGCCGGCTCGCCTGTCGCGAGGCCTATCCGGTCGCCGAGCGGTTTCTCCGGGCGTTGCGGATTGCCGGCGGCCAGCCATCGCAGCCACGAGGCAATATCCTGGCGGGATTTGCCGAGCGCCCGCCGAACTATGCCTCCGATTTCACCTATCGGCCGGTCGGCGACATCCTCGCCAGAAGCGGCCCGCGCGGACAGATCGGCAATGCCGACCTGACGAGCTATTCCCAGATTCGCTTTCCGCTGGACGCCCCCGCCTTCATCCATTCGCAATCCTTCGGCCGCCGGCAGTCGGGCGACAGCTCCGACCGGCCCTCCGGGCTTTACCCATGGCGCGACAATTTTTGCGAGGCGCGCAGCTTCAATGTCGGGCAATGCGCCGGCGGCCATGGTCACCAGGGACAGGACCTCCGCGCGGGCGCCTGCCCTGCCCCGAGCGACTCGTCGAACTCCTGCGACCCCAAACAGCAGCCGGTCTTCGCGGTGCGCGACGGCATCCTGATCCGCGCGCGACAGCAGCAGGCGGCGACGCTGCAGGTCAACACGCTGACCGAGCATATCCGCTTCCGCTACATGCACATGAATCCGGCCAGCATGGACGCCGACGGCGTCCTCAACGGGCGCGTCGTCGCGGAAGGCGAAAAGATCGGCGTGGTCTCGAACTATCTCGACCATCCCAATGGGACCTCGCGCCACCTGCATTTCGATGTACAGGTCTTCACCCGCGATGGCTGGATCTGGGTCAACCCGTACATCACGCTGGTCTCCGCCTATGAGCGGCTGATCCGCGGGCGGGGCCGCGAGATCGGACCGTTGATTGCGGCCTCTCCAATCGCCGCGCGGACCCAGCAGGATGATGCTATCCGTCTCGATCCGCAGGAAGGCAGGGAGAACTGATTTTCTGCCGTCGCAGATTCCGCAATCACCCGGGAACGCGAGGTGACCGCGCGAAATGAAGTGACAATCCGTCGCTGGCTGGCAAGCATCGCCGCCATGTTCCAGTAGGGCGGGTGGTTCCCGACGCGCGATCGCCTTTGCCCCTGTTGCCATCCTGCGGCTAAAATGCACGGCAATGGAACCCGCTGATTCTCCCCGAAACCCGACACGCCGCGCGCTGCTGCGATCCGCGCTGAGCGGAGCCGCGGTGCTGGCCCTGCCGATCAAGGCGCATGCTGCCGCGCCGCCTGGCTTCGATGCATGGCGCGACGGTTTTCGCGCGCGCGCGTTGGCGAAGGGCATTTCGGATGCGACCTGGACACGCGCGATGGGGCGTGTCGAGCCCGACATGAGCGTGTTCAAGGAGATCAGAAACCAGCCGGAGTTCAACGAACAGATCTGGCAGTACATCAACCGCCGCGTCTCCGACTGGCGCATCATCAACGGCAAGGAGGCGCTGAAGAACAACGAAAAGCTGTTCGCGCGCATCGAGAAGGATTTTGGCGTCGAGCGCGGCACGCTCTTGGCGCTGTGGGGCGTGGAATCCGCTTTTGGCGATCCCCTGGTGCAGCAGAACCACATGCGTCCGGTGTTTCCTTCGCTGGCGGCGCTGGCCTGGAACGAGCCGCGCCGCAAGGCCTATTGGGAAAGCGAGCTGATCAACGCCTTGAAAATCGTCGATCGCGGCTGGAGCACGCCGGAGGAAATGCGCGGCTCCTGGGCCGGCGCGATGGGGCACACCCAGTGGATGCCGGAAGTCTGGCTCAATGTCGGGTTCGACTATGACGGCGACGGAAAGATCTCCCCATTCGGCAAGCCGGATGACGCGCTCGGATCGACCGCGCGCTTTCTCGTTGGCCGCGGCAAATATCATCGCGGCGAACA
>NZ_JAFATE010000081.1 GCF_019244115.1 Bradyrhizobium sp.
GACCGTGCCGTTGTCGATGTATGTGCTCGGAATGGCCGCGGGCACGCTGCCCACCGGCGCGATCTCGCGCCGCTACGGCCGCAGGATCGCCTTCATCATCGGCACCGGCTGCGGCACGCTGACCGGACTGCTCGGCTGCCTCGCCATTTTGCGCGGCTCGTTCGTCCTGTTCTGCCTTGCGACGTTCCTCGGCGGCCTCTATGGCGCGGTGGCGCAATCCTATCGCTTTGCTGCGGCCGACGGCGCGAGCGCGGCGTTCCGCCCCAAGGCGGTGTCCTGGGTGATGGCGGGCGGCGTGTTCGCCGGCGTGCTCGGTCCACAGCTCGTGCAATGGACCATGGATGTCTGGTCGCCCTATCTGTTTGCCTTCTCGTTCATGATGCAGGCCGCGGTGGCGCTGGTCGCGATGGCCATTCTCGCCGGCGTCGACGCGCCAAGGCCGGCGCAGGCCGACCTTCACGCCGGACGCCCGCTCTTCGAGATCGCGCGGCAGCCGCGTTTCATCGCGGCTGCCCTGTGCGGCGTCATTGCCTATCCGATGATGAACCTGGTGATGACCTCGGCGCCGCTCGCCATGAAGATCTGCGGGCTCACGGTCGGCGATTCCAATTTTGCCATTCAGTGGCACATCGTCGCGATGTACGGGCCGAGCTTCTTCACCGGCGCCCTGATCGCGCGGTTCGGCGCGCCCGTCATCGTGGCGCTCGGGCTTTTCCTGGAGGCCGCCGCCGCGACCATCGGCCTCTCCGGCATCACCGCGACGCATTTTTCCGCGACGCTGATGGTGCTGGGCGTGGGCTGGAATTTCGCCTTCGTCGGCGCCTCGGCACTGGTGCTGGAGACGCATCTGCCGCAGGAGAAGAACAAGGTCCAGGCTTTCAACGATTTCCTCGTCTTCGGCATGATGGCGATCGGCTCGTTCTCCTCCGGGCAGCTGCTGGCCAATTACGGCTGGTCGGCGGTCAACATGGTGGTCTACCCGCCGGTCGCGCTGGGACTTGTCGTGCTGGCCCTGGTGTCGTTTGCCAGGCGCCCTGTGCAGCTCGCCGAGGTCGACGAGTTTCCCGAGCCGAGCCTCTAGCTTCCCGGATCATTCGCGATTGTGTTCGTCATTCCGGGTTCGGTCCTGCGGACCACCCCGGAATGACGAGGCCTCGATTCGAATGCAGGGTGGGCAAAGGCGCATCTGCGCCGTGCCCACCATCTCGCAGAATCGTGGCCGCAGCTGGTGGGCACGCTTCGCTTTGCCCACCCTACGCGCTTCCCATCGCCCAGCAGATCACGAAAGCTCGCTCGCTTCTCCGTCCGGCAGGCCGAACTCGAATGTGTTCAGCGTCATCGAGACCATGGTGTAATAGCCGCACAGGCCGATGATCTCGACCACGCCGCGTTCACCCAAAAGCGCGATCGCAGCATCGTAGAGCGGCTGCGTCAGGCTGTGGCCCTCATGCAGCGATTTCGCGACGTCGTAGATCATCTGCGCGGTGGGATCGTCGAACTCGGGCGTGCGGCGGTCGCGGATGGCATCGATGATCTTTGCATCGAGCCCGCCCTTCAGTGCCAGCCGCCGATGCGCCCACCATTCGTAATGCGCGGTCCAGTGCCGCGCGGTGACCAGGATCGCGATCTCCGACAGCTTTGGCGGAAACATCGTGTTGAAGCGCAACTGCTCGCCGAGCCGGGTCGCATGCCGCGCCATTTCGGGGCTGTTGAGCCAGGCCATCATCGGCGCCGGCGCCGAACCGCGCTTGCCCGCGATCGCCTCGTCATAGGTTTGTTTCTGGTTCTCGCTCATTTCGCCGGGCGAAAGCAGTTTTAGGCGCATCCTCGTTTCCTCTTGTTTTTCAGCCGTGCGCTGCGCACGAAATACCTTATTCCGCCGCACGGCCATTGTCTGCAATCTCGCCGCCGCCATTGCAATCCACCTGATGCGGGCTAAGGTCGGCGGCACAACGATCTCGACATGGGAACGACCGGGATGGCCGACCTCGAAAAATTTCGCCAGGAGACCCGCGCCTGGCTGAACGCCAATTGCCCGCCTGAGATGCGGCGACCGATGGCTTCGGACGAGGACACCTTTTGGGGCGGACGCAACGCGAAGTTCGCATCCGAAGCGCAGCGCGTCTGGTTTGAGCGGATGCGTGACAAGGGCTGGACCGTGCCGCACTGGCCGAAGCAATATGGCGGCGGCGGGCTCGACGGCGAGGAGGCCAAGATCGTGCGCCAGGAGATGGCGGCGATCGGCGCGCGGGCCCCGCTCACCTCGTTCGGCATTTCCATGCTCGGGCCGGCGCTCTTGAAATACGGCACCGAGGAGCAGAAGAGGGAGCATCTGCCAAAGATCACCGCCGGCCTGATCCGCTGGTGCCAGGGTTATTCCGAGCCCAATGCCGGCTCCGATCTCGCGTCCTTGCAGACCCGCGCCGAGAGCGACGGCGACCACTACATCATCAACGGCCAAAAAATCTGGACATCCTACGCGAACTACGCCGACTGGATTTTCTGCCTGGTGCGCACCGATCCCGCGGCAAAGAAGCATGACGGCATCTCGTTCATCCTGTTCGACATGGCCTCACCGGGCGTGTCGACAAAACCCATCCTGCTGATCTCCGGCTATTCACCGTTCTGCGAGACGTTTTTCGACAATGTGCGCGTGCCGAAGTCGCATGTCGTGGGGCAGGTCAATCGCGGCTGGGACGTCGCCAAATATCTGTTGCAGCATGAGCGCGCGATGATCTCCGGCATGGGCGAGCGCGGCGTCGGCCGGCCGCTCGGGCAGGTCGCAGCCGATTCGATCGGTGCCGACGCGCAGGGCCGGCTCGACGATCCCCTGCTGCGCGGCCAGATCGCGCAGTTCGAGGTCGACGAGGCTGCGCTCGCGGCCGCCGCCGAGCGCATGATCGATCTTACCAAGGCGGGGCAGGGGCATCCGGCGTTCTCCTCGGCGATGAAATATTACGGCACCGAGCTCAACAAGCGCCGCTACGAGATTTTGATGTCGGCGGCCGGCATCGACGCGCTGGAATGGGAGAGCGAGCGTTCGCGCGGCGGCGCGCGGCCGCGCGCCTGGCTGCGCACCAAGGCCAATTCGATCGAAGGCGGCACAAGCGAGGTGATGCTCGGCATCGTCGCCAAACGCATCCTCGATTTGCCGGGGGCGTAGTCCTCTCACCCCTCATCCTGAGGAGCGGCCTTAAGGCCGCGTCTCGAAGGATGAGGCCCGACTGTGGCCTCATGGTTCGAGACGGCGCTAAAGCGCACCATGAGGGACGACAGCAAGCTCTATTGAACATCAGCTCAGAGAACCGCCCATGGCCCTCGTCCTGACAGAAGAACAGTCGATGCTGCGCGACAGCGCCCGCGGTCTGATCAGCGACAAGGCGCCGGTGTCGCATCTGCGCCATCTGCGCGACAGCAAGGACGCCACCGGCTTCTCCCGCGAACTGTGGGCGACCTTCGCCGAAATGGGCTTTGCCAGCCTGCTGGTGCCGGAAGAATTCGGCGGCAGCGCGCTCGGCCCGGTCGAGGCCGGCATCGTGATGGAGGAAATCGGCCGCACGCTGATGGCCTCGCCGTTTCTGGCCACCTCCGTGCTCGCCGCTTCGGCGCTGTCGCGCGGCGGCAGTGCCGCGCAGCAGCAGGAGCATCTGCCGAGGATTGCCTCAGGTGCGCTGCTCGCGACGCTTGCGATCGATGAGGGCCCGAAGCATCGGCCGCTCCACACACAGATGCAGGCTGTTCGCTCCGGCAACGGCTTTCGGCTCTCCGGC
>NZ_JAFATE010000340.1 GCF_019244115.1 Bradyrhizobium sp.
CCGCTATTGCTCGCGCGCTCCAGGAAGTAGCTGCGGACATCGTTCGGCCTCCAGCCGGCCGGGTCAGATCGAAGCTCCATCATCAGGCCCGCGGCGTCGCGGGCGTAGAGCCTGACGGTGGGATCGGATGCGCCGCGATGCTTGCGCAGCCACGTCTTGAAGTCGGCGACCAGCTGCGGCTCGGCGGATGCTGCCCCCACGGCCGCGGACCGGCAAACGCCGAGCTCGACGAGGTGCCGACGAAAGAGCCTGGCACCGTAGATGGTGTGGTGGTTGCGCCGGCCGCCTTTGGCGCATGGACACCGGCAGGTGCGCAGGTGCTCGCCGAACGCGGCGAGATCAACGTCCCTCAGGCCCGCGCCTTGCTCGGCCATAACATGGCCGATGTGAGCCGCCGCTCGCAAATAGCGTACCGCTGTCTCGGGGCCATAGCCCTGCTGCTCCAGTGCCGCTGCAAACCCGTCAAGGTAAGGCCCGCTCGGGCCGCTGCGCAGATGCCCCAGCATCTTCGCTGCCGAGAAGTACGTCTCCAACATGTCCGTCCCCGTATGTAACCGGCCATCAGTGGCCGACCCGACGGGGCCGCACGGGCGACTTGTAATGGATAGCTCGAGAGCAGCAATACACAGGAAAATACGGTGATCGCGATTGCCAGCTCCCCATTACTGGCTTTGCCCATAAGGCAGGAGTTGTAGGCGATCTCCGTATGGCCGCATGCTACGTTCTCGCAGCGTGCGACATGGCCGCCGAGCGCCGCCGTGCGGCAGCGCTCGATGGCACTCATCACCTTCAACTGATCGAGGCTCACATGGGAGCGGTTGGCTTCGTGCCACGCAGGGCCGTGATCGCGGAGAATGTCCGCGACCTCCAGAGCTGGTCGTGCCATGGCCGGCGGCGCTAGGGCGCCGGCGGCTCCGCGGTGTTCCGCTTCGCTCGCCTGCGGCGCGGTGCGCTCAGACCATCGAGCGGGCTCTCGATCCTGGCGATCATTCCTGTCGCCACGCGGGTGTAGCGGGCCGTCGTCTCGAGCTTGTCGTGACCGAGCAATGCCTGAATCAGGCGAATGTCGGTGCCGCGCTCGAGCAAATGGGTCGCGAAGCTATGACGGAGCGTGTGGAGAGAGAGCGCCTTGCGCAATCCCCCGTCTTTGGCCGCCTCCTTGAACAGCCGGCTGAACTGACGCGTGGTCAGCGGCCGGTGTCGGCTGCGACCGGGAAACAGCCAGCGGTGTTCCGGCGCGACGCCGGCATCATGCCTGGTCGGCCGCACCTTCCACCATTGCCGCAACAGGTCGAGGACTTCCGCCGGCAGCATCACGTTGCGGTCCTTGCGTCCCTTCGACTGCACGATGCGGATGATCATCTGCGCGCTGTCGATGTCGCCCGCTCGCAGCCGCACCACCTCGCCGGCACGCAGCCCGCAGCCATAGGCGAGCGTCAGCATCGCCTGCGCCTTGAGGCTCGTCGCCATGGTCAGGACACGTTTGACCTCCTCGGGGCTCAGCACCGGCGGCAGCTTCTGCGGCTCCTTGATGTGCCAGACCTCGGCTGCCAGATCGTGGCGACGCAGAGTGACACGGAACAGGAACCGCACCCCGGTCATGATCCGATTGCGGTTGCAGATGCTGGCACCGCTCTCGACGAGGTGCAGCTGGAAATGCCGCACCTCATCGGGAGTTGCCGTATCGGGCGAGCGTTTGAGCCAGGCGGCGAACCGCTTGCAGCTTTGGATGTGACTGCGCTGCGTGTGCGGGTTGAGCTTGCGCGCAGTCATATCTTCTATCATACGCTGACGCAGCGGACTGACGGTGTTAGTCTCGCTCATGGAGAGCTCCATCCTGGGTGAGGTTGACGACACCTCGATTCTCAGGACGGGGCTCTCCAACGGCTATTGGGATCCTGTCGACCGACTACCGATCTATCGGCTCTTGCTCCCGCGCAGCGGGCTGGAGCGCAGCGACTTTGTGCGTTGACCCGAAGCGGTCATTCCGCGCGAGTTGATGAATTAAGACTTTCGGGCCGCAATCCAAAGGAACGTCGCGTCTTCGTTGTCCTGCTTGAGCAACTCTGCTTGCTCCAAGCGAAAGCCAGCGTCGTTGACGAGCCGCTTTGTCTCGTCTGGGTCAAGATGGCTAAAGAACATGGGAGTGCCAAGCCACTGTCCCAACCAATCGCCCTCCGACGATCCAAAACTTGCTACGAGGACGCCATTCGGCCGAAGCCATGTCGCGATGCGTCGAATAAGTGCTTCATGCTCGTTCCGAGGAACATGGGTGATCGAATAGAAAGCAGTCACGGCGTCAAACCCCTCTGCGGGGAACTGGACGGCCGTCATATCCGCATGAACGAAGTTTGCCTTCGGAACATTCTGCCGCGCGCGCATGATCTGCCCGAGCGATGCGTCCACGCCGGTCACCTGGAAATCATGGGCAACAAGTTCCCGCGCAGCCGGCTCGCCCGCGCCGCACCCAAGATCAAGCACCATCGCGCTTGCTGGGAGCTTCTCCAGTACCTCTGCGAGCTTGGCATCTCTCACAGACGATTGACCAAAGCGCCCAAGATAGTCGTCGGCAATTCGGTCATATCCATCTGCGACTATTGTCTTCATGTCGTCGTTTTTCATTGGTCGGATGCTTGCTCGACAAGGACGGAAAAATCAAGAGTTTCGCAACGGGTAGGTGAGTCCGCCATTGGCCCCACTCGGACCTCTGATGAGGTCGGCTTTTGCGCCGCTATCAGGAGCACAGCGGACCTCATCCGAGTCCTAACTGCGGCGCGGGTTTATGAGTACACGCCCTAGGGAACGTACTCATGAATCGGGCACGTCTTGATGCCCGCTGTGCCCATGAGAGCGGCACCAGAACGGACATCGCTGGCGACGAACTAGATTTTTTTCGGCGGATCGAGGTACCAAAGCGCGATAATGACTGCCTGGTGGTCGTCACTGCCTGTCTTGATAGCGCAAGTCGCAGTCTGACTGTTTACGGGCTGGATGCTGTCGCCTTTGGCCGCGAGCCAGTCGTTTACTTCTTTTTCAAGGTTAGCAAAGCTTTCCGGTTCGCGTGCGGAGAATAACTTGAGTTGGGTCGACATGGCCACTCCTATGTGCTTTTGGGCGACGATAACGAAGAACGGTCCTCTTCCGGAAGCATGTATTGGAGCTCAGAGCCGTTCTTGATAGAAAGCAATGATCATCACGACATGGCTGACGATGAAGAAGGAGGGACATCGACTCGATCGTCGGCGGGTCATAATGGTTCAATTTTGAGCTTCGTCTCATTTTACATGCGATCGGCGCACCGCTATTTCTACAGTGTGTCAAGAGAACGGAACAATCTACGAGACAAAGGTGTGCACGTCTGGTTGACGTCCGCTAACCGGGGTCACAGCGGACCAGATTTGCTCACGTTGAGTTCTTCGAGTTTTAGCCCAATGCAGCCGATCGGCGTGGTCGGACCGAGCGTCAGGTCCCGGATGATGACCGGACTATAGCAAGGACAGCCCTGCAAGTCCGGGTCCGTGCCCAACGCGGACGCGCTGAAACTTGCCGAGACCGTCCGGTTTTGGCGGCATAAAAGCTCGCGGCAGTTACCACAGGTTTGGCCGAACATCCCTTGGCATCCCTGCGCGATGGTTTTCTCCCCGGGAGCCGGGCTTTCTTGCTCCCGTCATCGGCGAGAGACCTCGCCGACTTGGCCTCAGCGTCGGCAGGCCAGGACCACACGACTTCGCCGTCCGCCAAAGCCCGCTGACGTGATCTCCGCGTCCATCGCATCCCCCGCCTCACGTTCGGTGACGATTGGCCACAACGCCCTCTCCATCGAGGCGGGATGGCCGAACCATGTTTCTGTTGTTCGGAAATTATCAAGAGATTTTTTTCGCGAGAGGCTAGACAGAGGCCCGCGGAGGAGCAGTGATTTGCCGTCGGCTCAAATGGCATTGTATGCGCCGCCCACCGCACGACTAGCGAGCCGATTGTGGGAGAAGCTCGGCGAATGCGAGCGGAACGCTGAAACGCCCAATGGTGTCTGACTGCATCCGGTTGTATCCATCGACACTACTTATCGAGAGCGCCAATTGGGAGATATCGGCGGCGCCCGCGCTTCCGCCGGAT
>NZ_JAFATE010000393.1 GCF_019244115.1 Bradyrhizobium sp.
AGCGTCAAGACGACCGAGGCGCACCGCGCGGCGGCGATGCGCAAGCTGGACGTAAATTCGACCGCCGGGCTGGTCCGGTATGCGGTTCGGGCCAGACTTGTCGATGCTTGACGTCTACTTGGCCCAAGGACGAGCCAAGGTGAAGTCCGGCGTTGCGATCCGTCTGCAGAGTACAAGGTGGATCTCAGTACACTCACCGCAAATCTTAAGGGTTTTGTGGGATAACCCATCAAAAACCGATCAGTATGATCGGACGGGCTTGCGCCGGTAGTCGGCCTCGACCGACCGGTGGGTGCGGTTGCGCTATCGAGGGACGACGAGTGAAACGCATCTTGATCGCGGATGATCATGAAGTCGTGCGCTCCGGACTTCGCGCGATCATCGAAGGTCACGCGAACTGGATTGTCGTTGGCGAGGCCGCCGACGGCGAGCAGACGGTGACATTGGCTTCGGAATTGAGACCAGATGTCGTGATCGTCGACTATTCGATGCCTCTGATGAACGGGCTCGAGGTCAGCCGCCGCATCAAGTTGCTTCATCTGCGCGCACAGGTGCTTGTTCTAACGATGCATGAACATGAAGAGATCCTGACCGAAGCCCTTCTGGCGGGGGTCCGCGGATTTCTGTTGAAATCGGATGCCAGGAAGCACCTGATTTCGGCGATCGAGGCATTGCTCGACGGTCAGCCTTACTTCACTAGCGTATTGCTCGAGAAATTGCTTCACGACTTCCAGCTCAACAAGCAGAACAAGTCAAAAATGCTGCTGACCTCGCGGGAGCAGAGCGTTGTTCAGTTGATCGCGGAGGGACACACCAACAAGTCCATCGGTTCTATTCTGAAGCTTAGCGTGAAAACAGTCGAAACGCATCGCGCATCGGCAATGCGCAAGCTCGGGACGTCGTCGACAGCCGAACTGGTCCGGTACGCCATTCGCAAAAAGTTGGTTGCGCCCTGAGGCGGTCGGACGACCAGGATTGCAAACCTCGATCAAACACCGGGACTGCCCTCATTGGTCAGGCTCTTCGCCTAGAAGTCTGAAGGGGAGCGACTGGTCTCGTCCGGTCGGGGAAAGCGTTAGCGTTCGTCTGTCTCGAACCGGCTGACAATTCTTCTGAAACGCCAGAACTGCGCGTACTGGTCAGGTCCCAGCCTCCTGAGCCAGTCTGCGACGTCCATCGGGCGCTCCGGCACCTGATCCGCTGGTTGCGGATGCGTCGCGGATCGTAACCCCGCCGGGAGAGAAGCTAAGCGGAAAGTGTTTCACTGCCCTGGCATGAGGTCGGTGGCCTCGGCCGCAAGTTTTTTGCGTTCGCTGGCGTAGGGTTCGCCTTCAAATCGGCGATCAGAATCTTCATTTCACCGATCTCCCGCGCCTGAGCCGCGGGCGGTGGTTCTTGCCCGAATTGAAGCTTCAGGATCGCGGCTCGCGGTCAGGCTCTCGGCTGCTGCGGCATACTATTTGGCCGCTCCGCTGCGAGTTCCTTGCATGGACCAAAGTTCAATAGAGGAGCTTCTCAGGCTACCTAAGTCTGCCTGATGAAGACTGTCTTGATCTCAGGTGCAGGAATTGCTGGGCCCACGCTTGCGTACTGGCTGAATGCCTCCGGCTTCGAGCCGACGCTGCTCGAACGTGCTCCCGTCCTGCGTCGCGGCGGCTATGTCGTCGATTTCTGGGGGCTTGGCTACGACATCGCCGAGCGCATGGGTCTGCTGCCGGAGGTCAACGGGAACGGTTATCACGTGCGCGAACTGCGCATCGTGGGCGATGCAGGCCGGAGGTTGGCCGGATTCGGCACCAAGGTCTTCACCGAGCTGACCGACGGGCGCTACGTCACGCTTGCGCGAAGTGATTTGTCGCATTTGCTGTTCGACACGATCAAGGGCCGTACCGAGGTCATATTCGGCGATGAAATCGTCAGGCTTGATGAGAAGCCGGATTGTGTCAAAGTCGAATTGAAGCGCGCGGGCGAGCGCCGCTTCGATCTGGTCATCGGCGCGGATGGCCTGCATTCGGCCGTTCGCAACCTTGCCTTTGGTCGTCAGTCGTCGTTCGAACGACGCCTCGGCTATACAGTCGCAGCTTTCGAGGTGCACGACTATCGTCCGCGCGACGAGGATATCTATATGATGTATAACCAGCCGGGGCGGATGGTTGGCCGCTTCACGCTGCACGACAATCGCACCTTATTTCTGTTTGTGTTTGCATCGACCAACCCATCGCTTCCGGATTCGCCGGATGAACAGAGAATACTGCTCCGCGAGGTTTATGGACGCGGAGGTTGGGAATGCGAAAGGATCGTGGCTGAACTGGATCGAGCGCAGGAGCTCTATTTCGACAGCGTTAGCCAAATCCGAATGCCAAATTGGTCGCGAGGTCGCATCGGACTAGTGGGCGACGCCGCGTTTTGCGTGTCGCTGCTGGCCGGTCAGGGATCGGCGCTGGCCATGATCTCGGCCTACGTGCTGGCAGGTGAATTAGCTGCAAGGGAGGGACGATATCAGGAGGCGTTTGCTCGATATGAAGCGCTGCTGCGGACCTACATCGAGGCAAAACAGCGTGGCGCGGAACGTTTCGCCGCCGCGTTCGCGCCAGGAACCCGTGCCGGCTTGCTTTTCCGAAATCTGGTGATCAAAGCCTTTGCGATCCCCGGGTTATCGAAGGTTGCCGTGGGTAGGGATATCGCCGATGTCCTGCCGCTTCCGAACTACAGCTGGCCATCGCTCGATCAATCGACTGCGGCTTGATTCGACAGACTGAGCCTCCCGGCAAGAAGGCACCCGAGCACCAGGGAGGCGCCGACTCCCATGACGCAGGCGGCCCATCCGAAACGATCAAACAGCTGACCAAGTACCGCGCTTCCGACGAGGCCCCCGGCAAAATAGCAGGCAAGATAGGTCCCGCTGGCCACACCGCGGTTCGATCTGGCTGCCTGCCCGACAAAGCCGGTGGCGCACGCCTGTGCGAAGAACGTACCGACTCCGACCAGGACCATTCCGCCCATCACAGCCCCGAGATGAGCGGACAACATCAAAGGCAGGCCGATACCCGCGACTGCGAGAGAGCTCCAAAGCGACGCCCGGGTGCCAAACATGGCCACGAGTCTGCCCGCGAGCAGCGTCGTCAGGATCGAGGGCAGGAAGACGAAATACACGAGGCCAAGGCTCATCATGCCCAGCGCCAGCGGCGGCCGGACCAGCACGAAGTTCACATAGGTGAAAGTGCCGATGAAGGCGAACAGGATGGAGAAGCCAATACCGAAAGTGGCACGCAACGCCGGATTGCGCCAATGCTCGACCATGGCCGAGAACGGGGAGTGATCCACGCGCATTGCATGCATTGGCTTGACCCGGTGGATCGTGAAGTAGACCAGGACCGCTCCTGCGAGGTTGAGTGTGGCAAAGAAATAGAAGTTCGTTGCCAGCCCGAAGCTGTCCACCACCGCCGCCGAAATGAACCGGCCGATCAGGTTGCTTGCGACGTTGCCGGTGATGTACGCCGCGAATGCGCCGCCGGCATCGACCGCGCTGCACTGCTCGCCGAGATAGGCCAGCGTCAGCGTGAATGCGGACGCCATGCACAATCCTTGCGCGACGCGCAGTGTCGTGAAGACGGTGAGATCGGGGGCCGTCGCGAGCAGGCTGGTCGGGATCGCGAGCAGGATGAGGCTCGCAAGGATGCCTGACCTGCGATCGATGCGAGGGCTGAAGAACCCGACGATCACACCTGCGATCGCCATACCCATCGTGCTCGCGTTGACTGCAAAGCCCATGGCCGCTGGCGTTACACCGTAGTGCCTGGTCAAGGAAGGCAGGATCGCCTGGGTTGCGAAGAGGTCAACAACGGTCAGAAACGCCATCAGACCGATGATGATCGAACGCAGCACGAGACCGGGCGAATGCCGTTGCGCCTGCATTGTGGTCATGGTCGCGGGTACGTCGGTCATCGACCCCTCCTTGATGTTCTGAGCGGTGGAGGTGGCGCCCGAGGCGTGGGGCAGGCTGGGGCAGCCTCGAGGCGCCACCTCCGCAACGAGTGCCAGGTGCGTCGCGCGTTACATGTTGTGGTCGGCCGGATCCTTGCGGACATCGCCGACGTAGAGAATGACCGTTTCCTTGCCGAGATTCTTCCACCAGTGCGAGGTGCCGTAGACTTCGGCCCTGAGGTCGCCCGCCTTGTGCACGATCGAATCGACACAGTTGCTGGCGTATTCCACGATTTCGCCCTGCTGCACGAAGATCAGCGCGGGCCGATCATCATGGCTGTGCCAGGGCACGATGCCGCCCGGTTCGATCGTGAGCTTGCGGAAACGCAGCTCGCGACCTTCAATATGCGCGGGTTGCTTGCCGAGGTCGATCGAGCCAAGCGTGACGTCGGTGACGCCGACCGGCTTGTATTCGACCTTCTCACGGGCGTTCGGCTTCATCTTGTCGGCAGGGCATTCGCCCGCGAACGCGGCCGAGCTTGCCGCCATCGCTCCGACCATTGCACACGCAAGCACAAAGACCCGCCGCGGTGCTCGAAAATTGATCCTTTGCATGAACATGTCCTGATCTCCTCTTTCGTAAACCGCGTCTGCTGACCGGCTTGATCGACAGCATGCGTGAAATCGCTTGGTTGCGGAAATGCCGGCTGGCTTTCAAATCGATAGCGAGCCGCTATCCGATACGTGGTTCACGCATGCGCGAACATGTGCTTGATGTCGGCCGAAAATGTCGGATAGACGTAGACGTGGTCTTTCAGCTGGCGCGCGGTGATGCCGAACTTGATGGCGAGAGCGAAGACATTGATCAATTCCTGGCCCTCGTGCCCGACAACGTGCGCGCCGAGGACGTGATCGGTTGCGCGATCAACAATGATCTTGGACCAGGCAACAGTTTCGCCGTAAGTCTTGGCCGAGAACCATCCGAGCATGTCGTTGACATGAACGTCGACGGCGAGGCCCTTCTGCCTCGCTGCGGCCTCAGTCAGCCCCACAGCGGCAAGCGCAGGAACCGTGTACACCGCGGTGGCCATGCCCTCGTAATCGGGGCTGTGCCTTGCGCCTTCGACGACGTTCCGCCCAACGATATTGCCTTCATAGGTTGCCAGCGGCGAGAGCTGGGGCGAGTTCGCGAAAGCGTCTCCGCACACGTGGACGCGCGGGTTCGACACTGAGCGCAGGTGCTCGTCGACTGCGACGCGCCCATGGTCGTGCGCGACCCTGCCGGTGGCGAGGTCAAGCTGATCGATGTTGGCAATTCTGCCGGCGCCGTTCACGACACGATCGGCCTCGGCAACGTGTTCCACGCCTTCGCAGGTGAAGATCACTTTCAGACGTCCATCGGCGCGTTCGATCCGCTTTACGGCGACTTGGGTCTTGAAGCAGATTCCGATGCGCTCGCTTTCGGTTCGTAGGCGCGCCACGGCATCGACGTCCATGGCCGGCAGCAACTGCGGCAAGGCCTCGAGAATCGTCACCTCG
>NZ_JAFATE010000474.1 GCF_019244115.1 Bradyrhizobium sp.
GCCCGGGATCGGCGGGCGCACCAGTTCGCTGCCGAGCGTCAGCACCAGCCGATCGTAGGCGAACATCTCCTGAGCCTTGCCCGTTTTGACGGTCACCTGAAGTCGCGCGACATCGATGGCCTCGACCTCGCCGAGGACATGCTTGACCCCGATCGGATCCAGCAGCCCGGCAAGCGGGATCGCCGCCTCGCTGAGATCGACCTCGTAATTGCGGACGCGGATGTTGTGATACGGGTTGCGGTCGACGACGAGAATCTCGACCTCGGCCGCACGCGCGCAGATCTCGTCGCGCTTGCGCGCGGCACCGATGGCGGCCCACAGACCGGCAAAGCCGGCACCGAGCACGAGAATACGCGGCATTTCGCCTCTCATAGTCAGAATGGGCGGCCCCCCTGGGCGCCTCACGGCGTGTTGGGGGCGGCGGCATGCTCCAGCTCAGCCGCCCGCTGCGACCTGTATCAGTCCCATCAGGAGATCGGCACCAACCCGAACCTCATGGCTTGATCCCTCCAAATCGTCGCCAACCGGCTCGAGCGCACCGCCGAGATGGCGGGCAAAAAAGGCCTCGGTGATGGCGATGTAGGCGAGACGATTTTGCGGCTTCTGAAACCCGTGTCCTTCGTCGGGATAAACGACGTAGGTCACCGGGATGCGCCTGTCCTGCATCGCAGCTACGATGCTGTCGCTCTCCGCCACCTTGCACCGCACGTCGTTCGCGCCATGGAAGATCAGTATGGGCCGCTTGATTTGATCGACCTTGTTGATCGGCGAGCGCTCGGCGAGCAGCTTGCGGCCGTCCTCGGTGCGTGGATCGCCGTAGCTTCGGTACATGAACTCGGCAAAGCCGGCCCAATAGGGCGGCATCGATTCAAGCAGCGTCTGCAGGTTGGAGATGCCCACCACCGGAACGGCGCAGCAGAAGACATCAGGCGTGAATGTCGCGCCAACGAAGGACGCGTAGCCGCCATAAGACAAGCCGAAGATCGCGACCTTGTCGCGCTGCGCGATTCCTTCCTTGATTGCCCACTCGACCATGTCGATCAGATCGTCGTGGATCTTGCGCGCATGCTCTTTCTCGCTCGCCGCGACAAAGGCTCTGCCAAATCCATAGGAGCCGCGGTAGTTCACCGAGAGCACGGCATAACCGCGATCGGCCAGCCACTGGTGATCGCCGCGATAGCCGAAGATGTCGCGGGCCCAGGGGCCGCCGTGCACCACGAGAACCATCGGAAGTGGCTGTGGCGGCCGCTCGCCTTCGATGTTGGCCGGCAGAGTCAGATAGGAAACGAGGCTAAGCCCGTCGCGTGACTTGGCCTTGATCAGATGCATCGGCGCGAGGCGGTAGCCCTTCAACTCCGGTCTTGCAGTGAACAACTCGCGCAGCGTCCTCTTGTCGCGGTCGAGCAGGTGAAAGGTGCCGGGCTGCTCGGCCGTATAGCTCATCACGATCCAGCGGCGATCGTCATCTGACTGGCTGCGCACGTGAAAGGCATGACCTGGCAGCCGCTCCTTGATCAATGCAAGCTCGGCGGCGACATCCTGGCTCAGCGCCTCCCACTCCTGCCTGCCGGGATCGATCGCAGCGGCCACGGGTTCGAACGTCTGTCCGTTCAGAATCCAGTCGGTCACGTCGGCGCGGTCGCTTCCGAACAGCACCGTCTCTTCGCCGCTTCGGCAGTCGAGGCGCATCAGAGCCGTCTTGTCTTGGTCGAGGCATGAAAACAGGTAAAGATAGCTGCCGTCGGCGTTAAAGGTCGCCACCCTTGTGGTCAGGCTCGCCTCGTAGGGAACATCGCGCCAGTGCGACACCTCCTGACCGTCGATCCGCCACAGCCGCGCGCCGCCGTCGCGCGCGCTGCTGCGGGCATGTCGCGGCTGCAACTGCCAGTCAAGGCCGACAAAGTCGAATTCCTGCCGGTTCTCCCAGATCAGGGTCCGTTCGCCGCTCGCAAGATCAAGTGCGAACGTGTCAGGCCAACGCGAGTCGCGGTCGTTCAAGGTCAACGCGAGCTTGCCCGGCACGAAGCGCGACCAGCGGGTCGGGATTGCGCGGACCTTCGGATAAGGTGTGAGGTCGCGGAGCTCGCGTGTGGATGGATCTGTGACGAACAGATGAAAATTCTCGTCTCCGTTCTCGTCGTTGATGAACATGATGTAGCGCCCATCGGGGCTCCAGTCCTGCCAGGTGATCGGGCGGCCCCTGGTGCGGGTCACCGGTGCTCCGGCGCCGAGATCATCAAACGGCGACACCCAGACATTCAGCACGCCATCAACAGGCGCGAGCCAGGAGAGCATGCGGCCGTCCGGCGACAGCTTGGCGTCGAAGAAGGTCGGATTGTCGAATAGCTTTCGTCTGGGAATGAGCGGGCGAGCCTGCATGTATTGCCATCCGCACGTTGACGCGATCGCGTAACAGCTATCACAGGTAGCCTGATACTGAAACAGGAATCCTGCCGCGCGTTTCTGCGGGGCAGCAGACCCTAGGGGAATCGCTCGAACGCGATGGTCGTTCGACTGACGCTATCCCAGATATTGCAGCACATGCATGCCGGCGTTCCAGTCGGAGACGAACATCATCCCGTCGGGACGGACATAGACGTCGCAGGTCTTGGCAGCGAGCGCGACGTTCGGGCGCGGATCGATAAGCTTTTTGGGCGTCGGCGGCACCCAATAGGCGATCTCCTTCGGCGCGAACGCGTCCTTGATGTCGAACACCCGGACGCCCGCCGTATTGTAGGTCGCGAAGATCATCTCTTCGCTCTGCAATGAACCCGGACGGTTCTCGTGCAGGTTATGCGGGCCGAAGGTGCCGTTTGCGCAGAAGTCGCGCTCGCGCGGGGTCGGCAGTGTCGCGATCGGCACCGGATTTTCCGGCGCGCGCACGTCGACCACGAAGGTGTAGAACAACCCCTTGGCGCACTTTTCCGCGTTGGCCTCGTCCGCGATCACGGCGAGCTTTCGCTTCGGCAGCGGCAGCGGCGTGTGCGTGCCGCCGGGGAACGGCGGCGACCAGTTGATGTGCGACAGCAGCTTTGGATGGGCCGGATCCGAGATGTCGTGGATGGTTAAGCCCCCGTCGCGCCAGGCCGCGTAGCCGCGATTGTCCGCCGTGATCATGTGATGCAGCGCGATGCGCTTGCCGTTTGGCGGCCCCTCCTCGCCGGCAGCGCGGTTCATGCCCGGCAGCCACCAGTTCGAAATGATTTCGGGTTTTGTGATGTTCTGGAGATCGACCACGCACAGGATGTGGTCGGTAAAGCCGTCGAAATGCGCCGACACATAGGCGTAGCGGCCGCCCGGCCACCACAGGCGGTTGATGCCAAAACCCGGCATTTCCAAAAATGCGATCTCGCGCATCTCGGCGGGTTTTGAGACGTCATGGATCGACAGCCCCGAGCGGAATTTTTTTGCCTTGGTGATGCTGTCGACCAGCGTGTTCTCGAAATAACCGCGCATGTTGTCGTAGGACTGCATCGCGACGATGTTGGCGCCATTGGCGACCAGCAGCAGGTCGTCGGCGAGCTGCAGATGATGGGTGCGGGTGTATTGCCCGGCGGTGAAGAAGTTCACCGGTTTGAGCGCGCGCGGATCGGACGCGTCCAGAATGGTGACGCCGTCGCTGAACATGTGCCCGACATAGATGTGCTCTCTGCCGAACATCACCTGCACGCTGTCGGGGCGCCCGCCGATATCGGAATAGGAGACGTGCTTGATGCCCCTGCCAATTCCCTCCGGCGGAATCTCCTCCTCACCGGCCCGCAGAGGCCCCGGCCATCCGCCGAGCGCCGCCGCTCCGAGGCCTGCGAAGCCAGCACCGAGTTGCAGCAAATGCGCGCGGCGCGACAGATCGCCCATTGTTTTCCTCCAGAGCAGGCTTTTGGCAGGGATGATGCCCGCATCGTCGGCAAGTGGCAATCGACGCGATTTGCGCGACTGCCAGTGCGCGAATGCAATGATCGGTCGATCGATCTCAACTCAACAACCAGCTAAGCTCCCGCCTGCTCCCCGCCCTCACGCGCGCCAGAAATCAGGACCACCCATGTTTCACCGCATCGCCGCTGTTCTCGTGAGCCTCTGCCTCGGCTTGGCTTTCCCGCTCCACGCGCAGGCGCCGGCCGCGCTCCCCGACCTGCCGCCGGCGCTGCTCGAGGACATCGTCACCGGCAGTCGCGTTCTGGCCGATTTCGGCGTGCTCGATGGTTTTGGTCACGTCAGCGCCCGCCATCCGACCAACCCAAAACACTTCTTGATGTCGCGCTCGCTCGCGCCGGCCCTGGTGAGCGCCGAGGACATCATGGAATTCGACGAGGACGGCAATCCGGTCGATGCGCGCGGTCGCAACGTGTTCCTCGAACGCTTCATTCACGCGGAAATCTACAAGGCGCGGCCGGACGTGATGGCGGTCGTGCATACGCATTCGCCCGGCGTCATCCCGTTCACCGTGAGCAAGACGCCGCTGCGGCCGCTGTATCACAACCCGTCATTTCTTGCGGCCGGCGCGCCGATCTGGGACATCGCCGGAGAGTTCGGCGCAACCGATATGCTGGTGCGCAACAACGCGATCGGTCACTCGCTGGCCCAGGCACTCGGGGACAAATCGGTGGTGCTGATGCGCGGGCACGGCGATGTCACTGTGGGAGGCGCGGTCAAGATCGCCGTGTTCCGCGCCTATTACACCGACGTCAATGCGCGGCTGCAGGCGCAGGCGATCGGGCTCGGCAGCGAGGTCACCTATCTGAGCGCAGAGGAAGGCGCCAAGGCCGACGCGACCAATCTCGCCGTCATCGACCGCATCTGGGACCTGTGGAAGCGGCGGGTGCAGGCGTTGTCGGCCAAATAGCGGCGACCCGCCCTGCCGCACCGCAAATGGGGCAATGATGCAGACCTATTTCGGTCCTGCCCGGCCCAGAGTTGCCGCTGTTAGCAGCCCGCACTTCTCAGTTGCCGGTAGCCCGTCGGTATGCGACGTTCAGTAGCGTTACATGAGCCCCAGGGGTGATCGACATGGACGACAGCCTGCCCGAGCTGGGCGATCTCGAGCGCGACGTCATGCAACTGGTCTGGGCGCATGCTCCGATCACGGCGGAAATCGTGCGCGAGAAGCTGGCGCGGCGGCTGAAGGAATCGACCGTCCGCACCGTGCTGCGGCGGCTCGAGGACAAGGGCTATGTGCAGCACGTCGTCGACGGCCGGACCTATGTCTATCATGCCGCGCAGCCGCGCGGGCGGGTCGCTGCCAAGGCCGTCCAGCGCATCGTCGACTGGTTCTGCAACGGTTCGATCGAGGAGGTCCTGGTCGGCATGGTCGATAGCGCGATGCTCGACCAGCGCCAGTTGCGCATGCTGGCAGACAAGGTGGCCAAGGCCAAAGCCAAGGGAGTGAAAAAATAATGCTGGCGATACTGGCGGAGGCGGCGCTGCGCTCCTTCACGCTGGGAAGCGTCGTCTGGCTCGGACTGAAGCTGCTGCGCGTGCGTAATCCGCACGTGCAGATGACATCGTGGGTCCTCGTGCTGGTGGCATCGCTGGCGATGCCGCTGTTGATGCAGTGGACGGAGGTGACGATCACGGTGCCGGCCGCACCGTCGGTCGCGGCGCAGGACAGCCTGCCCGGCGCGGAGAGCCTGCTCGCGGAGGCCCCGCGCGGCCCGCTCTCGACCGGGCTCGCCCCGCACGGCGCCGCGGACGGCACGAGCCATCACGCCGTCGATTGGTGGACCGTGGCCGTGGCGGTCTATGGCAGCGTCGCGGCGCTGCTCCTGATGCGGCTCGCGCTCGGCTGCCTGTTGACGTGGCGCCTGGTGCGCGCCGCAACCCCGATCCGTAGCCCCTGGGCCAAGGGCTCGGACGTCCGCGAATGCCGCGAGATCGGCGGGCCCGTGACGTTCGGCTCCGTCATCCTGCTGCCGCCAGAACAGGCGGATTGGGACCTGGCGAAGCGGCAGGCAGTGTTGGCCCATGAGCGCGCCCATGTCGCAAGCCGCGATTTCTATCTGCTGCTGCTCGCCTCGCTCAACCGCGCGCTGTTCTGGTTCTCCCCGTTCGCCTGGTGGCAGCTGCGCCGTCTGGCGGAACTGGCCGAGATCATCGCGGACGCGCGCGCCATCGAGGTGTTGGAAGACCGCATGTCCTATGCCGAGCTCCTGCTCGAGCTCGTGCAGAACGTCCGGCCGCGTCCGCTCGGGCTGGAGATGGCGCGCGCCTGCACGGTGCCGGAACGCGTCGACCGCATCCTGGCCGCGGTCGGCTTGCCGGCGGAGGTCGGCTGGCGCAAGCGATTCCAGATCGCTGCAGCGCTGTTGCCGCTCGCCATCGCCTCGAGCGGCTCGGTGTCCTATCGCCTCGAGCGCGCTCCTCTCTCGGCTGCGGCTGACGAAGCGCTGCTGACCATCGTGCCCAAAGCCGAAATCGCCGACTTCTACAGTTTTGGCCCCAACTCGGTGTTCGCAGTCTTCCAGGACGGTGATGATCGCTTCGCCCAGGTCACGGGCCAGCGCCGGGTCCGCCTTGCCGCCGAGTCCGACGGGACCTATGCCTATCCCGCGGCGGGCGGCGAGATCACCTTTGCGCGGAATGCCGAGCGGCCAGGCGAAATGGTCCTGCACCAGAACGGTCATGACCTGAAGGCCGTGCGGATCGCCGGCCTGGGACAGAGCGCGACGGCGACCACCGGCGCGTTCGCGCAATATGCCGGCTGGTACGAGTTGTCGCCCTATCGCGCCGTCACCATCGTGCGCGCGGGGGCCGGCATGCGCGTGCAGGAGACCGGGCGCGCGCCGTTCGACGCCGTGGCCGATGGCGCGGACACCTTCGCCGGGGCGCATGGCGATCTCGTCATCTTCCTGCGCAGCGGTCAGGGAGACATCGATCGCGTGCTGCTGTCCGATCCGATCTCCGGACCGCGCCTGGCGCGGCGCATCGATGCCGCGCGCGGCAAGGCGATCGAGGACGAGCTCGATCGGCGCACGGTGGAAGCCTCGGAACGGTTCCGCGACCAGGCCCCGGCGCCGGGCAGCAAAGAGGCGATCCTGCACGGCATCGAGGCGATGCAGCGCGGCACGCCGGACTACGCGCGCATGGGCGAGGCGCTCGCGGCGGCAATCCGCCGTCAGGCCGACCAGCTGCACGCGACCTTCGTGGCGCTCGGCGCGGTCGAAACCATCTTCTTCCGCGGCGTCGGACCCGGCGGCTACGACATCTATGGCGTGAAGTTCGCCAACGGCTCCGCGGAATTTCGTCTTCTGCTCGGCCCCGATGGCAAGGTCAACGATGTCTTGTTCCGGCCCGACGGCGACGGACAACCGGGAGGCGTCGCCAACTGCCCCGCCGAGACGACGCTGAAGGCGACAGCCGATGGTGCGCCGATCAGGATCTTTTTCTACAACGACACCGGGAGCGAGATTCAGGTCTCCCCGCTCGATGCCGCGGGCAAGCGCATGGCGCAGACCAGGATCGGCGACAGCATGTCGGCGGGCGTGACCACCTCGGTCAACACGCCCGTCGTGGTCAGCGATCGCTCCGGCCAATGTCTGGAGATCGTGCTGGCGGGACAGCAGAGGCGCTTCAACCTGGTCGAAACCTCGGCCTCTGGGTCTGCGCGTGAGCGCGGCCCGCGGGCGACGCCGCTCGCGGGCAGCGAGGAGAAGCTTCGCCAATATATCGCCGGCGTCAGTCTCGGCCGGCCGGACTATGACCACATGACATCAGAGGTCGCGACCCTGACCCGTCAGCAGCTGCCCTTCAACCAGGCCATCCTGGCCAAGCTCGGGGCACTCCGTGCGATATCGTTCCGCGGCGTAACGCAGATGGGCAACGACATCTACATGGCCCACTTCGCCAACGGCACGGCGGAATGGCGGATCGGGCTCGCCAAGGACGGAACCATCGCGCGCATCGCGCTCGGCCCGCAGTCCTGAGACGCCTCTCGGCGGGTCGGACGGCTTGCGCTCGCTGCACTTGAATGCTACAGTTAGTAGCATTACTTCTTGTCGCAAACGGAATGCTCCGGGCGACAGGCGCTTCGAGGCATCCGCCATGAGCACATCTGCACCCGCCGAAGCCCTGCTGGCGCTGCAACGGTTCGGCATGGGACCACGGCCCGGATCGATCGGGGCCATCGCATCGGACCCGCGCGGCGCCCTGCTCGCCGAGCTCGACAATCCGCCGCCCTTTTCCGAGGCCGCAGCCGCGCTGCCCTCCAGCGCGAAGGCGGTGCGTGCGGTCGCTGATGCCGATGCGCGGCGGCAGGCTAAGGCGATCGTGGCAACGCGCGAGGAAGCCAAGCAACCGGCAGCGGACGCGTCCATGATGGCCGAGGACGCAGCGCCGAAGACCAGCGAGATGGGCCAGAAGATGGCCGCCGAGGCCATCCCCGATCCGAGGCGCACGATCTATCTGGCCGAGGCAAAGCTGCGCACCGAGGCCGCGCTGCAGGCCACCATCGGCTTCACCGAGCGGCTGGTCTGGTTCTGGTCCAACCATTTCTGCGTCTCGGCTTTCAAGGTTCGCAGCATGTCCGGCGCCTACGAGCGCGAGGCGATCCGTTCGCATATGCTCGGATCGTTCAGCGATCTGCTGCTCGCGGCGGAAAACCATCCGGCGATGCTGTTCTATCTCGACAATCTGGGCTCGATGGGCGCGAGCTCGGTTGCCGGCATCAATCGCAACAAGGGCCCGAACGAGAACCAGTCGCGCGAGGCTCTGGAGCTGCATACGCTCGGCGTACGTGCCGGCTACACCCAGGATGACGTGATCAGCTTCGCCAATGCGCTGACCGGGTGGACCTGGGTGCCACCCTACAGCAGTCCCGACCATGGCGGCGAGTTCGCATTCAATGCGCGCATGCACCAGCCCGGCGGCCAGACCGTGCTCGGCAAGCGCTACGAGCAGGAGGACATCGAGCAGGGCCGCGCCGTGCTGCGCGATCTTGCCGTGCATCCTGCGACCGCAACCCACATCGCCACCAAACTCGCGCGCCATTTCATCGCCGACGCGCCGCCGCCGGCGCTGGTCGAGAGCATTGCGAGGGCCTTTCGCGATTCGGGCGGCGACCTCAAGGAGACGGCGAAAGCGATGATCGCGGCGCCCGAATCCTGGACGCTGCCGCCGACCAAGCTGAAGCGTCCCGGCGAATGGGTGGTCGCGATGGTGCGCTCGACCGGCATCACGACAGTCGATCCGGAACGCTACACCGGGGGCGTCGCTTTGCTCGGCGAACCCTTGTGGAGCCCGTCCTCGCCAAAAGGCTTTCCGGACGACGAGGCGAGCTGGATCGACGGCATCGGCCGCCGGCTCGACATCAGCAACGCCTTTGCCGAGCGCGAGGCCGAGAAGGTCGATCCGAACGAGATCATCGATAACGTGCTCGCCTCGCAGGTCTCGGGCGAGGTGAAACAGGCGGTCGGCCAGGCCGAGACCAGGCAGCAGGCCCTGTCGCTGCTGTTCATGTCGACCGAATTCTTGCGGAGGTGACCATGAGATTGCACCGCCATCTGGTGAGCCGCCGCGAGGTCCTGCTCGGCTCCGGCGCGCTGTTTGCCTGGACGCAGATGCCGCGCCTCGCGCGCGCAGAGGGCCGTGATCCGCGCATGCTGGTCATCGTGCTGCGCGGCGCGCTAGACGGCCTCGGCGCCGTGGCGCCGGTCGGCGATCCCGACTGGTCCAGCCTGCGCGGCGATCGTGCGCTGATGCTCGATGGCAAGACGCCGGCACTGCCGCTCGATTCATTCTTCGCGCTCAATCCGGCGATGCCGAACCTCTCCCGGTTCTATAAGGCCGGGCAGGCTGCGATCGTTCATGCCACAGCAACGCCCTATCGCGAGCGGTCGCATTTCGACGGCCAGGACGTGCTCGAAAGCGGCTTCGCGAAGCCCGGCGCCACCGACTCCGGCTGGCTCAATCGCGCCCTGCTCGCGCTCGAATCCGACGGCCGGGTGAATCCGACCGGCAGCCGCGCCATCGGCGTCGGCGCAGTGACGCCGCTCGTGGTGCGCGGCGAGGCGCCTGTCATGTCCTGGGTGCCGCAGAATCTGCTGCCGGCCGGCGCCGACACCCAGGCGCGGCTGCTCGATCTCTATCAGCACACCGACCCGAAACTCGCGGTCGCGCTGCAGGCGCGCATGCAGCTCGCAAGCCTCGGCGGCGCCGGCGGCATGGATGATCCGCTGGCTGCCGGCGACTCGCCCGTCATGCCGCCGCTTGCTCGCATTCGCGCCTATTTCGCCGATGCGGCCGGCACGGCCGGGCGCCTCCTCGCGCGCGCCGACGGCCCGCGGGTCGGCGCGCTGGGCTTTGTCGGATGGGACACGCATGTCAACGAGGGCGCCACGGTCGGCCAGCTCGCCAATCTGCTCGGCGCGCTCGATGGCGCCCTTGCTGCTGTCGAGACCAGCATGGGCGAAGCCTGGCGCGAGACGGTGGTTGCCGTGATCACCGAATTCGGACGCACCGCGCATATCAACGGCACCAATGGCACCGATCACGGCACCGGCACCGTGGCGTTTCTGGCCGGCGGCGCGGTCAGGGGCGGCCGCGTCATCGCGGACTGGCCCGGGCTGAAAACCGCGCAGCTCTACGAGGGGCGCGACCTCAAGCCGACCACCGATCTGCGCGCCGTGCTCAAAGGTCTGCTCAGAGATCATCTGCGCGTCGACGACGCCGCGCTTGCGAGCAGCGTGTTTCCGGCCAGCGCGGATGTCGCGCCGCTCGCGGGCCTCGTCGCATGAGATCCGGTTTCGTTTGATACCACGGAAGAGAGAGTGTGCCTGTCATGAAGCCGCTGAGCGTGATCCTGCTGATTGCCATCATCGTCCTGCTGGCTGAGGCCAGCGCCGCGTCGGCGAATACGCAGGACGGCAAGTGCTGCCGCTGGGCCGACCGCGGCAATTCGTATCGCTACAGGGCCGCCGTGATGAGAGCCCAGACGCCGCGCACCTGCAGCGGTTACGGAAGCCTCTGCCTCTGGTATTCGAACGAGCATGGTTACGGAGCCTACGGGGCCAACATCTGCCACGCGGCGAAGGCGCAATGCTTGCGGACAGGTACCTATGTCGGTCCCTTCAGCGGCCGACGTTCGCGCGAGATGCCGAGGATCTGATGCGGCGCACTCAATCCAGATGGACGCCGATCTGTTCGACGATCCGGCCCCATTTCGCGGTTTCATCGGCGACGAAACGTGCATAGTCGTCAGGCGACCCGGGCCGGACGATCGCACCGAGGTCGGCCAGCCGCGCCGTCAAGGCCGGATCGGCGAGGCCAGCGTTGACCGAACGATTCAGCTCGCTGACAATCGTGCCGGGGGTGCCTTTTGGCGCGTTGAGACCGTTCCAGATCGTGGCCTCGTAGCCGGGCAGAGTTTCCGTCATCGCGGGAATTTCCGGCAGCGCGGCGGAACGTTCCGTCGCGGTCACCGCCAATGCACGCAGGGCGCCTTTCCGGATGAAACCGATCGAGCCCGGCAAGGTGGCAAAATAGACGTGCACCCGCCCGCCGATCAGATCGGCGATCGCCTCCGCATCGCCGCGATAGGCGATGTGCAGCATGCTGATGCCGGTCATCATTCGAAACAGCTCGGCTGCGACATGAGGTGGGCTGCCGACCCCGCTCGAGGCGTAGTTCAACTTGCCCGGATCTGCCTTCGCACTCGCGATGAACGCGCCGACCGAATGCGCAGGCGACGCGGGACTGACACACATCACCAGAGGCGTGCTCGCGATGGTCGCGACCGGCTCGGTGTCGCGAATGAAGTTGAATTTGAGATTGCCATAGAGGCTCGCATTGATGGCATTTGCAGCGGAAGCCACCAGCAGCGTGTAACCGTCAGCGGTGGCGCGCACCACCTGCTCGGTTGCGATGTTCGTCGCAGCGCCCGTACGGTTTTCGACGATGAAGGGCTGCCCGAGCCGTCGCGACAGAAACTGCGCGAGGATGCGCGCAACGATGTCGGTATTGCCGCCTGGCGAGAAGCCGACGACCAGCGTGACCGGCCTGTTCGGATAGGATTGCGGACCGGCGAGCACGCGGCCTGCCGACGCAGCGATTGCAACAGCGCTGAAATGAAGAAACTTCCGACGTCGGAGCATGCGAGCCTCCGTCCGTTGAGGAAGACAAGAATCGCGTTCGCTGGCGCGATGGCTCGCGATTTACCATCTTACCGGCGACGTGCGGATCGATGTTAGCTCAGGGCCGGTAGCGGCGGCAATAATCGACGACGATCTCCAGAAAAACCTTGGCGGCGGGCGACAGCGATCGGTCGCTGAGCGAGCAGATGCAGAACACCAGGGGATCTCCAGCGAACTCCCGGACGGCTGCGGCGGCGATCGAGCCGGCCGCCAATTCGTGTCCGACGGCGAATCGCGGCAGCAACGTGCAATTGTTGCCCATGCTCGCGACTTCCTTGATCAGCGCCAGCGAGTTCGTGACGCAGAAGCAGGTCGGTTCGAAACCGTGGCTGGCGAACACGCGATCGAGCTGCTGGCGAAGTCCGAACGACGGCTCGGTGAGGGCCAACGGGAAGCCCTTGAGCTCGTGCACCGACAGGGCCTTCCGCCCGGCGAGCGGATGTTTGGGCGAGAAAGCGGCGACCATTCTGTCGCGAAACACCTCGAGCCTCGTGATATTGTCGCGCACCGGTGCATTGAGGACGAGGCCGATTTCCGCCTTGCCCGCAACCAGCGCCTCGATGGCCTCATCCGTGCTGCTCATCCGCACATTGAAGGTCACATCGGGATATTGCGCATGAAAACGATTGAGGACGGGCGCCACAAAACTCTCGATCGCGGTCTGAAAGCAATAGACGTCGACATTTCCCGCTTGCAGGTTCTGCAGCGCGGCGATGTGTGATTTGACGCGCGCAAACTCGCGCATCACCCCATCGATCTTGGTCAGCAGGATTTCTCCCGCGGCAGTCAGTTTCATGCCCTGGGCTCTGCGGTCGAAGATCGGCGCGCGCAGTTCGTGCTCGAGCTTCGCGATCTGACGGCTGATCGCCGATGGCGAGACGTGCAGCGTTTCGGATGCGGCACGGATCGAGCGCGCGCTCGCAGTGGCGCTGAAATAGCGGAGCGCCGTGAAGTCCATCGCCATGACCTCCCTTCGCGCGTCCCCGCGTGTTGCATTCTCGGCAACAGCGCGGTGATGGGATTGATATGGCATCAACACCGGAACGGGTCAATTCTCCGCGCGCAACTGCAACTCAACCAACGGAGAACCACGATGCCCTTCATTCACATGCTGGCCGATCCCGGCATGAACTATACGCTGAACCGGCCGTTGCTCGACGGAACCGCGGAGGCGCGGATCAAGGAAATCGGCGCCGTTGCACCACGCATCAAGGACTATGAATCCTGGCATACGGTCTGGCTTGAGCTTGCGATGCGCGCCGAAGCCGAGAAGCGCTGGGCGGATGCCGCCTCATATTACCACGGCGCCGAATTCTACCTGCCCGCAGGCGACGCCCGCAACAAGCTCTACGACGACTTCAAGCGCAACTGGACGCAGGCCATGCAGGGCGTTGCCGGGTACGAGGCCATCGCGGTGCCTTATCCCGGCGGAAACCTGCCGGGCTTCCGATTGCAGGCGAAGGGCAAGGAGATCTCGACCTTCATCTTCAACGGCGGCTACGATTCCTTCGTCGAGGAATTCTATGCGTTCCTGCTGCCGCTCACCGAACTCGGCTTCACCGTGATCGGCTTCGATGGGCCCGGACAGGGCGGCGCGGTGCGCCAGGGCATCTTCTTCGAGCATGCCTGGGAAAAGCCGGCGAAGGCAGTGCTCGACTATTTCGACCTCGAAGCGGTGGATTGGCTCGGCGCCTCCTGCGGCGGCTATCTGTCGATCCGCGCCGCCGCCTTCGAACCCCGCATCAAGCACGTCATCTCGATGCCTTTCAGCTATTGGGGCCTCGACATGACGCTGAAACAGATGCGGCCCGGCAAGGCCCAGCAGCTCGTCTCGCTGTTCAAGGCGGGCGATCGCAAAGCCTGTGAAGCGCTGATTGCCGAGGAACGGCTGCCGAGCTCGGTGTTCGAGTGGTGCGTCACGCAAGGCATGCACATCACCGGCACCAGGACGCCGTTCGATTTCCTGACGGCGATCGCGCAACACTCGCTCGACGGAATCCTGCATCACGTCAAGCAGGACGTCCTGCTGACTGAAGGCGAGCAGGACCACCTGTTCGACGTCGACTGGATTCATCGCGCGATGCGGGAGCTGGTCTGCGCAAGATCGGTGACGGCACGGATCTTCACCGCGCGCGAAGGCGGCGAGCAGCATTGCCAGGTCGGTCACTCCGCGCTCGCGCGCGAGGAGATCGTCAACTGGCTCGCGCACTTCTACCCGACGCTCCGCCAAGTCCCGGCCACCACGGCGCAGGCGCAGCCGACGGAACGGCCGGCAAGGCGCAACGTCGCTTGATAGCGAACACGCAGCTCTCCGGTCGGAAACGACCGGCGAGGTCGTACTCCCAAGCAACTGCCGCGGCGCATGCCGCCAGGCGCGCCTTGCACTGGTATTGGTGATCGCAATGCTCCTCGCATTTGCCGTCACTTACGCCATGCAAAAGCGGCTCTATGGTGCCGACCGGCGCGAGAGCGCGTTGCTCGCGCTGACCGCGTCAGGTCCGAACGTCGGGTCCGCAGGGCTTCCGATCGTGGCCGCTCTATTCAGCCGATCGGCCTCGATTTCGGTGGCTGTTGCGGTTGCGGTGGCGGCGATCGTGCTGACGCCGCTCGCGCTTCTGCTCCTGGAGTCCGCGGACGGCTCGCGGCGCACCCCGGTCGCGATCGTGAACGGCGCGCTGATCAAGCCGATCGTGATCGCGCCGGTCCTTGGGCTGTCATGGTCGCTGGCCGGAATCCCGCTTCCGCCATTGCTCGACAGCACGCTCACGCTGCTGGGCCAGGGCGCATCGGGTACCGCCTTGTTTCTCACCGGGCTCGTGCTGTCGGCGCAACCCGTCCAGCTCGCCACCAATGTCGGAGTGGCCGCTGCGGTGAAGAACGTGCTGCAGCCTGCGCTGACGGCGCTGCTGGCGATGCCGCTGCTCGACGGCGCAGAGGCGCGCGTCGCCGTCATGCTGATGGCCGTTCCTTCCGGGGCGTTCGGTGTTCTGTTCGCGATCCGCTACAACGTCGCTTCGGTGCGGGTCGGAACGACATTGATCGTCAGCACGCTCCTGAGCGTGGTGACACTGACTGCCGCAATCCTTCTGTCCGCTGGCTGGGGGCGCATCTGACGCAGCCCGGACGGGGACTTTCGCTAAGCCGGCATAGCGCGCCGAAGTCGGGCTCTTTCCATCCTCGAGGTTCGCCTTATTATCATCGGCTTTCGTTGCAATCGAGGTCGGAATGCCGAACATGACTCACGCTCGCGCCTTGCTTTACACTGCTCTACTGAGTTGCCTATCGATCGCGCGGGCCGATGCGCACCCGCACGTCTGGGTTACTTTTCGCAGCGAGGTGATGTACGCATCTGACGGCACCATGACCGGCGTCCGTCATGCCTGGACTTTCGACGACATGTTTTCGGCCTATGCGCTGCAGGGCATCGCGCATGCGAAAAAGGGCCAGTATACGCGCGAGGAACTGGCGTCGCTGGCGCAGACCAACGTCACTTCGCTGAAGGAGTACGCCTATTTCACCTATGCGCGCGCCGACGGCGGGAAGCTCGCCTTCACTGATGCCGTCGACTACTGGCTCGAATACAAGAACAGCGCGCTGACGCTGCATTTCACCCTGCCCCTGAAGTCAGCCGCGGCCGCAAAGGCGACGGCGATCGAGATCTACGATCCCACGATCTTCGTCGACTTCGAATTCGCCAAGGACAAGCCGGTCGCCTTGAGCGGCGCGCCGCCGGCGTGCCAGATGAGCTACGACCTGCCGCACCAGCCGACGCCGGCCGAGCAGGCGCGGCTCAGCCAGCTCGACAACGTTCCGCTGGATGCCTCGAGCACCTATGGCGAAACCTTTGCCAACAAGATTTTTGTGAAGTGCCCATGACCGATTAGTCCTACTGCATTGAACCATTCTTTGACAAATCAGGCCCTGCGCAGCGGGGGCCATGGACCGGCCCGCAGGCCGTTCGCGTCGCGAGGCAGCAATCAAACGCATGGTTGAAACAGGCGTGGTGGCGGTTCCACCCGCAGTCGAAAGCGGGGGGACGCGCAGGGGACGCTGGCGCGCTAGGCCCGGCGCCGTTCATTGTGTTCTCGTGCAACGCTTGCAACACCCCTCGCAAAAGATCATTCCAGCTCGGGGAGCAGCCATGCGAGGACGGCCAGCGATGAACCGAACATGCCAGTCGATTGACCTAAAGGCTCTGAGGGCTGTTTGATTTTGCCTTCGGATCAGCTTGATAGTTTCGCGAGGCCCAAGCTTGCCGAAATTCCTCTTCGCCGACCATGTGCTGGATACGGACTGTCGTGAGTTGAGTCGGGGCGACCTGCGCGTGCCGGTTGAGCCTCAGGTCTTCGACGTGCTGGAATATCTGCTCGAGCATCGCGGTCGGGTGGTCAGCAAGGATGACCTGATCGAGGCGGTCTGGCGCGGCCGGATCGTCTCGGATTCGACCTTGACCAGCCGGATCAATGCCGCGCGCAAAGCCATCGGCGACTCTGGTTCCGACCAGAAGCTGATCCGGACGGTTCCGCGCAAAGGCTTCCGCTTTGTCGGCGCGGTGGTCGCGAGTAAGACGCGGTTCGAAGACGCCGCCCCCCTGGCCGCAGCTGAAGTCCCGCCGCAACCGTCCGAACTGCCGCTCCCGGACCGTCCGGCGATCGCAGTGCTGCCTTTCACCAACATGAGCGACGACCCGGAGCAGGACTATTTCTCCGACGGCATGAGCGAGGACCTCATCACCGCGCTGTCAAAACTGCGCTGGTTCTTCGTGATCGCGCGCAACTCGACCTTCACCTACAAGGGAAGGCCGGTCCATATCTGCGAGGTCGCGCGGGAACTCGGCGTCCGCTATGTCGTCGAGGGCAGCGTCCGCAAGAACGGCGACCAGCTCAGGATCTCCGTGCAGCTCAACGATGCCTCGACCGGCGGCCATATCTGGGCCGAACGCTACGATCGTAATCTGGCCGGCGTGTTCGCGGTGCAGGACGAGATCACCGAATCGATCGTTGCCGCGATCGAGCCGCAACTCTACGCGGCGGAGAATTTCCGCGCCCAGAGCAAGCCGCCGGGAAGCCTCGACGCCTGGGAGCTGGTGATGCGGGCGCTGTCCCATTTCTGGCGCATCACGCGGCAGGACAATGTGGTGGCGCAAGCGCTGCTAGAAAAGGCGATCGCGACCGATCCGCAGTACGGACAGGCGCTCGGACTGCTCGCCACTAGCCATATTTTCGGCGCCCATATGGGGTGGGCCGACATCGGCGTGGCAGTGCCGATCGCGCAGCGCGCGGCGCTGGCAGCGGTCGAGGCGGATCCGGAAGACGCCTGGGCGCATCTCGGCCTCGCCTACACCTATCTGTTCGCGCGGCGATTTGACGATTCGATCGCCGCGTTCGAGCTGGCGTTGCGGCTCAACCCGAACTTCGCCTTCGCGCAGGCCTTCTATGGCGCCGCACTGTGCTATTCCGGACGATGGCAGGAAGGCGATCGCGCGGCCCGCCGTGCGCTGCGACTGAGCCCGCGCCCGCCGGCCGCGACGATGTATTACGGCATCGCCGGCCACGCCCAGTTCATTGGCCGCAATTATGACGAGGCCATCCGGCTCGCGCGCGAATCGCTGCGGCAGCGCGCCGACTTCCCCGGCGGCCATCGCGTCCTGACCGCCGCCGCGGGAATGGCCGGATATCGCGACATCGCGAAGGCGGCCCTGCTCGAACTGCGCCGCGCTCAGCCCACGATCTCGCTCGCCTGGATCGCGAACGAGCTGCCGATGCGACGCGACACCGACAGCGAGCATTATCTCGAGGGCTTCCGCCGCGCCGGCCTGACGTAAGCCTGAACCTGCGAAAGCTCTCTCCCCTCATCCTGAGGAGCCCGCTCTTGCGCGCGTCTCGCGAAGGTTGAGACCCGGAGACGAGCACCGGGGCCTCATGGTTCGAGACGGCGCCGAAGGGGCGCCTCCTCACCATGAGGGTTGGATGACGCAGCAGGACAACGACCGACGGCTATTCGGCCATCGTCTCGCCCGAACCGCCGAACTCGGCCGGAAAATCCTTGAGCTTTGGCAGGCCGTCCCGCATCGGCAGGACCGTCTCGGCATAGTTGACATGCACCGCGGGCGCGAAGATCAACGTGGGGAGAGTGGCCGCGAAAACGTCGACGAGACCGAGCGGCGGGTGATCGGTCATCAGATGGCCGCCACATTTGCTGCAATATTTGCGCTGGCTGAGCGGCGATTTCGCAAAGGTCGCGAGATGCTCGGCGCCTGCGGTGACCCGCACCGCCGCGGGCTTCCAGAGGCTGAAGGCATTGACCGGCCCGCCGGACCAGGAGCGGCAGGAACGGCAATGGCAATAGCCCATCGCTTCCGGCGCGCCGGCCGCTTCGAGTTCGACTGCGCCGCAAAAGCAGCTTCCGAGATGGCTCATCTGATGTCTCCTGTGTGGATGGGTGGCGTCAGTTCGATTTGCGCCAGGGAATCAGCATCGAGACACGCGCCTTGTACCGGCGGTAGTCGTCGCCGAATAATTCGGTCAGATCGCGCTCCTCGAGGAAAATGCCGACGAAGATGTAGGCGGTCGTCACCGCCGCGAACAGCAGGTGTCCGGCGGTCATGATGGGCGCGGCCCAGAACGCGATGATGAAGCCGAGATAGATCGGATGCCGGACGAACTTGTAATACAGCGGCGCGCGGAATCGCGGGGGTGGCATGTGGCGGCCGGCCAGATTGGCGGTCACCTGATGCAGGCCGAACAATTCGAAATGATTGATCAGGAAGGTGCTGGTGAACACGATCACCCAGCCGAACAGCGAAATCGCCGCGACCGCCGCCGCTATGTTCGGATCGTCGACGTGCCAGACGATGGCGGGCATCGGACGCCATTGCCAGAACAGCAGCAGCAGGCACAGGCTCGCGAAAAGCACATAAGTGCTCCGCTCGACGGACTTCGGCACAATCTGCGTCCACCACGCCTTGAACGGCTTGCGCGCCATCACGCTGTGCTGGACGGCAAACAGCAACATCAGAGCGAGGTCGACGACGAGCGCTTCGCCGAACGAGGCCGGCTCGCCCATATCGATGTCCTTGGGCACCACGAGGCCCATGACGAAGCCGATGGCATAAAGGATGGTGATGAAAAAGACCGCGTAGGCGGTCAATCCGTAAAGGAAGCCGAGGACCCTTGAAAACTGGCCGGCCGCGGCGTCCTGACCGACGGACTGGAATTGAGTCATGGTAGGCTCCGTTAAAGGCGGGGTGTCTTACCAAGCGCGCATCCCGGAAGAACGTCTGCGGACGCGCGGCTCGCGCCGCGTGAGCGGCGGCGGACCATGCCTGATCGGCGCGCCGAAAACTTTGCCGCGCGCTTGAGTTGTCGCTGAGACAGTCATGATTTTTGCTTGAGAACGGCGTTTGGCCGCGACCGTAGTTCGCGGCCTATTTCATCCGCCGAAACCGAACGCTCCTGCCGTCCGGCGTTCGCGTCGCGACGTAGCGGGCGGCGAGGCACGCCTCGCGCTGCGGCATCTTTTCCTGCGGGCTCCGCAGCGTATCCCACCACGACGCACGCTGCGCCGCGCGCGGCAGCGCAGCGCCGATGATGTTCTCGATCTCCTCGAAGCTCAGCACGAATTCGGGGACCGTCTTGCCCTTCAGATAGTCTCGCAGCCTGTCGTAGTCGCTCACCTTGCCACTCTCAGCTCGAAAATCGCCATTTATTCACGGCAGCGGACCAAGAACCGCCAGCCGCCAAAACCCTTCGTTAACCGATCGGCGCATCGCCGTGGAGACTTAAGCGCTCCGCAATCTTTCAGGCGCATGCAGATAGATCGGAGCGAACGCATGCGGCCGGGACTGTGCAAAGGCTCGATCAACTGGGCTTCCAAATGGCCTTCAAAGTGGCCTTTGAAGCTACCCTGGCGGCTGTCGGCAAGACTGTTGATCGCCTCGTCGGTTGCGACGGTGATCGGCTTCTCCGCCGTCTGCACCAGCGTGCTCATCGACATGCGCCACGGCGAGGAAGCCCTCGCACGCCAGACGCTGGAAAACCTCGCCAGCGGCATCGACGCCGACATCAACCGCAATATCGAGCTTTACGATCTCTCGCTGCGCAACGTGGTCAACAATCTCGGTCTGCCCGAAATCGCCGAGGTGAGCAAGCCGATCCTGCATCTGATCCTGTTCGACCATGCGGCGACCGCGCAGCATTTCGGCGCGATCCAGGTTTTCGACGCCGCCGGGCGCCTGACCATTGACGCCTCGACGCTCGATCCCCTGCCGGAAAGTCGCGCCGAGGAGGACTATTTTCGGGTTCACCGCGACAATCCCGACACCGGCCTGTTCATCTCCAAGCCGATGCTGCATCGCGGCGCCTATGTCCTCGTGCTGAGCCGCCGCATCAGCGCGCCCGACGGACACTTTCTCGGCGTGGTCGCGGGCTCGATCCGCTTCAGCTACTTCCAAGATCTGTTCGGCCGCCTCAGTCTCGAACAGGGCGACACCGTCACCGTGCTGCGGCGCGACCGCACCGTCATCATGCGCACGCCGTTCGATCCGGAGATCATCGGCAGGAACCTGAACACCCGTTCGGGGTGGAATCCCGCAAACCTGCCGGATGGCGGAATTTATCGCGGGGTCGGCCCCGTGGATACCATCCCGCGCATGTATGTCCGCCGCACATCCGAAAGCCCGCTGGTCGTCATCGTCGGCAAGCCGCTCGACAGCATTTTCGGCCTTTGGCAGACCGAGGCGATGCGGATCGGTGCAATCATGCTGACGCTGATCGGACTTGCGCTTGGGGTGACGATGCTGCTGGTGCGCGAGATGGGCCGGCGCGCCCAGGCCGAAAGCAGGCTGGAAGAGCTCGCGAGCACCGACGCGCTGACCGGCCTCAAGAACCGCCGCAAGTTCGATGCGACGATCGAGAGCGAATGGCGGCGCGCGACGCGTTACGCCCTGCCGATCTCGCTGCTGATGATCGATGCCGATCATTTCAAGGCTTTCAACGACCGCTTCGGCCATCAGGCCGGCGACCAGCTGCTGCTCGGGGTTGCGATCTGCATCACCGATTCGGTGCGACGCGCCGGCGATTGCGCCGCGCGCTATGGCGGCGAGGAATTCGCCGTGCTGCTGCCGGGCCAGGCGGCCGCGGACGCCATGCGGGTCGCCGAGACGATCCGCCTGAAGGTGCAGGAATGGTCCGACGGCGCGGAACGCGCCACCGTCAGCAT
>NZ_JAFATE010000485.1 GCF_019244115.1 Bradyrhizobium sp.
CCGCCATCTCGTGCACCTCGATCTTGCCGGCGAAATCGCCGGACACGGCAACCAAGCGGTCGGGCGCACTGCCCTTGTTCTCGATGGCGAGAAAGCCGCCGCCGGTCTTGGCGCCGCGCGGCGTGGCGCGGCTCCAGGCCTGGCTGATGACGAGATCGCCGGCCTTGACCTCCTCGGCGCGAGCCGGCGCCCCCAACAGAGAGCTCATCATGACAGCGAGCATGGCAAGGCCGGCGAGCGGCTTGAATATGCGATTGCGGATGTTCATTTCGTATAGCTCCAGTCGAAGGAATTTAGGGGTGTATCATGGGATGCTGGAGGCCGAGCGCACCCACGATGGCGAAGACGGCAAGCCCCAGCGCAAACTCGATTCCGCTGTTTCGGGCCAGCTGCAGTGACGCATCCGCGGCCGCCGTTGCGGCGAGCTGCGGCGTAAGCCAAAGCCGGTTGACGCAGGCAAACGCGACCATCAGGGCGACGACCGCCATCTTGACCAGCAGAAGCTGGCCATAGGCGGTGGCCAGCAGCACCTGCCAGCTCCTGACGATGATCCAGGCATTGATCGCGCCGGACAGCACGAGCGTCGATACCGCAACAATGCCAAGGAGCGAAAACCTGCTGACGGCATTCTGCTCCAGCTTGCGCCAGGCGGCAGACTGATGGCGCGCACTCGAATTGAGCAAGGACATCAGCAGCAGGAGGCCACCGATCCAGGCTGAAGCGGCCCAGAGATGCAGGACGTCCGAGACGAGGTGCAGGATCCCGAGATCGCCTGCGGTCGAGCCGGCATGCCCGGTCCAGGCAATGGCGCCGGTAAACGCCAGCGCGGAGACCAGCGTCAACCGGCGCACCGGCCAGACCCGCTCGCCCGCGAGGCTGATGGCCAGTAGCACGGCCAATGCCAGGCGGACCACGGTAACCTGCCCGAATTGCGTCACCTCGACCACGGTCGAGAGGCCCTCCTGCGTCAGCGCGTCCCACAAGGAAAGACCTGTGATCTGCATGGTCTCCAGCAGCAGCCAGCCGAGCCCCGTCAGCACGGCAATGACCAAGCTCGTCCATGCCAACTTGCGGATCTGCGCGGCGAGCACCGGGACCGCTTCCGGCGTGGCCCCAAAGGCAGGCTCGGCGATGAGGCTGCGAAAGATCAGCGCCCCGAGCGTGTTCGCCGTTGCGGCAAAGTGTACCGCGCGTACGGCGATCAGGCCGTCGCCTAGTCCTGCCTCCGACCAGCTCACTGACCGACCTGGAACGTGAAGTTGCCATCGGTCGTGTGGGTGTCGACCGAGAGCACGCGCCAGTTCACATGGTAGGTGCCATTGCCGCCGGGTTTCAGCGAAATCGACATCTGGCTGCCGCTAACGCGCGCCTTGCCGCTGTCGATGCGCTGCCCGGCCGCGTTGGTGACGCTGATGGTCGAGAAGGCCGGCTCGAGCTTCTGGGTGAAGTACAGCGTCACTTCGCGTGGCGGGCTTGCGACCGTGTTGCCGACCTTGGGTTCGGCACGATCCAGAAACGCGTGCGCGCGCGCCTCTGTTGTCACAAGCGACAGCACCAAGACAGCCGTCCAAATCCGAGATGGATGTCGCATGGCTCAATTCCTCGCAAAGGGGCTTGCCGGGGCGGTAGAGGGCCCAAACAGCGGCCGGCCGATGCCGCGCGGATCGATGTCGTCGAGGAAAAAGTGCAACTGCCCGATTACGCCGACATTGCTGCCGCTTTGCCGGTTGATCGGGATCAGCGCCTCGACGCCGAGCTGGAAGGTGTTACCGACCCAGATGACGCCGGGATTGATGGTCCCGGTCGTCAGCGTCCCCGACGTCAGCGTGTTGGCCACCGGCGTCTGCATGTTGAATTCCACCAGCGGGATGAGATGATTGATGAAATCCGGCAGCCCGAGATCGATCACCGACGATTTCAGATAAGGCATGCTGTACTGGATGGTTCCCCCCCAGTTCAGCACGCGCGGATGAAATTCGGTGTCGAAGGACAAATCGCCGGAATCAGGATCGATGCTGGCCGTGGTGGTCGAGTTCTGGCCCGGAATCGCATAGCCGACCTGGCCGGTGATCGACGCCGGCCGAAGCCAGGACAGGCTGTCGGGCAGATCGCCCATCCCTTTGCCGAAATAGATCGTCGGCGTGTAGACATTGAACGCCTCCGCACCGACGCTGGACGACCCCGTCCCGCCCCACTCGACCGTGAGACCGACGGACATTACGAACTCATGCTCGGGATTCTTGTAGACCCGGTACTTGAACGTGGTCTCGAGATTCTGGAATCCATTGGCGCCAGGCACGGTCGAATCCATCATGTCGAGGAACGTGTACGCCGTGCCGAACGAGATCGCGAAATCTTCGGTGATGCGCTTGGAAAACTCGGCTGAAATGTCGTGCTGCCGCACGGGCGGGTTGTCGCCGGTGTGAAAACTGTCGACGGTCGGAAGGGCAAGTTCGTCGTTGACGCCGGGATCATCGATTCCGAGCGTGGCCGGAAAGAAGCGATTTCCGACGATTTCGTGGGCAGAGCCTTGAGTGACGCAAACGAGCGCGACGGCGAGCCCGGACAGGCCCGCGCACGCCCAACGGGTGGACATGGCTATTCTCCGAAAACAGTGATTCGACGTGGAACGATAGAGCGGCCGTCTCCGGCCACAAGCTCACGCCGATCGCGGAGGTGCACGCGCCTGTGCATGAGAGTGACTACGCGATCGCAGAACGGCTCGCGCATCCTCCCGCCAGATCACCGGTGCAGCATTGATCTGAGGAATCGAAAATGCGGCCGGCTGCGGCGTGTCGAATGACGCCTGGCTCTGAGCCAGACAGCAGATCGGACAGCTACCGTCCTGTGCGTGCGGATCAGTCGATCCGGGCGGCGCCGTGGGATCGCTGTGACAGATCTCGAGCGAACTGAGCGGATCGGAGGCCGCGATCGCGGCGGACCAACAGGCGGCGATCGGCGCAACGAGTTGCACCGCCAATGCGATCAAAACGATCGGAAGAAATTTTCGCAGCCGGTGCCGCATAAGCCTGCTCGCCCAATGCCGTTGGGTTAACATCCGAGTCAGTTGAAGTCGAGCATTCCCCGCCGTTTTCGTGCGCCTGGCGCGCATTTGTGTGAATCGGATGTCGGTGCCGTGCTGTCGTTCGCCAGTTCGCGAACGGTGATCAGCGCCTGCAACTCCTGATCGACAATCACCGTCGCGACTCATTGCGACTGCTGAAATCGACTTCTGTGCAAGGGCAGGCGCGACAAAAAATCTTCGCACAAAGATTGGGCTGATGAGGCCAATGAAGCTTGCTCGCGTCGGCCTTACCCCCGCATGATACCTCCTTTTTGGACCAACTGCAACCATATGCAGCCAGAGGAGGACATTCCCAAACATTGCCTAGAGTGCAGGTAATTTGAACAATCGTTGCCGAAAAAGATGACAAGACAGAAAAGTTGGTCTACGAATTTGGGCCCAGGCTTCCGCAAGGAGTGTCTGGTGGTCCAAGTCTCGGGAGGAGCCCTGACGCGCACAAGCAGCGTCGCCCGTCAACCAACATCCAATTCAAATCGGGAAAACAGGGTCGACACAATTTCTCGAGCAGGGGACGCTACCCTGCTCTTCTTTTTTGGGCAGGCGTCCACAGCATCGTCCGGCGCCGGCATGATCGCGCCTAACATCTCGCGACCTGCTCGCGCCGAGATGAGCCATCCGATCCGGCGCAGCTTTGAACTGGCTACCGAGCGTTGCGCGGACATAACGGCGCTGGTCTATGACAGGCTGTTTCGCGCGCATCCCGAAACCGAACCGATGTTCGCGCGCGACACCGGCGGTCACATCAAGGGCTCGATGCTGGCCTTTGCCATCGATGCGATCCTCGACTTTGCGGGCGAGCGCAACGGGACCTTCCGCATGATCGTATGCGAGGTGCAGTCGCATGAGGCCTATGGGACGTCGCGCGAAGTGTTTTTCGCCTTTTCGGGGTCATTGCCAACACTGCGCGAACTGCTTGGCGCGGCCTGGTCCGCCGAGTTCGATGAAACCTGGCGCATGCTGCTGGACGAGATCGAAGACGTGCTCGCACACGATACTGTACCGACATAGGCCGCGCGACATTTGCCTGCCCTTTGGCCGCTTCCCGCACCGCAACCGGCCTGTGCGATCAAAGTTTGAGACTGCACGGATGGCGCGGGCTCGGAGAGTGTGACAGACTTTCTCCCCTCCGCGGTGCGCGCCAACGACGCCCGACGGTCAAAACAATGGATCAAGGGAGCAAGCGATGTCCGGGAATGACAAATCCTCCACCACCAGACGCAACCTTCTTCAGGCGGCCGCGACCGCCGGCGCCGCCACGACGCTGCTTGGCGGATTGAGTATACCAGCGTTGGCAGCCGAAATGGCGCGGTCCGAGAAGCCGCTGAAGGCGGCCTTCTCCAACGCCGGCCTGCAGGCGACCTGGTGCGCCCAGGGCAAGCAGGCGGCGGAAGCCTGGGGCAAGCTGTTCAACGTCGAGGTCACCTGGTTCGACGGCCAACTCGATGCCGTCAAGCAGCGCGCGGCGATCGACAACATGGCCTCGCAGAAATGGGACTTTGTCGCGATCCAGGCGTTTGGCATCGGTACATTGACCCAGCCCGTGCAAAAGATGATCGACGGCGGCACCCCCGTCATCGACATGGACACGCTGATTGCGCCGCTCGACCAGATCAATGTTCATTCGTTCCTTGCCCCCGACAACGAGTTCATGGGTGCTTCGGTGACCCAGGCACTGGTCAACCAGCTCGGCGGAAAGGGCAAGGTGATCATGACCCAGGGCGCCCTGGGCCACACCGGCGCCCAAGGCCGCGCCAAGGGATTTACCTCGGT
>NZ_JAFATE010000523.1 GCF_019244115.1 Bradyrhizobium sp.
CGACATCATGATCGGCGGCGACGTCGTCAACGACGTACCGCCCAAGGATCGCGACATCGCCATGGTGTTCCAGAACTACGCGCTCTATCCGCACATGACGGTCGCCGAGAACATGTCGTTCGGGCTGCGGCTGAAGCACTACCCGAAAGCCGAGATCAAGAGCCGGGTCACGGAAGCTGCCCGCATGCTCGACATCACCGACCTGATCGACCGCAAGCCAAAGCAGCTTTCGGGCGGCCAGCGCCAGCGCGTCGCGATGGGCCGCGCGATCGTGCGCAATCCAAAAGTGTTTTTGTTCGACGAGCCGCTCTCCAATCTCGACGCAAAACTTCGGGTGCAGATGCGGATCGAGATCAAGAAGGTGCACCAGAAGGTCCGCACCACCACGGTCTACGTGACCCACGACCAGGTCGAGGCGATGACGCTCGCCGATCGCGTGGTGGTGATGAACAAGGGCCGCATCGAGCAGATCGGCACGCCGAACGAGCTCTATCACAAGCCGGCGACGCGTTTCGTCGCGGGCTTCATCGGTTCGCCCGCGATGAATTTCATCCCCTGCCGGCTCGAGGAGGCGTCCGGTCATCTCAACATCCGCCTGACCGACCGACTGTCGTTTCCGCTGCCGCCGGCGCGCGCCGCGCGCTATCGGAATGTGCCGCGCGACGACAGGCTGTTGATGGGAATCCGGCCCGAGCACCTGACAGAACCGCGCGCTCCCGAGCCGGGCATCGAGACGTTCGAATCCGTGCTCGACGTCACCGAGCCGATGGGGATGGAGACGCTGGTCTATTTCACGCTCGAGGGATCGCAGATCTGCGGCCGGGTCAGTCCGGGAGCCGGCGCGAGCGACGGTGCGCCCATGCGATTGGCGATGGACCTCAACAATATGCACCTGCTAAACGAGGGAACCGGCGTCGTCTTGTAGCGACGCGAAAGCGGACCCCCAGGGCAGGAAATGACGACCAACAAGAAGAAGATTTTTGTCACGCAAACGATGTCGCCCAGAGCGCGGGCTCTTTTGACCGAACGGGAAGACATCGAGCTCGTCGAGTTTCCCAACCTGATCTCCGCTCCCGATTTTCAGGCGATGCTCAGGGAGCACGCGCCGGTCCACGGCGTCGCGCTCGGTGCGACCCGCTTCGGCGAGGTGGAGCTCGAAGCATCCGGCGACATGAAGGTCGTCACCCGGATCGGGGTCGGTTATGACGCGGTCGACGTGCCGGCGCTGAGCCGCCGCAAGGTGCCGCTGATGGTCGCCGGGACCGCCAACTCGCCGTCGGTCGCCGAGCAGGCACTGTTCATGATGCTGACGCTCGCCAAGCGCGCAAGCGAAATGCACGCGATCGTCAAGAATGGTACCTGGGCCTATCGGCTCGGCAGCCTGCCCTTCGACCTCTACGGCAAGACCGTGCTGATCATCGGTTTCGGCCGCATCGGCACGCGCACCGCAAAGCGCTGCCTGGCGATGGAGATGCAGGTCCTGGTCTATGATCCCTACAAATCGGCCGCCGACATTGCAGCTAGCGGCTGCGAGGTCGTCGCGGATCTCGACACGGCGCTGCTGCGCGCCGACTTCGTCAGCATCCATTGTCCGAAGACGCCGGAGACGGTCGGCATGTTCGGCGCGGAGCGGCTGAAACGGATGAAGCCGACCGCCTATCTGATCAACACGGCCCGCGGCGGCCTGATCGACGAAAAGGCGCTGCATGAGGCACTGGTCTCGGGCCGGCTCGCCGGCGCCGGCCTCGACGTGTTCGAGCAGGAGCCGCCGCCGGTCGGCCATGCCCTGCACGATTTGCCGAACGTGATCATGGCCCCGCATGTCGCCGGCGTCACGGTCGAGGCCGTCGACCGCATGAGCGAGCAGACCGCGCGCAATCTTTTGAGCGCGCTCGACGGCGAGCCGATCCGGCAGAATGTCATCAACCAGGACGTGCTCTGAGCGGACTTGACGCGCTTGGCGGCGGCCAGGCCCGGATCGATTCCTTTCGCCAGAACAGGACCATATCCCGTGACCTTCAATGGCCGGCGGAGCCGGAAGCGACGGGCTGCGCAACCCGGCGCCCGCGCGCGCGTAACTTCCGGGAGGATCGCAATACCTCCGATCGGCGCCCAAAAGGCTTAAAATTCCCCGTCCAGGTACCATCTGGGATAGGCGATGCGCCGGTTTTGGAGTCCCCGAGTTGTGGATGGAGGTGCGGCCGTGAGTCAAAGCGATCCGGCGGATGAAGCGCTTGCGACGATCGCGAGCATTCTCGATCAGCCCGAGCCGCCCCATGGCGCCAACAAGGCGGCGGGCGAGACGTCAGAGCCAGTTCAGGAGACGCCGGCGGGCGACGAGGCGCCTGTGGCACCAACCAGCGGCGCCGATGGCTATTCGAAAATGGGCCCCGGGCCGATGGAGGCGATCCGCTTCAAATGGACGGTCCGCCGCGGCGATGACGGCGGCTACTATGTCGACGAGACGATCGGCGCAAGCTCGGTGCCGGTCACGTCAGGCCCGATGAGCGCAGAGGCCGCCATCAAATGGGTGGACGACAGAGAGAGCGAGGCCAACCTGCGCTTCGACCGGCTCCGAAACGAAATGGCGGCGCGAACCGACGAGGTCGAGCTGATCCGCCTCGGCGGCGGCGATATCTGACGCATGATGATTTGAGGCTCGATCGTTGCTGCGCCACAGGTGCGCCCCCTCTCCCCGTTCTTCACGGGGAGAGGGCTGGGGTGAGGGGGGAGCCCTAGGCACAGCCCTCGTGGAGCGTCCCCCTCACCCGGATCGCATCTAAGGATGCGATCCGACCTCTCCCCGCAAGCGGGGAGAGGTGAACCCACCGATGTTGAGGACTCTGTCCAACGGACGTCAGCTTGCGCTCGTCCAAGCTAGCGTCAGCTCCCGCGGCGGTCCCAGAAAATCCTTCTTGGCGAGGTCGACGCCGGCGTGCCGCAGGATGTCGTAGGCGGTCGTGACGTGAAAGAAGAATTGCGGGACGCTGAAGCTCAATAGCAGCGAGCGCCCGGTGAAGTTTCGTGTCGTCCCGTTCTTGAAGGTAAAAACGACCGGCTTGTCCGCGGCAGCCTCGATCGCATCTTTCGGCAGGCCCCGGAGGAACGCGATCGCCGTGGCGATACGGGATTTCAGTTCGTCGAGATCAGGTACTCCCGTTGGAAACAGGCAGGGCGCGCGGCCGGCCAGCAGCGCGCAGGCGACAGTCGCGTGGCGATTGGCCTCGCCGGCCTGCTGGCCGAGATCGTACATGGTCGGAGCAAGGCGCATCGCGACGAGGACCCGTGGGTCGATCCTGCGCGCCTCCGCGTCGGCAGCGGCGCGGTCCAGCAGGCCGGAGAGATTTTCCAGAAACGGCACGAACACGCCGACCGAGGCCTGGTACAGCGAAATGCTCACGACGATTTCTCCCCTCTCGCATCTCAAAAGACGTTGGTCTAAGACGTTCCAGCGTCCAACACTGAAAAGGCAAAGTCCATGGGAGGCAAAGGCATGGTGCGTATCGCGATTGGTCTGTTGACGGGGCTTTTGCTGGTTTGTTCGGCGCAGGCCCAGCAAGCCTCCCGGCTCGACGAGATCATCAAGCGCGGCACCTTGCGCGTCGGCATGACCGGCGACTACCGGCCCTTCACCTATCTCGACAAAACCAGCTCCACATTCGCCGGCTTCGACGTCGACATGGCGCAGGCGCTCGGAAAAGCGCTCGGCGTCAAGGTGGAGTTCGTGCAGACCGCCTGGCCGCAGCTGATGAAGGATTTTGAAGCCGACAGTTTCGACATCGCGATGGGCGGCATCTCGATCACACTAGACCGGCAGAAGAAAGGCCTGTTCTCGACGCCGATCATGCGCGAGGGCAAGACGCCGATCGCGCGGTGCGCCGATCAGGGCAAATACCAGACGCTTGCCGATATCGACAAACAAGGGACACGCGTCATCGTCAACCCCGGCGGCACCAACGAGCGCTTTGCGCGCGCCAATGTCAAGAACGCCGAGATCAAGGTTTTTGGCGACAACGTCACCATCTTCGACGAGATCGCCAAGGGCGATGCCGACCTGATGATCACGGATTCATCGGAGACACGTTATCAGCAAAAGCTTCACCCGGGCGTGCTGTGCGCGGTCCATCCGGACAAGCCGTTCGACTTCGCCGAAAAGGCCTATTGGATGCAGCGCGATGTCGGGTTGAAGGCCTTTGTCGACCAGTGGCTGCACCTCGCGACCGAAGACGGCACGTACCAGAAGATCTACGCCGCCTGGTTCGAGTGAGGGGGCGCCGCCAATCTGAAGCATAATGAGTTCAGCTTCGATCGTTTGCCCCGTCGGAAGTGCGCCCCTCTCCCCGCTTGCGGGGAGAGGGTTGGGGTTGAGGGGGAGTCTCAAGGGACTGAGTTCGTGGAGAGTCCCCCTCACCCGGATCGCATCTTGAGATGCGATCCGACCTCTCCCCGCAAGCGGGGAGAGGTAAACCGTGGGCGCGGAGAAACCGAAATCAACTAAAGCCAGCTCTAAGCGGCGCGGGCCGATGGCGCGATCAGGCGGCCGAGCCGCACGGCGGTCAGCCCCGCCCACAGCCGTTGCGAGGGCATCAGCACGAAACAATCGTCATGGGGAGTGACGACGGGCTCGCCGCCGTCATGTCCGATCACCGTGCCGGCGCGCGGAATGATCTCACCGCCGCGCAGCGGAAGCGCGAAGACGAACTCGTGCTTGATCGTTATCGGCATCGTGATCTCAACGAAGCGGCTGGCCTCGCGCGGCAGCGACGCGCTAGGTGCTTCGAATGCGTCGGGCGCCATGCTGAGCCGTTCCAGCATCCGGATGCACGCGGCATAGGCAACATCGGCGCTTGCGGCCTCCCAGTGCTGGCCGCATTCGATCAGCAGCGCCGTCCTGGATGCCTTGGGGTCGCCGAAGGCGCCGTAATCGCGCATGCGCCGGCCCTGCGCGTGGCCGCGATCCACGATGACGAGGTCGGCAAGCCCGGTCGTGCGCGCGAGCTCCCGGCTGCGCGCCAGTGGCCCTGCCAGCACCAGCGGCTCGGTCGGATGCTGCGTCGTGTGCAGGTCCAAGAGATAGTCCGCCTGATTGACGAAGCGCCGCAACGCCGCCGCCCGCGCGACGTCGGCGCTGCGCGGCGGCACCTGCGCGAGAATGTCAGGCGACCAGATCCGGTTCATGTCCTCCTGGAGCCAGCGGCTGGCGCGGGGATCCGCCACGTCGAAGCGCTCATAGGCGCCGACATTGGCGAAGGCGAGCGTCAGACGGCCACGCGACGGTCTTAGCTGCTGCGACAACAGGCGATGCAGCGCCACGGCGCCGGCCGGCTCATTGCCGTGAACCAGAGCGGTGATCAGGAGGTGGGGACCGGAGCGCTCGGCCGCAAAACTGTACACGAACGGCGTGCCCGTATTGCCTTGCCACCACTCGGCGATGTCAGGCGGCTGAAACTCGACCGGATAGTCGATGATGGGCTGGAGCTGGGCGCGGCTGGATGATGTACTCTCGACCACGATGTCTCAATTCTCTTCTGACAGGGCACGCTGCCAGGGAGAACGCGACTCGTTCTCTCTGGTCAACATTTTTGTGACGCCTCGCCCGAATAGCTAACCGTTCCGATAGGTATAGCTGTAGCCGTTGAGCGCCGGCGCGCCGCCGAGATGCGCGTAGAGCACCTTCGACCCCTCCGGGAAGTAGCCCTTGCGCACGAGATCAATCATGCCTTGCATGGATTTTCCCTCGTAGACCGGATCGGTGATCATGGCTTCGGTGCGCGCGGCGAGCCGGATCGCCTCGTTGGTCTCGTTGCTCGGCACGCCATAGGCGGGATAGGCATAGTCGTCGAGGATGACGATCTCGTCGTCGCGCACCTTGCGCCCGAGCTCGACGAGCTCGGCGGTCTGGTCGACGATCTCGCGCACCTGGGTCCGCGTCTGTGCCGGCGTGCCGGATGCATCGATGCCGATGACGCGGTCGGCGCGGTCGTCGGCGGCAAAGCCGACGATCATGCCGGCCTGAGTCGAGCCGGTGACGACGCAGACGACGATGTAGTCGAACTTGATGCCCATCTGCGCTTCCTGGGCGCGCACCTCCTCGGCGAAACCGACGTAGCCGAGGCCGCCATATTTGTGGACCGAGGCGCCCGCCGGAATGCCATAGGGCTTGCCGCCGGCGTCCTTCACCGACTGGATCGCGTCCTCCCAGCTCTTGCGAATGCCGATGTCGAAACCGTCGGGCACGATGCGGCTGTCGGCGCCCATCAGGCGCGTCAACAGGATGTTGCCGACGCGGTCGTAGACGGCGTCCTCGTGCGGAACCCAGCTCTCCTGCACGACCACGCATTTCATGCCGATCTTGGCGGCGGTCGCCGCCACCATGCGGGTGTGGTTCGACTGCACGCCGCCGATCGACACCAGCGTGTCGGCATTCGACGAGATCGCGTCGGGCACGATGTATTCGAGCTTGCGCAGCTTGTTGCCGCCCATCGCCAGACCGGAATTGCAGTCGTCGCGCTTGGCGTAGATCTGCACCTTGGCCCCGAGGGCGGCGGTCAGCCGCGGCAGATGTTCGATCGCCGTCGGCCCGAAGGTCAGGGGGTATTTTTTGAATTTGTCGAGCCGAAGCACTGATCTCTCTCCGCAAGGGTTCAAATTGCGGCGGACAATAGCGAAAATGCTCTGTAAGGTGCTCTCCATCTGGAGCCGAATTTATCTCTGTTCTACCGTGTATCTCCGCGGTGATGGTAGTATTTGTATGTCTCAGGCTGGAAAATGAAAGATTCTTCCGACGTCAATTCCGGCATCGACCGCATCGATCGAAAAATCCTGCAGCTGTTGCAGCGGGACGGCCGCATTAGCAATGCCGATCTCGCGACGGCCGTGAATGTGAGCCCCGCCACCTGCCACCGGCGCACGCAACGCCTGTTCGACGAGGGGCTGATCCGCAGCGTCAGGGCCGAGGTCGCGCCGGAAAAAGTGGACCGCAGCGCGCTGGTCATCGTCGGTGTGGTGCTCGACCGCTCGACGCCGGAAAGCTTTCGCACCTTCGAGGCCGCGATCAAGAAGCTGCGCTTCGTGCTCGACTGCCATCTCGTCGCCGGCGATTTCGATTTCTTTCTGAAGATTAGAGTCCGCGACATCAGCGACTTCAACAAGCTGCACGGCGATCAGCTGATTTCGCTGCCCGGCGTGCGTCAGACCCGCACTTTCTTCGTGATGAAGGAGGTCGTGGACAACGCGCCGCTGGATTTCTGAGCTTGAACCGAAGCCTTGACGGGCGCGACTTACGATTTGAGCGTGATGCAGATCACGTTCTTGGCGAGGGCGCGGCGATAACGGTAGCGCCGGGGGTTTCAATCGCTTCGGGAGGTCGTGATGAGAGTGCTCATGGCGATTGCGGCAGTGTTGCTGGCGAGCAGCGCCGCGCAGGCCCAGTACAGTTTTGAGTATGACGGCCGCATCATTCGCATCGACCCCGATCG
>NZ_JAFATE010000655.1 GCF_019244115.1 Bradyrhizobium sp.
GAACAGGACGGGCTTCTTCTGCGCCGCGATCAGCGGCTTCAGCTCGATCTCCTTGAACGGCATCCGCACATCGCTCGACAGCGACAGCACCACGAGAATGGCGTCGACCTCATCGGAAGCGGCGAGCAGGTCGATGCTCCGCTGCAGCCCGCCCGAATTGACGCCCTGCGCGGTGACGTCGATCGGGTTCTTCGCCGTGCCGTAGGACGGCAAGAGCTCCATGATTACGGCCTGGATCGCCGGGGACAGTTCCGGCACCTGCAGACCCTGCACCGACACGCTGTCCGCGCCCCAGATGCCGGCCCCGCCGGACACGGTGAGCACGGCGACACGGTCGCCCGCCGGCAATGGATTGGTCGCGAGCACGGCCGCTGTCGTCACGGCCTCATCGAGATCATTGGAGACGATGAAGCCATATTTGGCGAACACCGCATCGTAGGCCGCGGACCAGCCGGCCATGCTGGCGGTATGCGACGCCGCGGCGCGCCCGCCGGCCTGCGAGCGGCCGACCTTGATCACGATAACCGGCTTTCTGAGCTCGGCGGCGCGGCCGGCGGCGGCGAGAAATCTGTCGACGTCGCGGATGCCCTCGATGAACAGCAGAATCACGTCGGTCGCGGCGTCCTGCACCATGTACTCGAAGAACTCGCCGGCGCCGAGATCGCTTTCGTTGCCGGCGCTCACGACATAGCTGGGTGCGATGCCGAGCGTCCTGGCGCGATTGAAGATCGCAAAGCCGATGCCGCCGCTCTGCGCGACAATGCCGATCCGCCGCGTGGTCGCGACCAGCGGCGCAACGTCAGCCTTCACATCGACGGCCGGACTGAAGGTTGCGGCGACGCGCTGCACCTGGCTGTAAAAGCCCTCGGCATTCGGTCCGGAAATCCGCATCCCCGTTCGCTTCGCGAGTGCTGCGATGGCGTCCTGCATCGCGGCGCTCTCGCCACCCTCCTCGGCAAAGCCCGAGGAGATGATCACGGCGTTCTTGACGCCGGCTGCGCCGCACTGCTCCAACGCCGCAAGCACGGCGCGAGCCGGAATCACGATGATGGCGAGATCGACGGCTGCGCCAACGTCGGCAATCGACTTGTAGCAGGCGAGCCCATCGATTTCAGCATAGTTGGGATTAATGAGATAGAGCCGGCCCGGGTATTCGTTCTTGCGCAGCATGGCGAGCAGCCGGCCCGGGATCTTCTCGTGGTCGCGCGAGGCGCCGATCAGTGCGATGCTTTGCGGCGCGAAAAAGCTGTGGAGCGGATGCGGCATGCGTATGACCCTCTTGTTTTTGCTGTCGCGACTCTTGCCGCATACTTTGACCTGTAGGGTGGGCAAAGCGAAGCGGGCCCACCATCAAGCATGACGCTTGCGGATATGTGGTGGGCACGCCCCCAACGCGCCTTTTGCCCACGCTACGGTTCTATGCGGAGGCTGCAATGCGAAACATGACGCCGCCCAAACAGAACGCATCGTCAGAAACACCATATCCATTGGCACGCGCGGCATCGCAGATTCTCGCAGCATCGACGACACGAAATGTCAGTGCACTCATGATCTCGCTTTCGCCGGGCACAAAACGGAAGCTGGCATTGGGCAATTTCAGCTCCGGCTCGCCCGCCGCGTTTTTGCTGACGGCAACGCCGATGATCCGTCCCCAATGCCGGGCAAGTCCCGCCGGATCCGGGCTCTGCATCTCGACCCCGGTCAGTGCCTCCGTCATGTCCTTGCGGACCGATTGCTGCCAATCCGGTCCGGCCGGCGGATAGGCACCAAGAATGTCGTCGCTGCCGTCCGTATGGTTGAACTCGATGAAAGCGGCGCGGCAGTCGCGCGGATGCAGCTGCACGCCATGATACGGCGGATGATCGATGACGTTCGCCGTGCGCACGCCCATCGCGTTGGCGTGCGTGCCGCGCGCGTCCGGATCGTCACAGCAAAAAATCGCCATGTAGCCGCCATGGCCGCCGGTCTTGTCGAGAAAACGGCCGGCCGCCGAGCCCGGCTCGGTTGGCGCCACGACCTCGAGCAGGATGGTGTCGACCGGCATCAGTGCGTTCTCAAGTCCGTACTTCGCGACGTTGCCATCGCGATAGCAGACATTGAGCCCCATGATGCCGCAGATGTCGGGGACGACGGGTTCGAGCTGCGGCGCCACCAGGCAGATCTGCCGCAAGCGGATGTAGCTCGACATAACGTCAGTGCCCCACGAACGCAGCCTTGCGCTTCTCGACAAAGGCCTTGGCCGCTTCCTTGTGGTCGGCAGTCTCGCCGGCACGGGTGTGGTGGATCGCCTCGCCATCGAAGCAGGCTTCCAGCGAAAACTCCTCGGCATTGTTGATGTTGCGCTTGATGTAGCCGAGCGCGACCGACGGCCCCTGCGCCAGCGACTGCGCGAGTTCGCGCGCAGCCGCATCGATATCGGCGTCAGGAACGACCTTTGTCACCATGCCGAGCGCGAGCGCCTCGCTCGCCGAAAGCACCGGAGACAGCAAATAGAGCTCACGCGCTTTCGCGCTGCCGAGCAGCTTTGTCAAAAAGTAAGTGCCGCCATAGTCGCCGGAAAAGCCGACTTTGGCGAACGCCGTCGTGATCTTGCAGCCCTCGCTGGCGACGCGCAGATCGCAGGACAAGGCGATCGACAGCCCGGCACCGGCAGCCGCGCCGTCGAGTTGCGCCACCACGGGCTTTGGCATCTGGTGCAGGATGCGCGAGACTTCCATGCCGCGGCGCAGGTTCGCGAGCTTGGCCTCGAACGGCAACGGCGTCCGCCCCTCCGCCATCGCCTTGACGTCGCCGCCGACGCAAAAGGTGCCCCCTGCGCCCTTCAACAGCAACGCGCGGACGTCGTGATCCTCCGCCGCGCGCCGCGCCGCTTCGACCAGGCCGCTGACCATGTCGGGATTGAGCGCGTTGCGGCGGTCGGGACGGTTCATGGTGATGGTGAGGAGGCCGGCCTCGAGATGCTGCAGGACCATGTCGTTCGTGCTCATGTGGATTTTCTTTCGTTGTTGTTGGTCTTCGCGGAACTTCGATGGGATGCCGTCATTGCGAGCAAAGCGAAGCAATCCAGCGCTGCGCGAGCCGACAAACTGGATTGCTTCGTCGCTTCGCTCCTCGCAATGACGATGATTATTTCTTCGCCAGCGGGCAGCGCGACTGCTCGAGCGACTGGAATGCCTCATTGCCCGGTACGGTCGCCAGCAGCTTGTAGTCGTCCCAGCGGCCCTTCGACTCCGATTGTTTCTTGACCTCGAATAGATACATGTCGTGCACCATGCGGCCGTCCTCGCGAATACGCCCGTTCTTCGCGAACATGTCGTCGATCGGCGTCTCCTTCATCACCTTCATGACGGAAGCGGCATCGGTGGTGCCGGCGGCCTTGACCGCTTTGAGATAATGCGTGACGGAGGAATAGACGCCTGCCTGCGCCGAGGTCGGCACGCGTTTGATGCGTTCCATGAAGCGCTTTGAGAAGGCGCGCGTGTCGTCGTTCATGTCCCAATAGAAGGCCTCCGCGAGCAGCAGCCCCTGCGCGGTTTCGAGCCCGATGCTGTCGATGTCGGTGACGAAGGCGAGCAGCGGCGACAGCTTTTGGCCGCCCTTCGTGATGCCGAATTCGGCCGCCTGCTTGATCGCGTTGATGGTGTCGCCGCCGGCGTTGGCAAGCCCGATCACCCTGGCTTTCGAAGCCTGCGCCTGCAGCAGGAAGGAGGAGAAGTCCGAGGTGTTGAGCGGATGGCGGACGCTGCCAAGCACCTTGCCGCCATTCTTCACCACCACATTGGTGGTGTCCTTCTCCAGGTCCTGGCCGAACGCATAATCCGCCGTCAGGAAGAACCAGCTGTCGAGGCCGCTTCGGACCGCCGCGAGGCCGGTCACATTGGCCTGCGCATAGGTGTCGAACACGTAGTGCACGGTATAGGGGCCGCAGGCTTCGTTGGAGAGCCGGATCGAGCCCGGGCCGTTGAAGATGACGATCTTGCCCCGCGCCTTCGCGATCTCGCCGGCGGCGAGCGCCGTTGCCGAGGCCGCGACGTCGTAGATCATCTCGACGCCCTGATTGTCGATCATGTCGCGGGCGATGTTGGCGGCGAGATCCGCCTTGTTGAGATGATCGGCCGCGAGCACCTCGATCTTGCGGCCCAGCACCTCGCCGCCGAAATCCTCCACCGCCATTTTCGCGGCGGTCTCGCTGCCGGCGCCGGTAATGTCCGCATAGAGCGAGGACATGTCGAGGATGCCGCCGATCCGCAGCGGCGGCTGGCCTTGCGCCGTTGCCGCGGTTGCGCCAAGCGCAAGCCATGCGGCGAGCGCGCCGCAAAGAATGGGTCTGTGCAAGAGAACCTCCCTGACCGACATCCGCTTGCCGCGGACATTGTTGTCGTTGCGTCGAGCCTTGACGGCGATCATGCCGCAGCCATCATGACCCGGCAAGCTTGCGCCCCATGCAGCAACCCGGCAGCCCGCTTGCGCCACGCGCATTTTCCGCAAAATGGAAGG
>NZ_JAFATE010000658.1 GCF_019244115.1 Bradyrhizobium sp.
CAGAACCATCGAGAATATCAGCAACTGATCAATTGTGTCGCCTACGCTGCGGGTCGATCGCGTCCGATCCACCGTCGACGGCGAAGCGGGGTCAAGGCTTTCACGTGCACGTCTCTTGTGGTGACCACCAGATGCGAGCGCACCCTGATTGGCGAACGTCAACGCGTGGCAACGGCTCGGGGATCCTGCGACGGTGACGGGCCATCAGCTCGAGAATGCGTCAGGCGATGGCAGCCAAACTCGTTGCCAAAGCGGGGCCGAATTGCGGCGACAACGGGAACCTTCTGTGAAACCGTCGCGCGAATGAAGGGAAACGCGCGATTCGGCACCCATTCACGACGTTTTTTCCAGTGCTGGGCGCTCCGGGAACAGGAGTTTTACTCGCGTAGTCATATTGCTGACGCGCCTCGATGCTACCAATGCGATAGTCGGTACTGAAATTGATGTTGTAGAGCGTGGTTGTTCGCGGAGGGCGCTGTCCCGGAATGCGATAATCGGCTCCATCCCGTCGAGCTGATTGCATTTTTTGTCCGAGGATCGCTCGCTTCCCGCGCCTTTGCGAAGAGGCGTCGATGAAGACACTGTACGAATCGTTGGGCGTTAGCCCCGATGCCAGCGACGAGGCCCTCAAAGCGGCGTATCGCAAGTTGGCCAAGATCCATCACCCGGATCACAATCCGAACGATCCGGATGCGGCACGCCGATTCCGTCAAGTCGCGGCTGCGGTCGCGATCTTGGGCGACGCCAACCGGCGCGCCGCTTACAACCAGCGCCTTGTGCGCGAACTCCTGCGCAGGCTCGACCGCGAGAGCGAACGGCGTCGATCGCAGTGGCTCCGCATCGTGGCCATCAGTGGAGCCGCAGCGCTCGTGACCGGAGTGGTCGTGGCGCAAGGATCGGTTCTGGTTGGACCATTTTCGCCGAAATCCGTCATCGGCCCCGTGACGATGCGCAATGTCGAACGGCAGACCGTCGGCGTTTCGGCCGCGCCGCATCGCGAGCGATCGAACGACGAGATTCGATCACGGCCCGTGATTGTGCCTCCGGCGCTGACATCGCGTGATGATAGAAGGGATTCGAGGCCGCCGGAGCAAAATTGCAAGGACGAGACGGCAAGCGGCGTGTCTCGCCAGGGCAGCGTGCCGGCGGAATTGAACGGCGTCGGCTTCGACCGGGGGCCGCATTGCGGAACGCCGAAAGGCCGGGAGGCCGACGAGCGAGGATTGAGTGGCAACCAGAGAGCAGCCCTGATCCGGCAAGCGCAGGAGCTGGTGGCGAGCGGGGACACGAGAACTGCTCGTATGATGATGCAGCGCGCTTGCGGAAATTCGTCGCGATGCGCTCCGAACTCTCGCGAGGACCTCTGATCAGAAGCAGCACGATCCGATGCGTGCAAGCGACTGAGGCAAAACGGGCCTGAACATCACGAAATCCCACCCGCATTGTCTCGGAAACGAATGGCCACACGCTGCCATTCGACGTCTCTCCTCCGAGCGCGCGTGCGAACAAGCTCCTTGCCCTGGGTGCCACGATCGCAGGATCGCGCCACATCGGCGACCGGCAAGTCCATGCGCTGGCTGCCGGCGGTTCATTGCGACCTGCGCCGGTCAGATGCCGAGCACGCTCTGGTAGGCGAACAAGGCGGGGGCCCCGCCGGTGTGGATGAAAATGACATCGGTATCGCCCGGCCATCGGCCCTGCCGAGCGAGCGCGATCAGACCGGCCAGTCCCTTGCCGGAGTAGACCGGATCAAGAGGCAACGCTTCGAGCGCGCCGGCAAGCCTGATTGCCTCGATCGTTGCCGCATGCGGCACGCCATAGGCCGGACCGGCGTGCCCGGCGACCACCTCGATGTCGTCCTCATCGAAACTGGTGCCGATCAGGTCGGCCGCGGCTCTCGCATAGGCGATGACGTCGGAGCGCACGCGCTCGGGTTCGGCATCGATATCGATGCCGACGATCCGCGTCCCGGGCATCGCCACCGCGCCGCCGACGACGAGACCGGCCTGCGTTCCGGCGCTGCCGGTGCAATGCACGATCGCCGCAGGCCGGATGCCGAGGGCGCGCGACTGCTCCGCGATCTCCGCGATCGTCGATGCGTAGGCGACCGCGCCGAGCGGACTGGAAACGCCGTACGGGACGAAGTAGGGCCTGCGCCCTTCTCGCCTGAGCCGGTTTCCCAGCTCCTCGATCGCCGCGTTGCGATCTCCGGTCCACGGCACGTCGTGAAGATGTGCGCCGAACAGGCGATTGAGCAACGCGTTGCCCGAGGTCTCGTATTCGGGCGCCGGCGGAGCCAGACGGCCGTGATAGACCGCCAGATGGCACGCCAGGCCAAGCTTGGCCGCCGCGGCAGCGACCTGGCGCTGACTGTTCGACTGCACGACGCCGCCGGACACCAGCGCGTCGGCCCCGGATGCGACGGCTTCGTGAAGCACATAGTCGAGCTTGCGCAGCTTGTTGCCGCCGAAGCCGAGACCGGTCGCATCCTCACGCTTCACCCAGAGGCGTGGCCCGCCGAGGTGCGCGGTGAGGCGCTTCATCGGCTCGAGCGGCGTCGGCAGGCTGGCGAGCCCCAGGCGCGGGAACGCCGACAATTTTGCGGCAAGAACCGATGCGTCTTCGGCGGTCATGCCGCCGAGACTAGAAGGGGCTGCCGGCCACTGCAACGGTCAGAAGCGACGGCCGATCGGCCGAATTGACCAAACCATCTGTCCGATCGTCAGCCGGCGAGGCGATTTCGCAAGCTCTTTGTCCGGATTGGCCATGAAGGCAACGCCTTCCAGCGCGGCGTCAGCCACGCCGCGCCGCCGTGATCGCGGCGACGTCGATCTTCTTCATGCTCATCATCGCATCAAAGGCTCGCTTTGCTTCGCCTCCGCCAGCCGCCAACGCCTCGGTTAGCACACGCGGCGTGATTTGCCAGGAAATGCCCCATTTGTCCTTGCACCAGCCGCACGCGCTCTCCTGCCCGCCATTGCCGACGATCGCATTCCAATAGCGGTCGGTCTCGTCCTGATCGTCGGTGGCGATCTGGAACGAAAAAGCTTCGGTATGTTTGAACATGGGACCGCCGTTGAGGCCGAGACAAGCAACGCCGGCAACCGTGAATTCGACCGTCAGCACCTCGCCGGCCTTGCCGGAGGGGTAGTCACCCGGTGCACGGTGGATGGCGCCAACGGCGCTGTCGGGAAAAGTTTTGGCATAGAAGCGGGCAGCAGCCTCGGCGTCCTTGTCGTACCACAGGCAAATCGTGTTCTTTTCCATTGCGAGTCCTTTCGGTTCCAAACCAGATCACGC
>NZ_JAFATE010000659.1 GCF_019244115.1 Bradyrhizobium sp.
GCGGGCGAACCGATGAAGCCCGCGACGAAACGCGTCGCCGGCTTGTGATAGAGCTCGTTCGGCGTGCCGATCTGCTCGATGCGGCCCTTGTTCATCACCACCACGCGATCGGCGAGCGTCATCGCCTCGACCTGGTCGTGGGTCACATAGACCGTGGTGGTGCGGACCTTCTGGTGAACCTTCTTGATCTCGATCCGCATCTGCACCCGAAGTTTTGCGTCGAGATTGGAGAGCGGCTCGTCGAACAAAAACACTTTTGGATTGCGCACGATCGCGCGGCCCATCGCGACGCGCTGGCGCTGGCCGCCGGAAAGCTGCTTTGGCTTGCGGTCGATCAGGTCGGTGATGTCGAGCATGCGGGCAGCTTCCGTGACCCGGCTCTTGATCTCGGCCTTCGGGTAGTGCTTCAGCCGCAGCCCGAACGACATGTTCTCGGCGACCGTCATGTGCGGATAGAGCGCGTAGTTCTGGAACACCATGGCGATGTCGCGATCCTTGGGCGGCACGTCGTTGACGACGTCGCCGCCGATCATGATGTCGCCGTCGGTGATGTCCTCGAGCCCCGCGATCATTCTGAGCGTGGTCGACTTGCCGCAACCGGACGGGCCGACCAGCACGACGAACTCATGGTCCGCGATATCGAGATCGATGCCGCGCACCGCCTCGACATCGTCGTAACGCTTCACGACCTTACGCAAATTCACTTCCGCCATGAGTTTCAGCCCTTCGTCGCACCGGCGGTCAGGCCGGCAATGTAGTAGTCCATCAGGAAAGCATAAATGATCAGCGGTGGCGCGGCGCCAAGCAGCGCGCCGGTCATGATCTGGCCCCAGTTGAAGACATCGCCCTTGATCAGCGAGGTGATGATGCCGACTGGCATCACCAGCTGGTCGGTCGAGGTGGTGAACACCAGCGGATAGAGGAACTGCGCCCAGGAGACCGTGAACGCGAAGATGGTCGCCGCGATCAGGCCGGGCAGCGCCACGGGAATGAAGATTCGGGTCAGTGTCTGGAACCACGAGGCGCCGTCGATGATGGCCGCTTCATCCAGCTCCTTCGGGATCGAGGCGAAATAGCCGATCATGATCCAGGTGCAGAACGGCACCGTCAGCGTCGGATAGATGAACAGCAGCACATACCATCTGTTGAGCAGGGGGATGCCGGTCCACTCCTGAACCGTGGCCAGCATCTTGAACAGCGGGATGAACAAGAGGCTGTCGGGGATCAGGTAGGTGAGAAAAACACCCGTGGCGAGCGTTGCCGAGCCCCAGAACCTCATCCGGGCCAGCGCGAAGGCGGCCGGTACGCTGATCAGCATGGTGATGGCGACCACGACGACGGACACGATCGCAGAGTTCCAGAAGAAGCGCAGGAACTGGTTGGAGGTCAACAGCTCGATGTAATTCGAGAGCGTCGGATGAAAGACCCACCAGGGATTGGTCGCGGCCGAGATTTCGGCGCTGCTCTTGAGCGACGTGATCAGCATGTAGAGTGGCGGCGTCAGCGAGAAGATCGCGAATACCACGAGGAAGAAGTAGGACCAGCGCAGCGCCCAGGCGCGGTCGCTTTTCATGCTGCCATATTTGACCTTGCGGCGGGGGCCGGCCTTGTCGATTGCGAGCGTGCTCATCAGGCCTCGTTCCCGCGTTTGTTGATGTCGCGCAGGATGAAGATCGCAGCGATGGCCAGGATCGGCACCATGAACAGCGACACGCTGGCGCCGAGCGGAATGTCGCTGCTCTCAATGCCGACGCGGAACGCCCATGTTGCAAAGATATGAGTCTGGTCCAGCGGACCGCCGGAGGTCAGGATGCGCACAATGTCGAAATTGGCAAAGGTGACGATCAGCGAGAACAGGGTGGTGATGGCGATGATGTTGCGCATCATCGGCAGCGTCACGTACCAGATCCGCTGGAACCAGTTGGCGCCGTCGATGGCGGCGGCTTCATAGAGCTGCTCGGGCACTGATTTGAGCGCCGCCAGGTACATGATCATGAAGAACGGCGCCCCGTACCAGACGTTGACCAGGATGACCGAGAAGCGGGCCCAGCCCGCTTCACCGAGCCATGGGATCGGGCCGATGCCGAAATAGGACAGCGTGTAGTTGAAGGCGCTGTAGGAGGGATCGAACAGCCACAGCCAGGCGAGTGTGCTCATGGCGGGCGGAATCACCCAGGGCACCAGCAGCATGCCCCGCCATTTGCGCTGTCCCTTGGCCGGAATGTTGTGAACGAAATGCGCGACGATGAAGCCGATCAACGCCTTGAAGACGACCGCGGTGATGGCGAAGAGGCAGGATTGCCTGACAACCATCCAGAACGTTTCGCGCTTGAACAGGAAGGTGAAATTGCCGAAGCCGACGAACTTCTGCATCGACTTGTTCAGCGTTGCCAGGTGGACCGAATAGAAGGCTGGATAGAGCACGAGCAGCGCGATCAGGAGAATCAGCGGTAGCGTCATCAGGAACGCCACCGTCGATTTTCGTTTCAGTGCGTGGTGCAGGCTCGCGCGCTTGCGCGTGCCCGCTGAGCGGGCGAGGCGACCTTGCTCAACGACGACATCGGCCATGGCCAAGCTTCCTTGCAGGATGTCTTGTGATGAAGCCGGCGGCGTCTGCCGGCTTCCTCCGGGCATGTGGAGTGAACGAGACGCTGCCGCGGCGGCTCACACCTGAGTGAGAGCAGCCCGGAACATCCCGGCTTAGCTCCGCATGAAGCCTTCGCACTCGCCCTCGGCCCAAGCGAGCGTGGCTTCCATCTTCTCGCCCTGCGCATAGCGCAGCGCGATCTTAGTGAGCGTCGCCTGCGCGTAGATCTGTTGGGCGATCTTTGGTGGCGCGGGCCAGGCTGCAATCGACAAGGTCTGGTGATTGAACGGGTTCGGATAGTGATAGAGCGTGCCCTTCGGTGGTCCTTGTTCCGCCCACGTCTTCAGGGTGGTCATCTTTTCGTATGCCGGCAGATCGTAGCCGCCGCTGGCGCTGACGAACTTTTCAATCGACGACGCCTGCGACAAATGCGTGAGCAGGCTCCTGGCCGCTTCCTTGTTCTTGGAGAATTTCCAGAGGCCCCAGAAGTAAGGCAGATACGGCGCGAAGCGGCCCTTCGGCCCGGATGGAAAACCGTGAGTCCAGCATTGTTCGGCCACCTGAGGTGCATCGCGCTTGGCCACCGCCCAGGCGCTCGGCGGGTTCATGATTAGGGCGCCCCGGCCGGAGATCAGCCACTTGTTGTTCGATGCGTCATCCCAAGAAGGCGCATCCGGCGGCAACACCGCGATGAGCTTCTTGTAGAACTCGAGGGCCTGGCGTACCGCATCGGTCTTGACCGTGAGATCGCCCTTGGCGTTGATAAGTTCGGCGCCGAATGACTGGAAGATCGCACCCGCGGTGTCGACGCTATCGGTGGTCTCGCCAAGACCGATTCCGAAGGGGAAGCCGCCCTTCTGGCAGGCCTCTGCCGCCTTCAGGAATGTATCCATGGTCCAGTTGTCGGCCTTCGGCGGCGCGCCCGCCGGGTACATCTCCTGCACATCGATATTGGCGAGTTTCTTCATCAGATCGATGCGGGAGCAGGGCCCCTTGATCTGGCTGCCGATCGTTGACGGAACGGCGAGCCAATTGCCATCAGCCTGGCCGAGATATTTAACGGTGCCGTTGACGTCACCATTCTGCTTGATCGCCGCCTCGACGACATCATTGACCGGTTCAAGGTGCTCGGCATAGGCATGCGGCCACCAGGTGTACATCGCGAGGATATCGTGGCCCGATTGCGCCTGAGCTTCAGCGGCGACCGTCAGCTCAATCTTCTTGTTCTGGCTGGTGATGTAGTCGATCGCGACTTCGACCTTCTCCTTCTCGGCCCATTCCTTGACGAGAGCCTCGGAGGTCTTGTTGGCGTCGGGAACCCAGTGATCCCAGAAGCCGATCGATAACTTGCCGGCGGCGTTTGCGGTGCGGATATAGGGCGCGGCGACCAGCGCCGCCGAGGACATGGCGGTGGCTGCTACGAACTGTCTCCTGGACAGCTTTCTCCGGATCATGGCGTAACCCTCCCTGGTGAGCCAATCGGATAGGTCGGGAAATCTCGTTGTCGTTGATTGTCTTGCGGGGGCTTGTGCCGGCCCGTGGAGATTTCGTTATCGGTGATCAGAGCAGAATTGATGGCGTCTGTCGAGAAACCAGGTTGTCGCTGCTCTAGAACTAATGTCGCGCGCACATGATGGGCGGCTCGGTGGCGAGACGACGATATTGCGTCGCACACCACGGCTGAACAGACTTGCTCGGCGACGCGTTCGAAACGCACGTTTCTAACGTGAATCGCGGGTCTGGCACGGTAGCGACCTCGCGTCGAAAACGCTAAAATCGGGAATCGACGGGCGATGATCAATGACTTCAGCGACCTGTTCGAAAGACGATCCAAGGAGATCCAGGCCATGCCGAGACTGACATCGAAACTGCGCGCACGCTGGAGGCTGTGTGTCGTGGTCGGGGTGTCTGCCCTGTTTCTGTTCAATGCGCCGCGACTGGTCGACGCGCAGGGACTGATCAAGGGCGTCGAGCAGGGCGCCCGGGAGGGCAACCGGGCGGCGGGGCCGGTCGGCGGCGTTTTGGGCGGTGCCATCGGCGGGGTGGTCGGCGCCGTCACGGGCGTGTTTACCGGCGCCGGTGGACAGACGGCGCAGCCTGCACCCAAGGACAATGCGAGGGATACCAAGGCCGGTGCAGCCGGATCAAAGGGGACAAAGGTCGCCAAAGAAAACGCGAAGGAAAATGCAAAGGATACCAGCAAGGCCGCCAAGCAGGTCCAGGTCCTCACGCAGGAAGGTACGCCGCAAGTGACTGCGGATCAGATCGTCACCAACAGCGATGCCTACATCGAACGCATCAAGAAGGAGCTGAACCTGACGCCCGACCAGGAAAAGAACTGGTCCGGCTTCTCCAGCGCAATGCACTATCTCGGGCATAACGGCGCCGAGCGCCTCAATCTGCGCCTCGCCCGCGCCAAGCGCGATCCGCCCGACGACATCATCGAGCAGATGCGCAACGAGGCGCAATTCTTGATCGATCGCGCCGCCGACCAGCGCAATGTCGCCGACGCGGCCGAGCCGCTGTTTGC
>NZ_JAFATE010000878.1 GCF_019244115.1 Bradyrhizobium sp.
CGCGCGCTCGAAGCCTCTGGGCACTTCGACACCGAACAGCACCTTGCCCGACAGCAGGAGGTCGTCGAGTTCCTGGACCGAATGGGCTTCCTGCGCGAAACGGAAATAGGCGGTGTTTTGCAAGGCCTTGAGGATCGAGCGGCCGAGGTCGCTGTCCTCCTGCAACAGCACCGCGGTCGGCAGGTTGTGCGGCGTGGTGTTGATGGCATAGCCGAACAATAGCAGCTGCATCACCGGGATCATCACTATCATGGCGAACGAGACCCGGTCGCGCCTGAGCTGGATGAACTCCTTCACCACCATGGCATAGGAGCGGCGCCAGAAGCCGAGCCGCGGCTCCCTGAGCTCGCCTGTGTGTGCGACTGCATCGGTGCTGCTCATTGGAAATTGTCCTTCGAGCGGTTCATCAGATCGATGAAGACGTCCTCCAGCGACGGCGCGGAGGCTTGCCAATGCAAGCCGCTCCTCTCGCGCGACGGCGCGATCGCGGCCTCGAGCGCGCCGCGGTCGCGGCCCGAGACATGCAACGAGGTGCCGAACGGCGCCACCATGTCGACGCCCGGCTTGCCGGTGAGCTCGGCCATCAGGCCGTTGAGACTGTCGCCGCTGACCGTGTAGGTCGTCAGGTCAGATTTCCGGATCACCTCGTCGACGGTGCCGTGCGCCAGCAGATGGCCGTAAGCGATATAGGCGATCTCGTGACAGCGCTCGGCCTCGTCCATGTAATGGGTCGAGACCAGCACGGTCAGCCCTTCCGCCGCCAGCGCGTGGATCTCGTTCCAGAAATCGCGCCGCGCCTTGGGATCGACCCCGGCGGTCGGCTCGTCGAGCAGCAGCAATTGCGGATTGGGCAGCGTGCAGGCGCCGAGCGCGAGCCGCTGCTTCCAGCCGCCGGAGAGCTCGCCCGCGAGCTGACCCTCGCGGCCCGACAGGCCGAGGCGCCGGATCATGTCGCGCGCCGCGCCGGCGGCGTCCGGGACGCCATAGAGGCGGGCGACGAACTCCAGGTTCTCGCGCACCGAGAGGTCCTGGTACAGGCTGAAGCGCTGCGTCATGTAGCCGACCCTGCGCTTGATCTTGTCGGCATCGGCCCGGATGTCGAAGCCGAGGCAGGTGCCCTGCCCGCAGTCGGGCGTCAACAACCCGCACAGCATGCGAATGGTCGTGGTCTTGCCGGAGCCGTTGGGGCCCAGGAAGCCATAGATCTCCCCGCGCTTGACCTGCATCGACAGCTCATGCACGACCTCGCGGCCGCCGAACGATTTGGTCAGGCCTTTGACGTCGATGGCGATGGCGGAATCCGGGGCGCTGGTCATTGCTTGTCCGCAACCGGGATTTTTGCATTGAGATACACGCTGACCGGCTGACCGACCCGCAAGGCGTCAGGCTTCGAGGGCCGCGCCTGAATCAGATAGACGAGCTTCTTGCGCTCATCGAGGCTGTAGATCACGGGCGGTGTGTATTCGGCCGAGGTGGCGATGAAGTAGACGCGCGCGGTGAGATCATCAGCGCAATTGTCGCAGGTCACCTTGACCTCCTCGCCGATCGAGAGCTTCGGCAGCTCCGCCTCCGGCACGAAGAAGCGAATCTTCATGTTGCCGGGCGGCATGATCGACAGCACCGGACGCTGCGCCGGCACCATCTCACCCTCGCGGAAATAAATCTGCTGGACCGTGCCGGCGACCGGCGCAAAGCCCTTGCGCCGCGCGAGCCTCGTTTCCGAGGTGTTGACGCGCGCTTCCGCGACGCGAAGCGATGAGACCGCGGAATCCAGCGTGGCCTGCGTGCCCGCACCCGTCTTGCTCAAGGCGGCGGCGCGGTCATAGGTCTGCTGCGCGTTGGCAAGCGTTGCCTTGTTCTGGTTGAGATCGGCGAGTTGCAGATCGTCGTCGACCGCGTAGAGCTGATCGCCGCTCTTGACCTCGTCGCCCTCGCGCACGTTGAGTTTGGTGACGCGGCCGGACTCGTCGGGACTGACGAAGATCATGTCGGCCTCGACCCAGCCCTGAAAACCGGGATCGCGCTTCTCGTTGCAGCCGGCAACGCTCAACGCCAGCGCCAGGACAGCAACGGCAGATAATGTCTTATGCGGCGACGTCATGTTTCACTCCGTTCGCCAAAAATCAGGTCGAGATGGACGCGCAGCATGTCGCTCGCATCCAGCGGGGAATGTCGCGCGAACAGGCTCTGCCAGATCACCGCCACGATCGCCGGCGCGACAACGATCTGCGGATAGCGCGCGAGCTGCTTCTGGCGGATTTCGCCGCGCGCAATCGCGAGCTCGATCAGCGCCCGCATCCCGGCGAGCCCGCGCGAGATCACCTCGCGGTAGTAGAAGTCCGCGATCGCGGGAAACCGCGGTCCCTCCGCCACGATCAGCCTGATGATGTCGCCCCGCCGGGTGTTCGCCACCTCGCGGATGAAGGTTGCCGCAAAGGCTTCAATCACGTCCCGCACCGTGCCGATCGGAATTTGCGGCGCCGCGATCCGGTTCACCAGCGGGACCAGCGCGGTACGCACCAGCTCCTCGAACATCGACTCCTTGTCCTTGAAGTGCAGGTAGATGGTGCCCTTGGCGACCCCGGCGCGCTTGGCGACGTCGTCGAGCCGGGTGGCGGTGAAGCCCCGCGCGATGAACTCGGTCAGCGCCGCCTCCACGATGGCGGCCCGCCGCTCCGCCGCCCTTTCGGCGCGATTGGAAGCCCCGCTCGGATCGTTCGGCCTCCCGCTCCTGGGGGAGCGGACTTGCTTCGTGGCATCGGGCGTCTTGGGGCTGCTGCTTGTCATGGTCAATTTATGACTGACTAGTCAGTCATTGTCAAGAAGCCAGCGCTCCGAGGTTGAAGCTGTGGTCGTCCTTCTGGATGCGCCGGCTTCTTGTCCCAGTCAGCCACCCCTCTGAAATGCTGGCAGAATCAGGACGTGGACATGCGCGGCAAGCACCGGACAAACCGGCGTTGGAGCGTGCTCACATCGTCGTGTTCGGCAGCAGAAACGGATTCTGGGGTGGCTGCAAAGTTTGAGCCGGCGGTCGATCTCTGCTCGGATATCCCTGCCCAATCCG
>NZ_JAFATE010000910.1 GCF_019244115.1 Bradyrhizobium sp.
CAGAAACAAATGAATAAATATTCACTGTATCGTGAATCTTCGCATGCGAATCACGCATGGGACGGGCGAATCAGAACTCTGCAACGCGGTCCTGGCTTCCGGCGTGTTTCCTTTACGTGAGCCGGCAGAACCCCGGCCGGAGCTGGATGTTCAGTTCGTAAGAAGTCCGCATTTAACGGGCTTTCTGCAACATCCTGACGACAATCTCCTCAAATTTCGAGAGCGCGAAAAGCTTAACCCACCCCTTATGGAGCCATGTGCCCTGGTCTTAGCTGCATCGCAACATCCTCAGTTCTGCGCTGCATCAAATCGTCCTATATTCATTTCAACAAAATGCCGCCTTCAAGAGCTGAATACGAACTACAAGGAGACTTACCATGCTGCTCTCGCTCATCCGCATGATCCAGGCGTTCCGGGACTATCATCGCAACGTCAACGAGCTGTCCCAGCTGAGCGATCGCGAGCTCGCCGACATCGGCCTGGACCGTTCCGACATCCCGCGGGTTGCGGCCGGCACCTATAACGGCTGATCCGCCGGCACGCCAGCTTCATCGACCGATAACGCCCGCCTCGTTGCGGGCGTTGCCGTTTCTGGACCATTGCCTTGTCATTGCGCATTCCACTGGCGTGGAAAAGGCGCTACCTGTCCCCGCATGACAAGGACCTCCTCCTCAGCGCAAGTGCATGTTGTCGGCGCCGGCCTCGCGGGCTCGGAAGCCGCCTGGCAGATCGCGCTATCAGGTGTTCCCGTCGTCCTGCACGAGATGCGTCCGGCGCGGATGACCGAAGCCCATCGCAGCGATGGTTTCGCCGAACTCGTCTGCTCCAACTCCTTCCGTTCCGACGACGCCGCCAACAATGCCGTCGGCCTGCTGCACGCGGAGATGCGCAGGCTCGACTCGCTGATCATGCGCGCGGCCGACGCCAACCAGGTGCCCGCCGGCGGCGCGCTCGCAGTCGACCGGGAGGGTTTTTCCGCTGCGGTGACCAAGGCCCTGAACGATCATCCCCTCATCGAGATCTCGCGTGGCGAGATCGCCGGCCTGCCGCCGGCGGAATGGAACAATGTGATTGTCGCGACCGGCCCGCTAACCTCGGCACCGCTCGCGGATGCCATCCGCGCGTTGACCTCCGAGAGCGCGCTGGCCTTCTTCGATGCGATCGCCCCGATCGTGCACCGCGATTCGATCGATATGTCCGTGGCGTGGTTCCAGTCGCGTTACGACAAACCGGGCCCCGGCGGGACCGGTGCGGATTACATCAATTGTCCGATGTCGAAGGAGCAGTACGACGCGTTCGTCAGTGCGCTGCTCAATGGCGAGAAGACCGACTTCAAGGACTGGGAAACGAGCACGCCCTATTTCGACGGCTGCCTGCCGATCGAGGTGATGGCCGAACGCGGCCACGAAACCCTGCGGCACGGGCCGATGAAGCCGGTCGGCCTCACCAATCCGCACAATCCGACGGTAAAACCCCATGCGATCGTGCAGCTGCGCCAGGACAACAAGCTCGGCACGCTCTACAACATGGTCGGTTTCCAGACCAAGCTGAAATACGGCCCGCAGCAGCAGATCTTCCGGACCATCCCGGGACTGGAGAAGGCGGAGTTCGCCCGCCTCGGCGGCCTGCATCGCAACACGTTCCTGAATTCGCCAAAGCTGCTGGACGAGCAGTTGCGGCTGCGCGCAGAGCCACGGCTGCGTTTTGCCGGGCAGATGACGGGCTGCGAGGGCTATGTGGAGTCCGCAAGCATCGGCCTGATCGCGGGGCTCTATGCCGCCGCTAATACGCAGGGCATGTCACTGGCACCACCGCCGCCGACCTCGGCGCTCGGCGCGCTGCTCGGACATATCACCGGCGGCCATCTCGAAACGATCGAAGTGGGCAGTCGCTCGTTCCAACCGATGAACATCAATTTCGGCCTGTTCCCACCGCTCGCCAGCGCTCCGACCAAGAAGGCGGACGGCACGCGGCTGCGCGGCAACGAAAAGACCATCGCGAAGAAGCAGGCACTCAGCGCCCGCGCGCTCGCCGATCTCGACCGCTGGATCGCCGATCACCTGCGCATTCCTCGAGCGGCGTGAGTTTGATGCATTTGTCCCGGGA
>NZ_JAFATE010000266.1 GCF_019244115.1 Bradyrhizobium sp.
GCCAGCATCTGCTGCTCGCCGCCGGAAAGCGTGCCGCCACGCTGTGCCATGCGTTCCTTGAGCCGCGGAAACAGGGTGAAGACGCGCTCCAGGCTGCCTTCGCGCTCGGCCTCCGGGGTTTCGGTGGCGTCGGCCCCCATCTGCAGATTTTCCGCCACGCTCATGCGCGGAAAGATCCGGCGGCCTTCGGGCGACTGCGCGATCTTGAGCCGCGCGATCTGGTGCGTCGGCACGGCGGTGATGTCGTTGCCGTCGTACAGAATCTGGCCGGCGCTGGCGCGCGGCCGGCCGAAGATCGTCATCATCAGCGTCGATTTGCCGGCGCCATTGGCGCCGATCAGCGCGACGATCTCGCCGCTGTCGATGGCGAGGTCAACGCCCTTCAGCGCTTCGATCTTGCCATAGGCGGCGCGCAGGTTCTTGATCGCGAGCAGCGGCGTGGTCATTCGCCGCTCTCCATCACCGAGATCGCTTCCTTTTCGTCCGCGCCGAGATAGGCCGCGATCACCTTCGGATCGTCGCGAACCCGTTGCGGTGAGCCTTCCGCGATCTTGACGCCGTAATCCATCACCACGACGTGGTCGGAGATTTCCATCACCACGCTCATGTCGTGTTCGATCAGCAGGATCGACGTCCCCTGGTCGGCACGGATCGATAGCAGGAGTTCGCTCAGGGCCGCGCTCTCGCGCGCATTGAGGCCGGCGGCCGGCTCGTCGAGGCACAGCAGCGCGGGCTCGGTGCACATCGCGCGCGCGATCTCGAGCCGGCGCTGGTCGCCGTAGGGCAGGTTGCCGGCCGCGTCGTCGGCACGGTCGAACAGGTTGATCCGCTTCAGCCAGAAAATGGCGAGGTCGATCGCCCGTTTCTCCGCAGCGCGCCAGGACGGCGCGCCGATCAGGCCGAGAAAGGTGAGCCCGGAAGCGCGCATCAGCGCATTGTGCTGCGCCACCATCAGGTTTTCCAGCACGGTCATCCCGGGGAACAGGCGGATGTTCTGGAAGGTGCGCGCGACCTTGGCGAGCTTGGCGATCCGGAAATCGTTCAGCTGTTCCAGCGCGATGTCGGATGCGCCCCGCTGCTTGAGGCGGATGGCGCCGCTGGTCGGCTTGTAGAAGCCGGTGATGCAGTTGAACACGGTGGTCTTGCCGGCGCCGTTGGGCCCGATCAGCGCGGTGATCTGGCCGCGCGCGGCCGCGAAGGACAGGTCGTTGACGGCAACGATGCCGCCGAAACGCATGGTCAGATGATCGACGGACAGAATGAGATGATCGCTCATCCGTGCCCTTCCTTGACGAGATCGGAGGAGATCGCTTCGGCCTTCTTCAGATAGACCGTCGGCGCGCGGTGGCCGATGATTCCGCGCGGGCGCCAGATCATCAGCAGCACCATTGCCATGCCCAGCACCAGCATGCGGTACTGGTCGAGGCCGCGAAACAGCTCGAAGCCGCCGATCATGCAGAGCGCCGCAATCGCCACCCCGAGCTGCGAGCCCATGCCGCCGAGCACGACGATCGCGAGCACCAGCGCCGATTCCTGGAAGGTGAAGGATTCGGGACTGATGAAGCCCTGGCGGGTGGCGAAGAAGGCGCCGGCAAAACCGCCGAACATGGCGCCCGTCGCAAATGCCGTCAGCTTGGTGGTGGTGGTGTTGATGCCGAGCGCGCGGCAGGCGATCTCGTCCTCGCGCAGCGCCTCCCAGGCGCGCCCGATCGGCAGCCGGCGCAGGCGGATCGTCACCCAGTTCGTGAGCAGCGCCAGGCCCAAGATCACGTAGAACAGGAAGACGATGCGGTGCGTCGGCGAATACTCGATGCCGAGCAGCGCGGCGAGGCCGTCGTCATCATTGGTCAGGGGGATGCCGAACAGGGTCGGCCGGGGAATGCTCGAGATGCCGTTAGGGCCGCCGGTCAGGCTCTGCCAGTTCAGGATGACGAGACGGATGATCTCGCCGAACGCCAGCGTGACGATGGCGAGATAGTCGCCGCGCAGCCGCAGCACCGGAAAGCCGAGCATCACGCCCCAGCAGGCGGCGAGCAGGCCGGCCAGCGGCAGGCAGACCCAGAACGAGAGATCGAAGCTGGTCGCCAGCAGCGCGTAGGAATAGGCGCCGACGGCGTAGAAGGCGACATAGCCGAGATCGAGCAGGCCGGCGAGGCCGACCACGACATTGAGACCCCACCCCAGCATCACATAGGTCAGCACGAGAATGCCGAGGTCGAGAATGTAGCGCTGATTGTAGAAGATGACGGGGACGAGCAGGGTGAAGACGAGCAGTGCGGGGGCGAGGAAGCGGCCGGATTGCGCGACCACGCCTTGCACGGAGGCGGGGACCAGCGTTCCCGGTCCGATCGGGCCGAGCCATCGCCGCGCCGCCTCGACGAGGATGCTGCCGCCGAACACCGCCGCGACGATCGCCGCAAGATCGTCGAACCGCGTCCAGTAGATCAATTGCCCCGTGGGACCCGCTTCGGTGCGCACCCCGATCATGAGCGAAAACAGCACCAGCGCGACGGCCGCGCTGATGAAGGCCTTTTTCAAGATGAATGCGATGTCCGATTTCGGCGATGCTTTGACGTGGTCGGAGGAGATCGTTGTCACGCGCGGCCTATCAGACTTTTTCGACTTCGGGGCGGCCGAGCAGGCCGGTCGGCATGAAGATCAAAACCACGATCAGGATCGAGAATGCGGCGACGTCCTTGTACTCGACCGAGAAATAGGCCGACCAGAAGGTCTCGATCAGGCCGATCGCAAGGCCGCCCACCATCGCACCGGGCAGCGAGCCGATGCCACCGAGCACGGCGGCGGTGAACGCCTTGATGCCTGCGACGAAGCCCATGAAGAAGTCGACCAGGCCGTAATAGAGCAGGTACATGATGCCCGCCACCGAGGCCAGCGCCGCCCCGATTACGAAAGTCATCGAGATGGTGCGGTCGACGTCGACGCCGAGCAGCGACGCCATGGTCTGGTCCTGTTCGCAGGCCCGCATGTCACGGCCGATCCGGGTTCGCGATACCAGCCAGGTGAAAATCGCAAGCAGCACGATGGTGGTCAGCACCACGAGGATCTGCACGTTGGAGAGCTGAACCACAAACCCCTCGTGCTCGACCAGCGTGTAGCCGCCGGTGACGATCGGCGGCAGCGGCTTGACGCGGGCGCCTTGCGACACCTGCGAATAGTTGGTGAGCACGAAGGACATGCCGATCGCCGACAGCATCGGCGCGAGGCGGAAGGAATGCCGGAGGGGACGATAGGCGATCCGCTCCACGGTCCAGCCATAGAGCGCGGTGATGGCCATCGCGACCAGCAGCATGACCAGGAGCACCACGGGGGCGGCGGTCAGCCCGAATGAGAGCAGGATGAGGAAGGTGATCATGGCGATGAAGCCGCCGATCATGAAGATGTCGCCATGGGCGAAATTGATCATGCCGACGATGCCGTAGACCATCGTGTAGCCGATGGCGATCAGGCCATAGATCGAGCCGAGCACGAGGCCATTGATGAGCTGCTGTGCGAAATAAGCCATGGGCTCCCGATTGCGTCACACGATACGGGTCAAAGGGCGCCACTGCCCAATTCATCCACTGGCAACCCTGATTGTCCCCTCGCGCATTGTCTAACAGTGGCAAAAGGTGGCGGCAACAGCGACCAAAGCGGCAGAAAGGTTTGTACAGGGGTCATTTTGAGGCAATTTGCACGGTGCATTGCCGCAAAACGCGGCAGGGAGGTGCCGGCGGCGCCGAAGTTAAGGTAAATAAAGAGTTCAAATTGCCGCTCGCAGTCGAGCGGCGTTAATTCCCCGCTGCGTCGCAGGTATGTGCATCGTCCGCGGCTGACGGGGAGTGACATGGTCAAGGACTGGCGGATCAGCTCATTCAATGGCGCGCTGCTGGCGGCCTATTTCATTCCGGTCTGGACCATCATTGCCTTCAGGATCATGGCTTCGCCGATCCACGGCCTCTATGAGCGGCCGAATATCTCCGTCGCCCTGTTCATCGCCGAGCATGTGCAGCTGGCTGCCGTCGGCACCGTGCGCGCCGCCTGGCTGCTCGCGCTGGGCAGGCTGACGATGGTTGCCTTCTTCGCCTTGTTCCTCGTGCTCGTCAGCCGTCCCGCGATCCGCAAGGCGGGAGGCTGCGACGAGGCGCTGGCGGTCGCGCTCGGCATCGGCAGCCTGATCAGCTTTGCCAGCATGGTGATGGCCGCACAGGCCGGCGAGGCCGCCGCGCTCAGGCTGCATGCCACTGAGCTCCTGCTGCTGCTCGGCAATGCCATCCTGTTGGCCGTCGAGGCACCGGCGAGGGCGCCGGCTGCCCAGGACCTGCCGCATGCCCAGCGGTTCAGCCTGGGGGGCGCGCTTCGCGGCCTGGCCATCACCGCGTGGAACGCGCGTCAGCGCTGAGTCAAAAACCCGATCACCGCGTCGGTAAAGGCGTGCGACTGCTCGACATTGGAAATATGTGCGGCATCGAGGATGGTCATGCTGGCGCCTGGGATCGCCTTGCGGATCATCTCGCCCGCCGCAATTGGGGTCGCGTTGTCGTGGCGCCCCGCGATCACGAGCGTCGGGCGTGAGATCTTCGGCAGCAGCTCGCGATGGTCGAGCCTCGAGAGGGCCTCGCAGCAGCCGATGTAGCCCGTAACCGGGCTCGCCAGCAGCATCGCCTTCAAATTTGCCGTGACCTGCGGCTCGCGCTCCCTGAAATCCGCGCTCAGCCAGGCTGCAATGACAGCATCGGCAATTGCGGCCATGCCGCCGTCGGTGACCAGCTTGATGCGATTGAGCCAGTTGGCGGGATCAGGGTAGTAGCAGGCGGTGTTGGCGAGGACGATGCGGCCGAGCCGCTGCGGGGCGTTGGCGCCCAGCCATTGCCCGACCATGCCGCCCATCGACAGGCCGCACCAATGCACCTTGTCGATGTTGAGGTCGTCGAGAATGGCGAGCACGTCGCGGCCGAATCGCTCCATCGAATACGGACCGGGCGGAACGCCGGACTTGCCATGGCCGCGGCGGTCGTAGCGGATGACGCGAAAAACCTGCGTCAGCGGTTTCATCTGCGGCTCCCACATCGCCAGTGTGGTGCCGAGCGAGTTCGACAGCATCACCGTCTCGCCGCTCTGGCGTCCCTCGACTGAGACGTTGAGCAGACAGCCATCGGCATCGATCATCGGCATGGCAGTGATTCCCGTCCCGCGTGTTGTGTGCCTCGCTCTGCCAGTCCACCAGGTCCGGCGCAAGCCCATTGCCCCGAGACAGGGATAGTAGGCCACCCGGCGGCCTACTTCCTTTTGCCACTTGCTTGCATTACTGGGTGATCACAGCATCGGGCAAATTGAGCAAAAGCATCGAGGGAGGCAGCCATGGCCATGACGATGAACGGCGAGGTGCAGCTTGCAGCGCCGCGCGAGGCGGTGTGGGCCAAGCTGAACGATCCGGAGGTGCTAAAGGCCTGCATCCCCGGTTGCGAGGAGCTTGAAAAGACCGATGAGCACGGGTTTCGCGCGGTCGCCAAGATGAAGGTCGGCCCGGTCTCCGCCCGCTTCAAGGGCAAGGTGACGTTGAGCGATCTCGATCCGCCCAACGGCTACAAGATTTCTGGCGAAGGCGAGGGCGGGGTCGCCGGTTTCGCCAAGGGCGGCGCGACCGTGGCGCTGGCCGAAAAGGATGGCGGGACCCTGCTGTCCTACAATGTCGAGGCCCAGATCGGGGGCAAGCTGGCCCAGCTCGGCCAGCGCCTGATCAACGGCACCGCCAAAAAGCTCGCGGACGAATTTTTTGCAAATTTTGCCAAGGCGGTTCAGGGCTGAAGCCTCCTTCTGGCCATACCCCCATGTTCCCGGCGAGGTTGCCCATTGCCAGCAGGGGAAATATGATGAATTCCGACCGATTTTGATGCCCGTTCCGCCGCGCCCTGCGGCCGGCGCGGATGAAGAGAGTGCTGATGGCCAAGATTTCCCTGATCGTGAACGGTAATCCCGTAACCGCGAATGTCGACCCGCGAACCCTGCTGGTGCAGTTTTTGCGTGAGAATCTGCGGCTGACGGGCACCCATGTCGGCTGCGACACGTCGCAGTGCGGCGCCTGTGTCGTCCATCTCGACGGCAGGGCCGTCAAGGCCTGCACCACGCTGGTGGTGATGGCCGATGGCCATGAGGTGCGCACCATTGAGGGGCTGGCCGCCGACGGCGCGCCGCTGCATCCGATGCAGGAGGCTTTTCGCGAGCATCATGGCCTGCAATGCGGCTTCTGCACGCCCGGCATGATCATGACGGCAGTCGACCTGGTCCACCGCAAAGGCCACGAGCTCTCAGAAGAGACCATTCGCGAGGAGCTGGAAGGCAATCTGTGCCGCTGCACCGGTTACCAGAACATCGTGCAGTCGATCGCTGCCGGCGCCAAGGCGATGGCGAAGTCCGATCTCGCTTAATCAGCTCATCATCGCGATCCGGATCATCCCATGTACGAATTCAAATATCATCGCCCGGCGACCGTGCGGCAAGCCGCCAATCTCCTGGTCAAGAACGAAGACTCAAAACTGATCGCCGGTGGCCACACGCTGGTGCCCGTGATGAAGCAGCGGCTGGCGAGCCCGGCCCATCTGGTCGATCTCAGCCATATCGAGGGACTGGATACGATCGAGATGAAGGGCCGCGCGCTGGTGATCGGCGCCACCGCCAAGCATGCCGAGGTGGCGACGTCGGCCACCGTCCGCGAGACCATTCCTGCGCTGGCCGAGCTAGCCGCGATGATTGGGGATCCGGCCGTGCGCCACAAGGGCACGATCGGCGGCTCGCTCGCCAACAACGACCCGACCGCCGACTATCCGGCCGCCTGCCTCGCGCTGGGTGCGACTATCGTCACCAACAAGCGGCGGCTGAAGGCTGAGGAGTTTTTCCAGGGCCTGTTCGCGACCGCGCTGGAAGGTGACGAGATCATCACTCGCGTGATGTTCCCGCTGCCGAAGAAGGCGGCCTATGTCAAATTCCGCAACCAGGCCTCGCGCTATGCGCTGGTCGGCGTGTTCGTGGCAAAGCGGCCGTCGGATGTTCGCGTGGCGGTGACCGGGGCCGGCTCCAATGGGGTGTTCCGCGTCACCGCGTTCGAGGAGGCGCTGAAGAAGCGGTTTTCGCACAAGGTGCTCGACGGCATCACGGTCCCGGCGGAGGGGTTGAACAGCGACCTGCATGGCAGCGCCGAATATCGTGCCCATCTGATCTCCGTGCTGACGCGCCGCGCGGTCGAAGCGGCCAACGCAAAGCCCTGATTTGCCCACACCCTGTCCAGTAAGGCCTCTTCGCCCATGAGTGCATCGGCACTGCCATCCTCCGTCGATGCCATGCTCGCGTTGTTGTCCTCACGCGGCTATCTGGCCGAGCGGGCGCTCGCGACCGTGACCTATCTGTCACTGCGCATGGGCCGGCCGCTGTTCCTCGAAGGCGAGGCCGGCGTCGGCAAGACCGAGATTGCAAAGGTGCTGTCGGCGGCACTCGGTCGCAAGCTGATCCGGCTGCAATGTTACGAGGGTCTCGACGTCGCTTCCGCCGTCTATGAGTGGAACAGCGCGGCGCAGATGATCGCGATCCGCCTCGCCGAAGCCTCAGGGGAGACCGACCGCGAGCAGCTCGCCAGCGACATCTTTGCCGACCGCTATCTGATCAAGCGTCCGCTGCTGCAGGCGCTGGAACCCGACGTTGCGGGCGCGCCGGTACTCCTGATCGACGAGCTCGACCGCGCCGACGAGGCGTTCGAAGCCTATCTGCTCGAAATCCTCTCGGACTTCCAGGTCACGATTCCGGAATTCGGCACCGTTAAGGCGCCGCATCCGCCGATCGTCATCATCACCTCGAACCGCACGCGCGAGATCCATGACGCGTTGAAACGGCGCTGTCTCTATCACTGGGTCGATTACCCCACGGCCGAGCGGGAGCTTGCGATCGTCCGCAACCGGCTGCCGGGAATCCCTGCAAAACTCTCGCAGCAGATCATCCGGTTCGTGCAGACGCTGCGCAACCAGGATTTCTACAAGTCCCCGGGGGTGGCCGAGACCATCGACTGGGCGACTGCGCTCACCGAACTCGATGCGCGTTCACTCACCGCCCAGGTGGTCGGCGACACGCTGGGCGCGCTGCTCAAGTATCAGGACGATATCGGCCGGATGCAGGGCGAGACGCTGGACAAGGTGTTGAAGGACGCGACGAGCGAGACGTAGTCATTCGTCGCTTCGTTAGGTTCGTCATCCGGGGCGCGACGAAGTCGCGAACTCTGGTGCGCAATTGCGCACCTGAGAATCTCGCGCCGCAACCTCTGGATTCCGGGTTCGATGCTTCGCATCGCCCCCGAATGACATTGGGATACAGTGATGCCCACGGCCATCGATCATCTCAACCCGCCGACCGGCCAGTTCGCCGACAACATCATCGGCTTTGCACGCGCGCTGCGCGCGGCGGGGCTGCCCGTCGGGCCCGGCGCCGTGCTCGACGCGCTGACCGCGCTCGACGCCGTCGACATCGGCAACCGCCGCGACGTCTTCACCACGTTGGAAGCAGTGTTCGTCAGGCGCCGCGAGCACGCGCTGATCTTTGCGCAGGCCTTTGACCTGTTCTTCCGCGCCGCGGAGGAATGGAAGCACCTGCTCGATTCCGTGCCGCTGCCGGATCACGCCAAGAAGAAGCCGCCGCCGGCCTCACGGCGCGTCCAGGAGGCGATGTCACAGGGCACGCGCACCGAGACACAGGAGGTCGAGCAGCAGGACGTGCGGCTATCGATGTCCGACCGCGAGGTGTTGCAGAAGAAGGATTTTGCGCAGATGAGCGCGGCCGAGATCGTACAAGTCACGCGCGCGATCGAGAAGATGCGGCTGCCGCAGGCGGAGCTTACGACCCGACGCTACAAGCCCGATCCGCGAGGGCTCCGGCTGGACATGCGCCGCACGCTGCGCGGCTCGCTCCGCACCGTGGGCGATATCGTCGCCATCCATCATCTCGGGCGCATCGAAAAACCGGCGCCGATCGTGGCGCTGCTCGATATTTCCGGCTCGATGAGCGAGTATACGCGGCTGTTCCTGCACTTCCTGCATGCCATCACCGATGCCCGCAAGCGGGTCTCGGTGTTCCTGTTCGGCAC
>NZ_JAFATE010000381.1 GCF_019244115.1 Bradyrhizobium sp.
ACGGCGTGCCGTCATATTCGATGGTGAACTTGTAGCGCGGCATTTTGATCCAGCTTGCTGTCATCGTCCGCCCCCGGGTCGGCGCCGAGCGCCGCCCGAGGACAGGCTCCAGCGGACGATCCAGTAGGCCGAGGCTTCTCGGCTCAATCTCGAAAAGCGCGGCGTACTGGATACCCCGCTTTCGCGGGGTATGACAGTGTCAGGCAAACCGTGCGCCCGCCTTCAGCGGCGTGCCGCGCAAAAGATCCGCGGACTGCATCGGTGCCTTGCCGGCGCGTTGCAGTTCGAGGATCCGGACCGCGCCAGCGCCGCAGGCGACCGCCAGGTGATCGTCCAAAACGGTGCCGGGCGCGCCCGCGCCAACCGCCGGTTCGACGCGCAGGATCTTTAGCCGCGCCGGTGCGCCGTCGATCGGCACCTCGCTCCAGGCGCCGGGAAACGGCGACAGGCCGTGAATGTGGCGCAGCACCTCGCGCGCAGGTCTGTCCCAGTCGATATGCGCCTCGGCCTTCTCGATCTTGGCTGCGTAGGTGACGCCCGCCTCGGGCTGCCTTGTGAGTTGCAGCGCGTCGCGCTCGAGCGCGGCCATCGCGCGCACCATCAGGTCCGCGCCGATCCGCGCCAGCGCATCGTGCAGGCCCGACACCGTCGTCGCGTCCGATATCGCGATGCGTTCGGCCATGGCGATGTCTCCGGTGTCGAGCCCGACATCCATCTTCATGACCATGACGCCGGTCTCGGCGTCGCCTGCCATGATGGCGCGGTTGAGCGGAGCAGCGCCACGCCAGCGCGGCAGCAACGAGGCGTGCAGATTGTAGCAGCCGCGTTTCGGCGCATCGAGGATCGCTTGCGGCAGGATCATGCCATAGGCCACGACGACGGCTGCGTCGGCGTCGTGGCTGCGAAAGGTTGCGAGGGCCTCCGCGGTCTTCAACGTGTTCGGCGTGAGCACGGGCAAGCCGAGCCGCCGCGCCTCCTGCTCGACCGGCGTCGGCTGCAACGCAAGGCCGCGGCGGCCGCCGGGTTTTAGCGCGCGGGTGTAGACGGCCGCGATGTCGTGGCCAGCGTCATGCAGGGCGCGTAGCGTCGGCACGGAAAATTCCGGCGTACCCATGAAGATCAGGCGAAGGGACATCTCTTACCCTTGAGGAAGGATGCCTCACTTTTACTCGTCATGGCCGGGCTTGTCCCGGCCATCCACGTCTTAACTGGCATCAGGAAGAAAGACGTGGATGCCCGCGACAAGCGCGGGCATGACGATGAGGAGCCAAACTACTCCGCCTCGCGCTTGGCGGCCTTGGTGAATTTTTTGAGCACGCGGTCGCGCTTCAGCTTCGACAGATGGTCGATGAACAGCACGCCGTTGAGATGGTCGATCTCGTGCTGGATGCAGGTCGCAAACAGTCCCTCGGCGTCCTCCTCGTGCACCTTGCCGTCGAGATCGGTGAAGCGCACGCGCACCTTCGCCGGCCGCTCGACCTCCTCGTAATATTCGGGGATCGACAGGCAGCCCTCCTCGTAGATCGACACATCCTCGGACGCCGACAGGATTTCCGGATTGATGAAGACCCGCGGCTGCTGCCTGGTCTCGCCGTTCTCGTCGCGCTTGGCGAGGTCCATGGTGATCAGCCGCAGCGGCTGGGCCACCTGGATCGCGGCGAGCCCGATGCCCGGCGCCGCATACATGGTCTCGAACATGTCGTCGACCAGCTTGCGGATCTCCGCGGTGACCTTCTCGATCGGTTTGGAGACCAGCCGCAGCTGCTTGTCGGGAAGGATGATGATGTCTCTGAGTGCCATGGCGGGCGATTTAAGCTGTTGACCAAAAGGGGTCAATGCGCCGCCACGCCGCGTTCACCATCGCTGACCTGAGAATTTTCAGGTTGCACTAACCATAAAAATTGACCCGCCGTTAACCACAATTGTTCTCTCTTCGTTCGCGCCACACTGCCGAATCGGCTACACAGATCGGATGAACCCGAACCAGATCCTCCTGATGATCGGCGACTGGCCGCTCCGCTTCGGCGAAGCGGCCTTGAGCTTCTGCGCCCTGGTCATCCTGTTGCTGCTCGCGATCACGATCGCGGTGATGCGCGCCGGGCGGCGTGGCGCCGATATGGCGATGACACAGGCCATGCGCGCCGACGCGCTGGAAGAGCGCCTCGGCGAGATGCTGCGGGCGCAGAGCGAGTCCAACGGACGGGTCGATGCGATGGCCCAGGCGCTCGCCGGCCGGCAGGCCGAGATGGCGCGTGCGGTCAACGAACGTCTCGACTCGGTGACGCATCGGGTCGGCCAGTCGATGGAGCAGACGACGCGCAACACGATGGACTCGCTGCGCGTGCTGCATGAGCGGCTCGGCATCATCGACCATGCCCACAAGAATCTCACCGACCTGACCACGCAGGTCACGACTTTGCGCGACGTGCTCGCCAACAAGCAGGCGCGCGGCGCGTTCGGCCAGGCTCGGATGGAAGCGATCGTCCAGGATGGATTGCCGAAGGGCAGTTATGAATTCCAGTTCACGCTCTCGACCGGCAAGCGCCCGGACTGCGTGGTGTTCCTGCCCGACCAGCGGCCGCTTTGTATCGATGCGAAATTTCCGCTGGAGGCGATGACCGCGCTGCACGACGCGCGGACCGACGAGGCGCGCAAATTCGCCTCCCAGCGGCTGCGCACCGACGTGCTGAAGCATGTCAGCGACATCGCGGAAAAATATCTGATTGCGGGCGAGACCCAGGACAGCGCGCTGATGTTTGTGCCGTCGGAATCGGTCTATGCCGAGATCCACGACGGGTTCGACGATGTGATCCAGAAGGCTTACCGCGCCCGCGTGGTGCTGGTGTCGCCGTCGCTGCTGATGCTGGCGATCCAGGTCATGCAGCAGATCATGCGCGATGCGCGGATCAGAGATGCCGCCGACCAGATCCGCAATGAGGTGATCAATCTCGGCGACGATCTCGGCCGCCTCCGCGAACGCGTCTTGAAGCTGCAGAAGCATTTTGGCGACGTCAACGAGGACATCCGCCAGATCCTGATCTCGGCCGACAAGATCGAGAAGCGCGCCGGACGGATCGAGGAACTCGATTTCTCCAAGCAGGACGCGCCGGCCGAGCCGCCGCGGGCGGTGGGACCGAAAACGCCCGATCTGTTCCCGCTTCGCCAGCTCCAGGCGGGGGAGTGAGGTTGGAACTGCCTATGATGGTCATGCCCCGCGAAGGCGGGGCATCCAGTACAGGGAGACGCCGGCAACTGGATGGAGATGGAGCGGTCGTGGAGTAACTGGATCGTCCGCTTTCGCGGACGATGACGACAGACACAGGCATACGATCGAGTCGGATGAAGACAGAGGGCTTCCGATGGAAGCGCACCACTTCTACGTCTACATACTCGCGAGCAAGATCGGCGGTACGCTCTACATTGGCGTGACCAACGATATCATCCGTCGCGTGGCGGAACATCGGGAGAAATTGGTAAAAGGCTTCACCGCGAAATACGACGTCGTTAGGCTCGTTTATTTTGAGCAGTTCGACGACCCGGAAAATGCAATCAAACGCGAAAAGCAGCTGAAGAAGTGGAATCGGGCCTGGAAGATTCGGCTAATTGAAGAGAAAAATCCGAATTGGGATGATCTGTATCCCGGGATCGCGGGTGCATTGAACCTCGTCCCCCGCGAAGGCGGGACATCCAGTGCGCCGCAACGGCAGTCCTAAATGGAACTGTCTCGAATACTGGATCGTCCGCCTTC
>NZ_JAFATE010000382.1 GCF_019244115.1 Bradyrhizobium sp.
AAGCCTAGATTTAAGCCAACAGGCAAGGTGGGGCGACGTGGAGGCCCTGACATGACCGACCAGCATTTTACCCTTTTTGAGACCCCGATCGGAACCTGCGGCATCGAATGGGGCCCGCGCGGCATCAACGGCGTGCAACTGCCGATGGGCAGCGAGGAGAAGACCCGCGCCCGCATCCGCCAGCGCGATCTTTTCAGTGTCGAAACCGCGGCGACATCAGAGGTGCAGGCGGTGATCGATCGCATCGTCGACCTGCTCTCCGGCAAGCCCGACGACCTCAGGGACATCGCGCTCGATCTCGAGGACGTGCCGGAGTTCAATCGCGGCGTCTACGACATTGCGCGCAGCATCCCGCCCGGCCAGACCCTGACCTATGGTGACATCGCCAAACGGCTGGGCGGCGTCGAATTGTCGCGCGATGTCGGCCAGGCGCTCGGCCGCAATCCCTGCCCGATCGTGGTGCCCTGCCATCGCGTGCTGGCGGCCGGCAACAAGCCCGGCGGCTTCTCCGCCAATGGCGGCGTCGAGACCAAGCTGAAGATGCTGGCGATCGAGGGCGCGGCGGTGAATCACACGCCGAGTTTGTTCGACTAATATAAGCTCGGCTGCGTAGCTGCGTAGGGTGGGCAAAGCGAAACGTGCCCACCTTCTTTCCTCGGCTCGACATGATGGTGGGCGCGAAGACGCGCCTTTGCCACCCCACGATTGAGACTGTCATGCCTCGCGAAGGCGGGGCATCCAGTACTCCGCGGCGTATCGGCTCGAGCACTGCGGTCTTTGGAATACTGGATCGCCCGGTCGAGCCGGGCGATGACAACCAGTTGGGATTGCGACGCCGCTAGACCATCTCACACGTGAACGCATCGCCGCGGCGCTTGATGCGGCCGGCCGACGGCGAGGGGAAATGCGCCGTGCAGCACAGCGTCTCGGTTTCGCACAGACGTTCGAGCAGGCCGCGCCGGCTCTTGGCCGCCGCCGTCGGATCCACGTCGAACTTTGGCGACAGGTCCGGATAGCGCGTCTGCAGCGGCGAGTGCATCGCATCGCCGCAGAACACCGCTGCGTCCCTGCCCTTGCCGAAAACGAACGCGACATGGCCGGGCGTGTGCCCTGGGGTCGGCAGGATGCGGGCGTGATCGCCGATGGCAAAATCATTGGTGACGAGATCGGCCTTGTTGGCCTCGACCACCGGCAGCACGCTGTCCGTAAAGGTCGGAATTTCCGCCTTCGCATTCTGCGCGGCCCAGTGCTCGAACTCGCCCTTGCCGAAGACATAACGCGCGTTCGGAAAGGTCGGCACCCACCATCCGTTCTCCAGCCGGGTATTCCAGCCGACATGATCGGGATGCAGGTGCGTGCACATCACGATGTCGATATCGCCGACCGAAAGGCCCGCGGCTTTCAGACCGCTGAGATAAATGTCGTCGGTCTTCATGTGCCATTTCGGCCGCGTCGTGCGCGGCTTGTCGTTGCCAATGCAGGTATCGATCAGGATCGTGTGGTGCGGCGTCTTCACTACATAGGATTGGAAGCACAGGATCAGCCCGTCTTCATTGTCCAGCGCCTTCGCCTGACGCAGCCACGACCGGTTTTCCGCGAGCAGCTCGCCCGTCAGCGCCGGAAACATCTCCAGCGCTGGCAGGAACGTGGTCTCCTGCTCGATGACACGATGGATGGTGAGATCGCCAACAGCAAAAGTCAGACTCATGGCTGCGCCTCCACGCTTGATCACGCAGCCGGGGGCAGCGAGATCTTGACCGACGGCCGCTCCAGCATCTTCTGGTGGAACGCGTCGAGCTTCGGATAGGCCTTGCGCCAACCGCAATCGGCAAAGCGGAAATCGGCATAGCCGAGCACGCAGATAAGGGAGATCTGGGCGATGTCGAGCGGCCGCGCCAGCATCGCTTCGGCCTCCTGCTCGAAGCGTGCCATGCCGTTCCAGGCCCGGCTCCAATGATCGTCCGCCCAGGCCTTCCAGAAAAGCTCCTTTGGACGCACCATCGCTTCGTAGCGGCACAGCAGCATGGAATCGAGCATGCCCTGCAGCAGCGAATGGTCGGCCTTGATCTTCCAGCGCAGCGCTCCGGAGGCGGGGATCAGCTTGCCGCCGCCGGCGAGGTCATCGAGATATTCGACGATGACGTAGGAATCGAGCACGACCTCGCCATTGTCGAGGATAAGCACCGGCAGCTTCTTCACCGGCGTGATCTTCGAGTACTCGTCGTTCGGCGTTCCCGGGGCGACCGTGGTGGGGACGAATTCGATTCTGTCGATCAGGCCGAGCTCGATCGCGGCGATGCGCACTTTTCGGACAAACGGCGAGGCGGCGGAGAAGGTGAGTTTCATTTTTGTGTTTCCCGACCAATCTCTCATGCACGGCCTTGTGCCGGGCATCTAGGGTTAGGTTTTTGAGCGGCCCGTGATTCCGGGGCGGCTCGAAGAGCCGAACCCGGAATCTCGAGATTCCGGGTTCGATGCTGCGCATCGCCCCGGAATGACGGTGCAGGTTGTGCGCCCCTCGCAATCGCGGCGGGCGCAAAAATTCGGCGCACCTCACGCCGCGACGATCTCCTGGCGCTGCTCGCCGAGTCCCTCGATGCCGAGGGAGACGACGTCGCCGACATTGAGGAACTGTGGCGGCTTCATGCCCGTGCCGACGCCCGGCGGCGTGCCGGTCGTGATGACGTCGCCGGGCAGCAGCGTCATGAATTGCGAGACATAGGCGATGCATTGC
>NZ_JAFATE010000419.1 GCF_019244115.1 Bradyrhizobium sp.
GCATGCGCATGTTCGCCAGCAGCTCAAGGCCGTCCATCCGTGACATCTGCACATCCGAGATTACGCACGACGTGGCATTTAAGCGGGACGACTCCAGCAACTCCTCGCCCGAACCAAACGCATGCACGATATAGCCGCGCCACAATAGAACGTTGTTCAGTGCAGTGCGGACCAATGCGTCATCATCGACAACTGAAATGACCGTAGGCGTAGACAAATGTGTGCCCCTCCTCCCGTGGAAGGCCAGTCAAACTAGTCTATCTCGCAAGCAGCATCATCGCAGGCCGCTAACGGGCCGCAGAAAACGATGCCAAGCCCAACTATAACAATATTGAAGGCGCTACTAACTTCCGCGCACTAGAACGCTGAGCATAGTTTGCGTCGATTGTGGGGCATGTGGCGACCGTACAACTACTGGTATGCGCAGTAATCGCGATCTGCCTCAACAACGGAGTTAGCCTTTTCAGGTGCTGAACAGCCGCCTCGGGTCAAAAGACGCGCCCGGCTGACACCAAACTTCTGCTGAGGGTCATGACCGGCGGTCGATAACCCCGAGACGCACGTCCGGTCTGCCCCTGACAGCGGGCCAGCGCAGCGTTCCCAGGCTTCTTTGCCTTCGGGCCAATGGCGGACGCGCGGCTGTGTACCTGTTTGCTCCGCCATCTGGCAAAGGTGGCGAGCGCCCCTATTTTCTGGTGGCGCACTCATGGAGCACGAAATGGATCCCCGATTGCTTCGAAAGTACGGAATGGCGGTGCTGGTGAGCTGGGCAGCGCTCCTCGGTATTGGAACGCTTGCGCTGTTGGTCATACGGGGCTGAGTCTCAATCGCGACCGGGTAAACCGGTCGTGCGCCTGAGTTGGGCTGGAGGTCCGCTCCTCGATTCGGTCGAACCCGAGTTCCCCGGGCGTAGATTTTATGCGGGCGGCACGATTTGAGGAAGCCCATGTCCAAACTGGCATTCTCAGCGGCAGCCGTGGCAGCAGCGATGGAGGTGGCCCGCCGGCTTGGCGTTAGGAGCGTCGATCCTGTTGTGCTGCACACTTCGCAGCACGTTAGCATTCGCCTGCTGCCGACGCGATTGGTCGGCCGTGCCGTGCGCGACGATACGCAGTCGCTTGACAGGCTGCGCCGCGAGCTGGCCGTCGCACAACATCTCGCTGCACGCGGAGCCCCGAGCGTTAGACTTGCTGCCGAAGTGCCTCCCGGTCCGCATTTCTCTGCCGGGTTTGCCGTGAGCTTTTGGGAGTTTGTCAGCCATGTACCCGCGGGCGAGGACAACGCCGCGCACATGGCGCGCGCGGCCGAGGCGCTAAGCCGCGTACATCAAGCGCTCGCCGATTTTCCCTCCGAGCTCCCGAATTTCTGGGCGAAGATCGATCAATGCCGCAATTTGCTCCAAACCCCATGGCGCTGCCCGCCTTGGCTCACGACGATCGGGAATTTCTGCTCTCGATTTACAGCTCTCTTCGGATTGCATTGGACCGGCTGCCGGTGCGGCTCGTGCCGATCCTGGGCGATGCGCATCTCGGCAACGTGTTCATCACTTCTGATGGTGCGCTCTGGAACGATTTCGAGGATGCGTGCCTCGGCCCGCGCGAATGGGACATCGGCTTTCTCTCCGCGCCGGAATTGACTGCATTCGAGCCGCTCAATCGTGACGCTCTCGTTGAACTTGGCTACCTGCGTAGCTTATGCGTCTCGGTCTGGTGTTGGGCTCTCGCCGATATTCCCGAAAAGCGCGACGCCGCGGAAGATCACCTCGGCTATCTCCGAGAGCGGGCCTCCTCGGGTCGGCTTGCATGAGCGCATGCTGAGACCGCACGAGCATTTTTTTGAGCGCGCTGACAAGTTACCGTGATTTGAAATCAAGACGGGAAGCAAGGCAGAGTATCTTCCTTAGATTGCTACGATCATCCCGTTTATCGTTCGCAGCGGTCCTCGCCTGCATCGCGGCGAATCGAGAGGTTTCTTGGCCCATGGTTGATGCAAGGCCCACTGTCGAAGCGCCGGACGATGACCCCTACCTTTGGCTCGAGGAGACCGAAAGCTCTCAGGCGCTGGCCTGGGTGGAGGCGCAGAACGCCGCAACACTGGATCGGTTCGGCAACGGCCGCTTTGCTGGTGATCGCGATACGCTCAAGCTCATCTTCGATCGGCCGGACAACATTCCGTTTCCTAACCGGAGGGGCAGGAGACTGTTCAATCCCTGGCAGGATGCCGAACATCCACGGGGTTTGTGGCGGACGACCTCGCTCGATAGTTTTCGAAGTGAGAACACGCAGTGGGATGTCCTTATCGACGTCGACGCGCTAGCTACCAAAGAGGGCGAAGATTGGGTGTGGCGTGGCGGGCAATCACTTCCCGGGACGCATGACCGGGCGATCGTTCACCTCTCACGTGGAGGCAAGGACGCGGTTGTCTTGCGCGAATTCGACCCTCAACACCCGCGAATTCGTTGCTGACGGATTCAATCTGCCTGAGGCGCGCAGCAACGTGGTCTGGTTCGATCACGACACGCTCCTGCTGATGTCGCCGCTCGGCCCCAATATGGCAACCAACACAGGGTTGCCACGCACCGTCAGGCTGTGGCGGCGCGGAACCGATCCGCTCGCAGCCTCCGTCATCTTCGAAACGAAGGAAGACTATCTCGGGGTCGGGGCCCAGGTCGATCGCGATGCCCCGGAAGAGCGCGTATGGTTTGTCGAGAAGCCGGGTCTTATCGACATCAACTTTTGGATGGGCGATCGTAGCGGGGCCAGAACCAGGATCGATGTTCCCTCCGATGCAAATATATGGGTGCACGGCGATTGGCTTGTCGTGAAGCTGCGGACGGCCTGGATCCCTGCGAGTGAAGGATTTGAGCCGGACAGCGTCATCGGCATTCCTTTCGGGGCATTCCTGGCCGGTCACCGTCATTTTACGAAGCTGTTCGAGCCAGCGAAACGGCGCGCCTTGCAGACGATGAGCTGGGCCGGTGACCGGCTGATCTTGAGCATTCTCGATAATCTCGATCCGGCCTTCGAAGCGCTGACCCCGAGCGAAGGCGCTTGGACGCGGGAGACGCTCCCGGGCCTGCCGAAGAATGGCTCAGCCCATGTCTGGCCGTTCGATACCGAAGAGGATGAGAGCAACGGGGGTCTCCTTGCAATTGCGCACGACCCGCTGACACCGCCCTCGTTGTTCCTGCTCGAGCCGAAAGCGCCGGCTGTCCTATTGAAGCAGGCACCGCGGGCATTCGATCCAGCCGGGCTCGCGGTCTCACGGCATGAGGCGACGTCGAGTGATGGCGTCGCGATTCCCTATGTGCAGGTCGGGCCGCCCGGCGAAACGGGCAATGCCCCGGTGCACCTCTACGGTTATGGCGGGTTTGGAATCTCGATGCCCCGTTTTTACAATGCAGCGCTTGGAAAGCTCTGGCTCGAGCGCGGCGGCACATGCGTGATTACGCATTTGCGCGGCGGAGGCGAGTTTGGGACAGACTGGCATGATGTCGGGCGCCGCGAAGGCAAACGACTGTCTCACGATGATTTCGCCGCCATCGCGGCGGATCTCGTGGCGCGTGGGGTAACCCGGCCTGAGCGCATCGCTGCGGAAGGCGGATCGAACGGCGGTCTTCTCATTGCGAATATGATGACCCGCTATCCCGAGCGATTCGGCGCCTTGCTCTGTGCCGTTGCGGTCATCGACATGCGTCGCAGCAAGAAACTGCTCGTGGGCAATGTCGGGATCGACGAATATGGTGATCCGGACAAACCGGAAGACTGGGCGTTTCTATCAGAAATTTCGGCCTATCACGTTGCCGCGCCCGGAAGGCCCTATCCGCCGATTCTCCTGACGACAAGCCGCGCGGATGACCGCGTTCATCCCGCTCATGCGCGAAAGATGGCGGCCAAGCTGCAGGCCATGGGTTACGATGCCTATTTTTACGAGCCCGCCACGGGCGGTCACAGCGACGGGAAGGACAACGGCGAACGTGCCGCCCTTCAGGCGCTAAACTATAATTTTCTGCGCCGCGCCATTGGTTGGGACACCGATGATTCTGTCCCGAGCTAGCTTTTGACGGGCGATACAGGCGCCGCCTTCGAGGCTTTCCCGAACAGGGATAGTGAGCTTACTCGCCGGCGCAGGCTCGGCAGGAATTGTCGGCAGTGGGTCATGTGCTGCCTTCCCGAATGTGTGAGCGCCAAGGCTGCTATAGCTCAGATAGCTGCTGACTTGCTGCAGTGCCAGCTCTCGGCCGCCTTGGGCCAACACCAGAAGTCGCCGGTCAAACAAAAGGACCTCCCGAAGGCGGTCTTGTCTGTTACCGACGGCGGTCCGGCTCAGGCGAAGCTCGGCGTGCTATTCTTGCGCCGATACGTCATCCAGCCCAATCCGAGGAAGCCGAGGATCATCATTCCCCATGTGGAAGGTTCGGGGACGGCAGATATCGACACTCCAAGTCCCAACTTGCACCGGATCATTAAAAGCGTAGATAGCGCCGGTGTCGTGGATTGGTGAGCGATCATAAAGGCCAAGAGCGAGGACCGGCGCTATTGGGTTTGGTGGAAAAATGGGCTGCGGCGGCCATGCGCTTGCTGTGAAACCTGCAGCAAGACAGAGAAGCTGAACAAAAGCTGACAGGCACCGGCACCGTAGCAAGGATTAGGCGATAAGCGCGACAAGTTCGCACGTAATGTAATGGCCGATGGCTATCCACCGCCGGCCAGTTTCGTTTCAGCGCATCGCGAAACTCCGACCTTTGAGCGTCGGCTAGTCGTCGTCCCCGTCGAAGAGGTCGGGAAGAACGCGTGTGCCTTCTTGTCGGACCGAGTCTAGAGCGCGGGTGGGAAGACCAAGGGCACGCAGGATCGTCGGAGCGATCTGGGTCGTGTGCACGAGGTCGTTGACCTTGCCGCCTTCGCCGACGGAAGGTCCCGCGACAAGCAGCGCAACATGAGTGTCATCGAGCGACCCGCCACCGTGCTCCGCAATCTTCTTCTTGCTGCCCGAATAGATCACGCCGTGATCGGGCTGAATGAAGATGTCAGGCGCTCTCGCGGCAGCGATTGATCCCGGAACGCGAGGATCGCCGAAGATATCGGCGAGCGCGTCACCGGAGGTGATGTTAGAGCCAAAGATCGTCCCCGGCGACAGCGTGTCGGCGTGGATCGGCTTTGCGTTGTTCTGCAGGCTGGTCACCGCCTGCTTCACGTCGGCCGACGTGTTGGGCTGAAGCCAGACGATGCCAACGTCGTCCGTCTGCAGGTGACCACCTTGCGCATATTGGCTACCGCTGTTCGGGTTGGTGAACGCGGAGAAGGTCTGGTCGACCGGCGCTGTGATGACGTTACCGGGATCCACCACCGTGTGGTCCGGTGCCTGGGTCGCCTTGGCTTCCATCTGCAGCTTGGCAGGATCTATCGGCGACTGGCCGTGCTTCGCCGAAACGATGATCAGCGTGTCCTCGAGCAGGTTGCGTGCACTCAACGCATCGATCATGCGTTTGATCGAGGCGTCGGTGTGCGCGATAGCGTGGGCCAGGATCGGCTTCGGCGCAAGTTGCGCGTCGTAACCGCCAGCCACGAGTTTCTGGCCGACACTGATTGCCTGGAAGTTCATGCCGAGAATCGCCGGCGCCCTGCCGGTCCAAGGCTGGCCCTCCGCGCGCTTTCCGTTGATCCAGTTGACGACCGCGTTGACCTTGACGTCGTCATAGGCTTCCTGTGTCGGTGAGCAGTCGACGTACTGCACCGGCGCGATGTTGTTGAACGCCAGGGTCGAGTTCGTCGCGTCGCATTTGCCGGCGGGGCCTGCCAAGTCAACGCCGTTTGCCGAAGCCGGACCGGCTGGCGTCGCGGTGAAGATGTTCGAGTTGATCTCGGGCGTGTACAGGTCGTCGATATTGGGCGTGCCGACGAACGGGCCATTCGCGATGTCGTAGGCCGGATGCTTGTCGGACCACGCCGTCTGCAAGCCGGCTTGATGGGCGACACCGAAGATGGTGTTGACCTTGAGAAAATCGTGCGGAAACACCTTCGTGCAGCTGCCGTCGGCATGGCGCTGGTGAGGCAGGAAGGCCGGGTTGATGCCGCCGCTAAACAGCTTGGTCGAGTCAAAATCGATCGACTCGTCCAGCACGACTTCGGTTCCCGGATTGCCGGCGCATCCGGCCATCACTGCGGGGAATTTTCCGTCTGGCGAAAACAAGGTGCGATCATAGCTGTCATCATAGTAGACGCCGGTCGTTTTCGGCGTTCCACCCGTCAACTGCGCGAGCAAGCCGGGGAACGAATCGGAAGGCGTGGTCGTCCGCGCGTTGGTATAGGTGACGCCGCGGCCCGCGAGTTTTGCCAGCGTCGGGCATGTGCCGCTTTGCAGGCAGTTCGCCAGGTCATGCTGATGAAAGCCGTCGATGCTCAGGAGAAGGACGTGCCGGACGCGACGGTCGTCGTCAGCTTGGACGACCGCGACTGTGCAGGTGAGCAGCGCGCCCGCGATCGCGGTTGATAGTAGATAGGCACGAAAATCAGCCATGATTTCGCTCCTTCGAATATTTCGATGCGTTGAGAATTTGCCTGACTGAGGCTGCGGCACTCTATTCGCGGGCAATTGACGCCGCGATGACGCTTTCTTGGGGATTCGATGACTATGCGCAGCTAAGAATGTGAGCGAGAGGGATCGACGACGCACGAAGTGTTCTTGCTAAGTCGGTACGGTCCCCGCTCGAGCGGATCAGCCGCAGGAAATTCAGATCGTCGGCAGACTGCCGAAGTATCACGTCGGCTTAGGGTCAACAGCGCCGCCCCTCGACGCTGCCGTGAACCATGTTCCGACGGTTGTTGCCTCAAAGCCCGTTTGATCAACGTCTTAGGCCTAAGTACGAGCCATTCTGATCGGCCTCTCTAACAAGGAGACTGGTCATGAACGAGACTCAAGGAATCCGATCCGTCGGTCCGCCTCGCCGTCAGCCATGGAACAAGGGCAAGCTGATCGGCGCAAAGCCTCCCCTGCGAGTAAGTCAAGTCTGGTCGATCCGCACAAAGCTGCAGCTTGAGGGCCGCACTCGCGACCTTGCCCTGTTCAACTTCGCTATCGACAGCAAATTGCGCGGCTGCGATGTTGTCGCCGTGCGTGTCGATGACGTGGCACCCAACGGGTATGCGCTAGATCGCACAACAGTCCGCCAGAAGAAGACCGGTCGCCCTGTTCGGTTTGAGCTGACCGAGCAGACCCGGCAAGCCATCGACGACTATCTCAGAATGACGCCCAGGACGCCCGCCGAGTTGTTATTTACTGGCCGGAACGACGATGCTCACCTCACGATACGTCAATACGCCCGTCTCGTTGGCCAGTGGATTGCCAGCATTGGCCTCGACCCGCTCAAGTTCGGCACTCACTCGCTGCGCCGAACCAAGGCGACGCTGATCTACCGACGAACCGGAAACCTGCGTGCGGTGCAACTCTTATTGGGTCATACGAAGATCGAGAGCACGGTTCGATATCTCGGCATCGAGATTGATGATGCCATTGAGATCGCGGAGAAGATCGAGATCTGAGAGGGGCCCGCGCTCTAC
>NZ_JAFATE010000479.1 GCF_019244115.1 Bradyrhizobium sp.
GGCCTTGGCGTCAATCAATGCGACCTCCAGCCCGCGCGCCCGCAAGCCAGCGACGACGAAGTGAGCAAGGCGGATGCCCATTCGATCGGAGCGGTAGGAGCCGTAAAAAACCAGAATGCGATGCGTCATTCTGCCCGGACGTTACCACGCAGCGATCCGACTATCCATAAAGCGTGCCGAACTAGCGCAAAATCCGCGCCGCGCCCTCTTCGGAAACCTGCCCCACCCCGGCTCTCCCGGGATGATCCGGCTTGACAGCGCGAAGCGATGGGAGGAGCATTGCTGCGTCGCCTCGCTTGGCGATCACATTGGTCAACCACGCAAACGGGAGGTTCAATGACTCCACCTCCGCAGAGAGAACCGCGATAGTAGCGTGGTTCGCGTTCGGACCATGGTATAGCGGTAAAGCCACGAACGGCACGCCGGGCGAAGGTTTAGTGGGCCGCATCAGTGAGGCATGGCCCCTTACCTTCCCGGCGGTGTGCTTGGCTGCAAGCGGCCGGCCGCTAGACCGGACCTTCCTCAAAGCGCAACTGGTCGGGCACGGCGCCAAATCGTCCGAGCACGGTCGTGGTGTGTTCGGGATAATCGGTCCGAACAAGGGCGAGCGCGCCAGCGTGGCCGAAAACCTTCCAATTGCCCTTGATGCATTGACCCAGGTCAACGTTGTTGCGCTGCCCGCGCAAGCTGCATTGCGGCAGATGCGATCCGTCGAACAACCCATCAGACGTCCTTGAAACCTTGGTCCGCAGCCAACATGATGGGCTGGTCGGCGGGTGATTTGCCGAACAGGCCGGCCGTGGAGACATTCCCATGTTTGAGCGCGCCATTCCCATCCATCATCCGCGGATCGCGCTTGACGCGGCGCAGGACGAACCCGCATCAGCCAGCGCGCGCGCTCGTCTTCGTGCATTCCGCGACCAGGCCTTCCGCGGAATAAAGAGAGCGCTGCGTTTCCTCGGCCACCTCGCCGAGGCCGGTGGTCCGCTTTCATGAGTGGCCATGATGCCTCCACGCCGACTCGCATCCGTCATTGCTGCGGCCCGGACAGCGCGATGTCACGCTCGGCCCGGAACACGTTGGCATAGAGGTTTGCAATCCACTGGCGCCCACCCGAGGTCATGTTCAGATAACCGATCTCGGTCTGGATCTGCGGGGCGACGCTGTCCCAGTAGAATTGCGGATAGCGATTGATGATATCGGCCGGCGATTCATAGCCGAGCTGGCGGTTGATGCCGACCTCCTCGAATTCGTGGTACAGGGCATTGGCTTTCCGGATGTAGTTGGGATCGCCGAGCTGACCGATGAAGTCGGCCGCGCGCACGATCGATGCCTCCTCATCGCATTGCCGGCCGGGGACCGGCGGAAACCGCGTGCCCTCGATCGCATCGGCGATGCGCTGGGGATCGAGCGGAGAAATTCCCGCAATGCGGTTCAAGACGTAAAGCTTGGAGCGGTCGACGTGATAGGCCATCAGCGCGGCATCCGATGAGCCGCGCGGCAGCATCATCTTCTTCCCCGTCGGGTCGATCACAAAGCCGTTCGCGTCGTCATCCCTTAAAAGGCCACGCACATAGCCGATGTCATGGGTGAGGCAGGCAATGATGAGATGAGCATAATCGTCCGCCGTCACATGCATGTGCAGGGCACGGCCGCGGAAAATCGCGTGCCCCGCGAGGGTGACCAGGAGCGTATGTTCGACATTGTGGTAGAGCGCGTCACTGTTGCCGATGCACTCGATCGCCATGCGCGCGGCCGACGTCACGCACTCGACGAGCCGCATCTGCGACGAGCCGAACCGGCGACGCATGTAGGAGCCGAGAAATTCCTCCAGCTCGTCCGCCGCCAGCTCAGGAATAGTGATCATGGAAGCCGTCCCGCTTCGGCCCGTCGACACCCCCGATCATCGACGTGACCGCGATCGCGTGCGCAGCATATCCCATCTCGGGTCTGCGGGCCAAACACGACGGCTTGCAGCGGAAGCAAATCGTGAAGCACAATCGACCGTGCGATCGCAGTTCGTCAGTGCTGCGGTATCGGCATGGGCGGCCGCAAGGACCCCGGCGGACGAGACCGCGACGGCCTTGTCATGACGCTCCGTGTCTGACCATGTGGTGCACCGTCGACAGACTCGAGGTAGGACGCGAGGGCCCAGGCCGAGCTCGAATTGCTCGCATAATGCTGCTGCAGAAACAGGTACAGCGTGACGGTGAAGCGCCCCTTGGTGAGCCCGCGGGCGCGGTGATGACACGTCGAACAGCCGTCGGCGAACAGCCTTGCCGCCGGTTTGCCCTCATCCAGGTTCTCGGCCCTCGCGGCCGGATCCGTGACCAGAAAAATGACGCCAATAAGGAGCAGCGCGAGCGCCACTCCGCCAAACCAGGGCTGCCTGCCGACCAATTGCATACTCTTAACTCTCACTTGCCCGGCGATACGCAATGCTCGGCGTGGAGCAGGCCCCTCAGCGCTCAAGCCACATCGGCGCGCGGAGTTTCGCTGTCGTCGGCGGCGAGCACGTCGAGATCGATGAACTGCGGATCGTCATCCCCGAGATCGCTCCGCAGCCGTTCGCCACCATGGACCTGCATCAGGGTCTGCACGCGCCGCGCATTCGGATAATCGACGTGCTGATGGCGCAGCGCCGTGCTCAGCAGCGTCCGCGGCAGGTCGACCAGCGTGAACGCCTGCGCCTTGCGCAGCTCGCTGCCCTCGCGCCAGCGGAGCGGATTGAGCGTATAGATCACCTGACGCTCGATCTCCGGAAGCTGTGGCTGTTCCGGCTCGGCCTGCGCGAGCAGCGCGGCATTGGCATTGCCGGCGCGCGTGCGGACGGCGGTGGACCGCAGCTCCCAGCACAGCAGTTCGACGGCGGAGAGCACTTCGCGGCGCACCGCTTCCACGCTGGTCGCGAACCGGCTCGCATCCGGCAATGGCGCACCGCTTCTGGTGACCGCCTCCATCAGCGAGCGGGCGCCGGCTTCGAACTTCGGGGCCGCCTGTTCGATGGCCAAAACCATCGCCTCGATGCCGTCGGCCGTCATGTCGCGGTCGCGCTGGGCCCTGGCGTCGGCACAGGCCCGCTCGGTTGCGACGATCTGCTCGTCGAGCTCCGCCAGTTCGGCCCGCAGCTTCTTGACGCGATCCTCGACAGCGCGCAGCTTGACCTCGGCGCGCTCCAGTTTCGTATTGCTGGCGCCGGCCACCGCCAGCTGCTCGGCCGCGGCGCGCATGTCGGCAAGGACCTGTTCGGCCCCGCCGAGCTGCTCCGCAAGCCGCGCCCGCGCCGCCTGCTTGTCCTTGAGGGCGCGCTCGAAGCGTTCGACCGGGGCAACATCACGCTTGAAAAATCCCATAACCCACATCCCTTCGCAAATCGCGTTTGGTCCGCCGAATCAGAGGCAGATAGAATGCCCGAAATCTAGCCCGCGACTTGGATCAGATTGGGGCTTTTGCAACGCTCT
>NZ_JAFATE010000552.1 GCF_019244115.1 Bradyrhizobium sp.
CCTCAGCCTAGCCGCAAATTCTCCGCTGAAACCCTGCGAGCGCGATCTGGCACCAGCTCGTAGCTGATCCGCACGCCTTCTGCGAGACCGGTGTATCCGGCCTTCTCGACAGAGGAAATATGGACAAACACGTCCGGGCCCCCGGCGTCCGGTTTGATAAAGCCATAGCCCTTGGTTGAATTGAACCACTTCACCGTTCCCATCGCCACGTCGATAATCTCCCCAAAATAAAAGGTGATCGAACAACGCTGATTCGCGCGGCAACTTAGTGGCAAAGACGTCAACTAGAGCCTTTTCCGCTCCGATTGAATCGGAAGAAAGGCTCTGGATTTCCGTCTTGACGCGTTTTTCCTCACGCGAACCGGTGCCCACTCCGCTCGAAAACGCTCTAACGCGTGAAGCAGGCGCGGTAGATTAATCCGTCCGCAGATACCGTCAAACCCGAGCGCGGCATCTGCTCATAGCAGCTTCGCGCCGAAATTCGTCTCCGGATTCATGTCGGCGACGAGCCGCCCTGTCGGCTTGGCGGCCTCGCCGCCGCTGCGGGCAAGGAAACGGCCTGAACCTGGAGATGCCAAAAGCTTTCCATCGTCGACAATGACCCGCCCGCGCGACAGCACGGTGATCGGCCAGCCCCGCACGGTACGGCCGGCATAGGGCGTGTAGCCCGCGCGGTCATGCATGGCATCGTCGGCGATCGTGACGCGGCGCTTCGGGTCCCAGATCGCAATATCGGCATCGGCGCCGATCGCGATCGAGCCCTTGCGCGGATGCAGATTGTAGATTTTTGCCGGCGCAGTGGATGTCAGTTCGACGAATTTCTCCAGGCCCAGCCGGCCCTCCGAGACCATGGCGTCGAACAACAGCGGCAACCGCGTCTCGAGCCCCGGCAGGCCATTGGCCACCTGCTTGAAGTTCGGCGCCGGGCCGGCGCGGAGCTTGCCGGTTTCGTCAAACCGGTAGGGCGCGTGATCGGACGAGATCGTCTGCAGGTCGCCGAGCGAGAGCGCGGTCCACAACGCGTCCTGATCGGCGCCGCGGCGCGGCGGCGGGCTGCACATCCACTTCGCGCCCTCGACGCCCGGCCGGTCGAGGTCATCGGCGGTCAGGAACAGATATTGCGGACAGGTCTCGGCAAACACCTTCAGCCCCTGTCCACGCGCATCGCGGATCACCTTGGCGCCCTCCGCGGTCGAAACATGGAAGATCATGATCGGCTGATCGACCAGTGCCGCCATTCCAATCAATCTGTTGAACGCCTCGGCTTCGGAGAACCGCGCGTGACTGATGGCATGATATTTCGGGTCCGAATAACCACGCGCGAGCAGCCGCTTCACCATCCAGGAGATGATGCCGTGATTCTCGGCATGCGCGCACAGCATGGCGCCGCCCTCGCGCGCCGCCACCAAAATATCGAGCAGCGGCTCGTCGTCGATCTTCAGGCGATCATAGGTCATGAAAATCTTGATCGAGCCATGGCCCTGCCTGATCAGCGCCGGCAGGTCCTGCTCCAGCGTCTGCCTGGTCGGATCGGCGATGATCATGTGGAAGGCATAGTCGATGACCGCACCCTTGCGCGCCAGCGCATGATAGTCGTCCAGCACCTCTCGCAGGTGCATGCCGACATGCTGGGCGGCGAATGAGATCACGGTCGTGGTTCCGCCGAAGGCGGCAGATGTGGTCGCGCTCTCAAAACTGTCGGCATTCATGATGCCGGCGGCGGAGAGCTGCTCGATGTGGCAGTGGCTATCGACGCCGCCGGGCAGCACGAGCTTTTCTCGCGCGTCGAGCTCGCGTTTGGCCGGCCCTAGCCCGCGGCCGACCGCCGCAACGGTTTCGCCCGCGATGGCGATGTCGGCCTCGAACACATCGGTCGCGGTAGCGACGCGCCCTCCCCGGATAATCAGATCATAGGCGGGTTCGGTCATGATCATCTCCGTATCATTCTGCATGGCAGTGCAACTTGCCGGCGGCGGGCATGACGACATCGGCCAGCCATGGCATAGTGGTGGCCTGCATTTCATGCCGTCAATCGACTCGAGCAGGAACTTTCATGTCGCCGCCGCGCATCCTCGTCATCAATCCGAACTCCAATACCGTGGTGACCGCTGGCGTTGCTGCGGCTTTGAGGCCGTTGATGTTTGCCGACGGCCCAAAAATCGTCTGCGAGACGCTGACCGAGGGGCCGTTCGGCATCGAGAGCCAGGCCGATGCCGAGAGCGTGACCATGCCGCTGCGCCGCCGCGTCGAGAGCGACAACATGTCCGCGGCCTTCGTGATCGCCTGCTACAGCGACCCTGGCCTGCATGTCTGCCGCGAGGCGACCACACGGCCCGTGCTCGGCATTGCCGAATGCGGCGTGCTCACTGCGCTCACCCGCGCCGAGACCTTTGGCGTCATCGCGATCGCGCAGCGCTCGATCCGCAGACATCTGCGCTACCTGCGCCAGATGGGGCTGATGGACCGCCTCGCCGCCGAACGCCCGCTAGACATGAGCGTCGCCGAAACGGCCTCGGGCGAGCATACGTTGTCCAAAATGATCGCGGTCGGCCGCGCACTGAAGGAGGAGGATGGGGCGGGCGCCGTCGTGATGGGCTGCGCCGGCATGGCACGCCACCGCAAGCCCCTTGAGGATGCGCTCGGCATCCCCGTCATCGATCCGACTCAGGCCGCCGTCACCATGGCGATCGGCGCGGTGCAATTCGCAGGACAGTGAGGCTGAATTTCTTTGCTCTTGATGGCCTAGGGTGGCGGGATGGCCCCGGTACGGCTGGTGATCAGCCCGTAATGCTCAATGCGCCGGTGACGCGCGAAATCAAAAATCGTCTGCTTGCCGAACAGGGTGTCGTCGAGGTCGCAGGCGTGGATCAGCAGTTCGTCGTCCTCGGTTTTCGCCTCGGCGACGATCTCGCCATCCGGATTGACGATCATGCTGCCGCCGATCATCGGAAAGCCGTCCTCGTTGCCGGCCTTGGCCACGGCCACCACCCAGCAGGCGTTCTGGTAGGCGCCGGCCTGCACCGAGAGGCGGTTGTGGAACAGACGCTTCTCCGGTCCCTCGGCGCCCTTCTGCGCATTCACCGATGGGGTATTGTAGCCGATCAGCACCATTTCGACGCCCTGCAGGCCCATCACGCGATAGGTTTCGGGCCAGCGCCGGTCATTGCAGACGGCCATGCCGATGATGCCGCCGAGTTCGCGCCAGACCGGAAAGCCGAGATCGCCCGGCTCGAAATAACGCTTTTCGAGATGCTGATGCGTGCGCTCCGGATCGAACTCGGAATGCCCCGGCAGATGAACCTTGCGGTATTTGCCGATGATCTTGCCGCTTCGATCGGTGAGAATGGCGGTGTTGTAATGATGACCGTCGGGCGTGAGCTCGGCATAGCCAAAGCTCATCGCCATCCGGTAACTCGCGGCCCGCTCGAACAGCGGCCGCACGGCATCGTTCGGCATCTCCCGCTCGAACCATCGATCGACCTCGGTCGGATCCGTCATATACCAGCGCGGGAAGAAGGTGGTCAGCGCCAGCTCCGGATAGACGATGAGGTCGCAGCCCTTCCCCTTCGCCTCATCCATCAGCGCCAGCATGCGCCTGACGACGATCTCGCGCTCCTCGGCGCGCTGGATCGGTCCCATCTGGGCGGCGGCGAGCGTGATCATGCGCATGGCGCGTGTCTCCTTGATGGATCATGCGGTCAGGTTCATGATACGCTCGGGTGTCATCCGCACAACGACCACCGCGCACCCGCGCTTCCACCAGACCGCTGACCACGAGTTGGCGTAGCGCCTCCCGCACCGGCGTGCGGGAAACCCCAAAGCGATCGCTTCAATACACCGGTCGCAATCGAGAGTGCAACAACCGGTGAGGATGCACCGCAAGCCAGCACATCCTGCTCGCCGGGGCTGACGGCGAGCGCATCTTGCGTGACTCAATTCAGGCCAGCAGCCTCCGACTACGCAGCAAAATTTTGGGAACAATGTCGTCACATCGAAATTGAGGTGAACCACGGAAGTTCGCAGGTGTCGATCGGCCGACACCCTCGACGATCCCAAGCCCAGAGGCATCTTATTGGCAGTCCAACACTCGATCGACATCTTCGCGAGCCGGATCGGCACGCCAATCGCAAACTGGATGTTTGCCATCGCCGTACTTGTCGCTATGCCCTGCGCCGCGCAAGCCGCCATCGCCGGAAAACAACTGGAAGAGGCTACTCTCACGCCACACCTGAATGCCCAATTGCCGCTGCAGATCCGCATGGATGAGCTGCGCGGCGGCACCGCCCCACTCCAAAGCTGGCTTGGAGGCGTGCCCACCGTCTGGATCCTCGCCGACTACACGTGCGAAACGCTTTGCGGGCCGGCGATATCGATCGTGTCGAGCGCCCTGGCCGATACGGGGCTGAGAGCGGGTCCGGACTTTCGGCTGATCGTTGTCGGTTTCGACCCAAAGGACAGCGTCGCGCAGGCGCTCGCGATGAAGACTGCTCAGCTCAGCACACGAGCCGGCTTGCCCGAGCAGAGCTTCTTTCTGCAGGCTACCGCCGCGAATATCGGCTTTCTGACCGAGGCGTTCGGGGTGCGGGCGATCTACGATCGCGAACACGATCAATTTGCCCATCCGGCTGCCGCTTTCGTGGTGACGCCCGACGGGCGGATTTCGCGCGCACTCTCCGCACTGGCGGTGGATGCCACAAGTCTGCGTCTCGCCCTGGTCGAAGCCGGCCAGGGACGTATCGGGCGTTGGACCGACCAGGTCCATCTTCTCTGCTACGGCTTCGATCCCGCGAGCGGCACTTACACGCTCGCGGCGCGCCGGCTGCTGCTCGCTGCCGCGTCCATCAGCGTCATGATCCTTGGCCTGCTGATCGGGCTTCTCGTTCGCCGCGAGTTCGCGGCCAGATAGCGGCGCCCGGCGCCCCATCCTGCGCCTCCCTGACAAGGACCGCATCAAACGTCAACCACAAGACCATGCCTAGAAAGAACGTCGCGGCAATCAACATGGCCACAGTCATCGCGACGGAAAGACCCTGAATTGCCGGCAGGATGAGGATTGCGGATTCGAGCCAGCGCATCGCTAGCGTCAGTCCGCAGAGGGCCAGCAGCCAATGCGGATCCGATCGCACCCTGGCACTCAGCATCGCACAGAATGGGACCACGAATTGCGCGAACGCCAGGGCTGCCAGTACGAGCTGCCAGCCGTTTTCGGATCGCATAAGATACCAGGCGACTTCCTTGGGGATATTTCCCGACCAGATGACGATATACTGCATGGCGTGGAGATAGCACCAGAGCAGCAGCACCGAGAGCAGCAGGCCGCTGTAGCCGCGGCTGCGCCCAATCTGGCGCGGTGACAGCAGTCCGGCAGCAATGACGAAAGCTGTTCCGTTCGTCAGCGCGAAGCTGAGATAAAGCAGGCCATAGATCGAGGAGTGAAACTCAGGCTCGAGCTGCTCCATCCAATCGATCCCCGCGAACGACACGGTCAGGGCCCACAGGATAGCTCCGGTCGATGCGGCACGCACCATCGCCTCATCATTGCGCCAGGCGCGCCGGAGCCATTCGGCGAGAGCGATCCAGACCGCGAAGTAGAACACGGTCCGCAACACGAAAAACCAGACTACGAACCATCGCGCCTTGAACGGGGGCAACGAGGCCGCATCGGCGAGGGCCGGATAGATCTCCTTCATGAAGAGAAGGACGGGAATGAGCATCAGCGCCACGACGGGCAAAGTTCCGGTCGCAGCCACGAAGACCGGATGCAACGCCTCGGTCCAGCGCCGCCGCACCAGATAGCTGGTCATGAAGAGGATCAATGCGCCGATCGGAATTGCGCTCCAGGCGATCCAGGCGACGAGATAGGCCGCGATGGTCGACCGCCCGTCGACCACAAAGCCGGCGATCAGGACCAGGCCCAACCCCACCGCCACCCCGCTTCTTGCGCCCGCACGAACTCTCATGGCGAGCTCTCGAGCCTGGCGCGCTCGTCCGGCGGCACATCGTCGAGCGAGGCATGGCGGCTGAGCTGAAGCGCGCGGATATAGGCTGTTATCGCCCAGCGATCCCGCGGCGGCACACGCGCGGCATAGGAGTACATCGCGCCATAGCCGTTGGTGATCACATCGAAGAAATGCTGATCATCGGCAGCGAGCAGCCGATCGTCGTGATAGCTCGTCGGACGCGGCATGCCGCGCTGCACGATGACGCCGTTGCCATCGCCCCCGGCGCCGTGGCACGGCGAGCAGAAAATACCGAAACGCGCCCGCCCCCGGGCCAGCAGTTCAGCCGAGAGCGCCGGCTTAGTGCTGGCGGCCTTCTCCCGTTCGAGATCATCACGAGCAACCGTGTTTGCCGGCGGCCGGCGCAGCACGCTGCCACGAAACAGCGGCGCCCGCGAATATTCGCTATAGCGCGGCTGCACGTCCATGTTCTGGTCGCAGGCGGCGAGCAGACCGGCAAGGGCAACAATGAGCGGCAGCCGGCTCATCCCGGGACAAGCTCCACCGATAACGCGCCCGCCTCGCTCAGGAACGCCAGGGTCTTGCCCGCCTCGAACTTCGCATCCTTGGCGTTCACACAGAGGAAGAACCGGTCCTTGCTCGCACGATGAAATCGTTCGGCGTTGAAGACCGGATAGTTGAGCCGGGGCAGCCCGTTCTGCCACAACATTCCGACCAGCATGGCGAGCGCGGAGAACAGGATTGTGAGCTCGAACGTCACAACCGCGAAGGCCGATATCGCGTAGATCGGCCGGCCGCCGACATTGAGCGGGTAGTCGTAGTTCACATAGACCTGCATCATGAGCGCGGTCCCCGCGCCGGCGATGGCTCCCGCGAGGCCGACGACGGAGATTGTGGGGCGCGGAAGTCGCAGGATGCGGTCCAGTCCCTCGATCGGAAACGGCGTAAAGGCATCGAGATCGCGATAGCCCGCTTGCCTCGCCTTCCGTGCGGCCGCCATCAGGTCCTCCGGATTCCTGAATTCCGCCAGTGCGCCGTAGAGTTCGTCAGCCATGCTGCTCCTCCGCTTTCTCCTCGTGGAGAAGCTCTTTGGTCTCGAAGATCGAGATCATGGGAATGAGCCTGATAGCGATGAGGAACGGCACCAGGAAGAGTCCGATCGTGCCGAAATAGGTCGACCAGTCCCAGAAACTCGGCGTGAACTGGCGCCACGACGAGACCAGAAAATCGCGATAGAGGCTGGTGACCAGGATCATATAGCGCTCGAGCCACATTCCGATCGCGACCGACACGGAGATAAGCAGCAACATCCATCCGCTTCGCCGCACAAGGCGCCACCACAGCGCCTGCAGCGGAATGAAGTTGAAGATAACCGCGCCCCAATAAGTCCAGGCATAGGCGCCGGCAAAACGATCCGCCAGCGTTTGAAGCTCATGCTCCTCTCCCGAATAGAGCGCATCGAACACTTCGAAGACGTAGCCGTAGGCCGTCATCAGGCCGGTGGCGAGCAGGACTTTGCCGAGCAGATCGAGATGATCTTCGGTCACGAGGTTCTGGAGCCCGAACCATGAGCGCAGTGCGACGGCGATGATGGAGACCACGGCAAAGCCGGAGAACGCGGCTCCCAGCACGAAGTAAGGCGGAAAAATCGTCGAGTGCCAGCCCGGAATCTGTCCCGCGGCGAACAGCAGCGACACCTCGCTGTGAACGGATACGACCAGCGGCACCGCGAGCCCGGCCGTCAGCCTGTACGCCTGCGACCAACGCAGCCAATGCGTGGTCGAGCCGCGCCATCCGAGCGCCGTGATGCCGAAGAAGATCTGCCATCCGCGACGCGTTGCCCGGTCGCGTGCGGCGGCGAGATCGGGGATCAGGCCGGTGTACCAGAATGCCAGCGAGACCGTGAGATAGGTCAGCACCGCCCAGATGTCCCATTCGAGCGGACTGCGGAATTGCGGCCACACCCCCATGCTGGCCGGATAGGGAAACATCCAGTAGACGTACCAGGGCCGGCCGAGATGCAGGACCGGATAAATTCCGGCGCAGACCACGGCGAACAGCGTCATTGTCTCGGCGAAGCGGTTGAGCGAGTTGCGCCACTGGCTGCCCGTCAGCAGCAGGAGCGCCGAGATCAGCGTGCCGGCATGCCCGATGCCGAGCCACCAGACGTAATTGTGAATGGCGAAGGCCCAGTTCACGGGGATGTTGATCCCCCAGATGCCGACGCCGCGGGTGAACAGTTCGACCACCGAGACCATCAGCAGCAGAAGCAGCGCGCTGGCGAACAGCATCGCGATCAGCCAGCGCCGCTCCACCGGAAAATGCAAGGGGATCCCGGTGAGCTGGTCGGTGATGCCGCCCATGCTCTGGCGTGTCGGCAGGATGTCGGATCGATCGCTCATCCCTGGCCTGATCCTTTCTCCTCGTCACGCCAGCGCGCCAGATAGGTCGTGCGCGGACGCGTCCCCAATTCCTCGAGCAGCACATAGTGACGGCCGTCGCGCTTCAACCGCGAGACCTCCGAGCCCGGATCGTTGATATCGCCGAACACGATCGCCCTGGTGGGACAGGCCTGCTGGCAGGCGGTGATCACCTCGCCGTCGCGCAGCGGACGGTTTTCCTTGTCCGCGGCGACATGCGCTGCTTCGATACGCTGCGTGCAATAGGTGCATTTCTCCATGACGCCGCGCGAGCGAACGGTCACGTCAGGATTGTGAGCAGCATGCTCGGATGAATCGGCAGGCAGGCGGTAATCGAAGAAATTGAAACGCCGCACCTTGTAGGGACAATAACTCGAGCAGGTCCGTGTCCCGATGCAGCGGTTATAGACCATCTGGTTCACGCCTTCGGGGCTGTGCGTGGTTGCATGCACAGGGCAGCCCATCTCGCAGGGCGCGTCCTCGCAATGCATGCAGGGCACCGGCTGGAAGAAGCTGCGCGGTGCTGCGATATCGCCAGTGTAGTAGCGGGCGATACGCAGCCAATGCATTTCACGGCCGGCTTTGACCTGCTCCGGTCCCACCACGGGAACATTGTTCTCGGCCGTGCAAGCCGCTACGCAGGCGTTGCAGCCGATGCAGCTATCGAGGTCGATGACCATCCCCCAGGCGTTCCTCGACGACGTCCAGGCGGGGTAGAGGCTGGCCTGTTCGGGCGATGACGGCTCGACCTGGCCCGGCTTGACCTCGCGGGCCAGATCAAATCCCTCCATGCGATGATGCAGCTGAGTCACCGGAAGATCTTCCGTGGTCCCGAGCTTGCGCAGGCTGCCTTGTGTCAGCCATGGCTCGGTGCCGGGCTGCACGTGATAGGCATCGTAACCGAGGCTGTTGCCGACCCGCCCGGCCCGGGTTCTTCCGTAACCGAGATAGAGCGCGACCGTATTGTCGGCCTGGCCCGGCATGATCCAGAGCGGTCCGCTCACGCGACGTTCTCCAACGGTGACCTCGACATGGTCGCCATTGACCGCCATGATGCGCTTGGCCAGCGTTGGACTCACGGCGATTACATTGCTCCAGGTGACAGTCGTCAGCGGCTTTGGGAGTTCCTGAAGCCAGCCGACATTGGCGAACTGGCCGTCCCAGACAGTCGGGTCCGGCCGAAACACGATGTCGAGGTCGCCGGCGGTGTTTGGCGGCGCGATCGTGCTGCTTACGGGCGAGGCCGTGATGAAAGGCGCTGCGCCCTCGACGAAGCCATCATGCAGCGCCTGCTTCCAGTGGGCCTCGAATGCGTCGCCGAAACTCGCCTGCCAGGTCTCGCGGACAGCGACATCCGCGGCCGGATTGATGTCCCCGAGCAGCATCGCCAGGATCTGGTGCTGCGTTTTCACGTTGTCAAACGGAGCAATCACCGGCTGAAGGATGGTCGCGGTGCCATCGACGGCGTACGCATCGCTCCAGCTCTCCAGTGCATGCGCGAGGGGAAGCTGCCATTCGCAGAGCGCGCCGGTCTCATCGCGTTGCAGGCCGAGATGCACCGAGGAACGAACGCGCTTGATGGCATCGCGGACGTCGAGCTCCCCCGGCGCGCTGTAGGCGGGATTGCAGTCGAATACGACCAGCGAATGCACGCGCCCGGCATTGATGTCGGAAACCAATTCGGCCAGCGTTCCCGCGCCGGCGGGGCCGGAGATCGGCGCAGTCAGCTTCAGCGTCTGGCCGACGTTGCCGAGCTGTTGATTGATTTTGGCAACCCAAAGGGCGGCGGCTCCCCCTCCGCTCAGCCCCGAAGCAATCAGCGACCGGCCCGGCCGCCCCTTGCAGGCCGCCGCGGCGCGCGCGATCCACCGGCCTTCAGCGTCCGTGACCTCTGGCCGGGATGCGCCGGCGACGCCGAGGGCGTTTGCAAGCGCCTCCGCGAGCGCCGGCATGCGCCTCGCGTCAGCGATCAGCCGCTGACCTGCTAACGCGCCCGTTGCCGACGGCACGCTCTCCGCCATGAACAACTGATTGCCTGGCCGATCCGAAGACCGCCGGCGCGATTGCGACCAACCCAGCGCATTGCGCAACTGGTCGGGCCCCGGCCCCAGAAAATCATCGTCCAGGCTGACAATGACATCGCACTCGCCGAGCACAAGATGCTGCTCCATCGCCTGCCCATACACCGCGGCCATGATCTGCCGCCTCTTATCCAGGCCGGCGGGCGCATGCAGGTGGACGCGCGCCTTGGGAAATTGCTTCAGAAATGCATCGATCTGCCGTTGCAGCGTCGGCGATGTGCTAGGCCCGAGCAGCAGCCGCACGCCCTCGCCCTGATCCGCTCGCCAGCCCTCGCGCAACGTCCCGACTGCCACTTCCACATCGGCCCAGCTCACCGGATCGCCATGCCGGCTCGGTGCAGCCGCGCGATCGGGATCATAGAGTTGCAGCACCGCGCTCTGCAGGAAGACATCGCTGCGGCCTTGCGTGGTCGGGTGAGCCGGATTGCCGTCCAGCTTCGTCGGGCGCCCCGCATGGGTCGTGGCGATCACGGGCTGTGCATAACCGTCGAGCAGGACCGCGGTCGCGTAGTAGCGCGGCAGGCCGATGGTCTCGCTTGCGGGCTGGTCGACATAGGGAAGCGCCCCCACGAACGAGCTCTTCTCGCACCCTGTCAGTCCCGCCAGAGCGAAGGAGGCGCCCATCAGTTTCAGGAATTCCCGGCGCGCTGTCCTGGAGAACTGTTGGACCGCAGGATATTCTGCTTCGATGTAGGCCTGGAATCGCGGATCATCCGAGAGCTCTTCGATGCCCGCCCACAACGTCTGCCCGCCCGCCGGCCGGGCTTGAGGGCCGGTCCGGCGTCTCATCGGTGACACACGTAGCAATAGGTGAGCTCGCCCTGGCGAATGCCTTCATGCGCAGCGATCGCCTCGCCTTCCTTGCGCGCATCCGCAGGCGGCTCCCAGGCCATATCGGTGATGTGGTCCTGCGGTCGCAGATGAGGCGCTGGATCACGGTGGCAATCGATGCAAAACTCCATCGTGAACGCTTTGGCGCGGTAGGTCAGCGCCATCCGATCAATGCGGCCGTGGCAGGTTTCGCAGCCGACACCCTTAGCGATATGGATGTCATGGCGGAAGAAGACGTAATCGGGAAGTTTTGCGACGCGCGTCCACTGAATCGGCGTGTTATCGGCAAGGCTTCGCCGCACCGGTTCAAGCATCGCCGCGTTGATCCAGATTTCCGAGTGGCAGGTCATGCAGGTCTCGGTCGGTGGCAGGCCGGCTTGCGGCCCGGTCTCAACATCGTTGTGGCAATAGCGACAGTCGATCCCAAGTTCCCCCGCGTGGTGACGGTGACTGAAAGGGACAGGCTGGTGCGGACGGATGTCGGTGTCCGTCATGTACGCCGAATGCGCAAAACCCACGGCTGCGACAGTGCCGCCGCCGGCCAGCGCCAGGCCGCCGATCAGAAACAGGCGTAACCAGGTGTCCGCCACAGAAGAGAATATCTGGACCATTCTCGCTGTGACCCGATGGCGAGCTGTCGGGTCGACAATCCTGACCATTGCCCATTGGTTCCTATGTAGGAACACAAGCTCCGATCCGGCATTGTCTTGCCGCGATCGAGGGCAGCAGCATGGCGGAGAGCAAGCGCTTCGACTACGAGCGGTCGGACGTCGGAATCCGCCTCGCCGGGTGGCTTGCGGCAGGTCTTGCGACCTTCGTCGTAGTCACACCGCTGGCGCTGCCGCTGATGTTTCCGCTATCGAAGAAGCATGTGACGCCCGCGACCCGTCCTGCCCTGAGTTCAAATGCTCCGCCGCTCGAGGTCGCTCCTCGCGACACCCTTGAGGCCTCGCGACGCGACAACGCGCAGTCTGACCGCAGCTACGGCTGGACCGATCGCAATCGCGGGATCGTCCGTGTCCCGATCGACCGCGCAGTCGACCTGCTCCTGCGCAAGGGCTTGCCCGGGTGGCCGTCTTCATGAACTCACGCCGAGCGCTCCGATCGAGGTTGCCCTAGATGTGGCGGCAGTGGATCCCATTCTGGCAACCCGGACTGTCTCCGCAAAGCGGCGATGTCGACCTGCTATTCGCGGGTCTGTTGATCGCGAGCGCAGTGGTGCTCGGGCTGCTGTTCTTTCTGCTGACGCTGTTTTGCGTGCGCTATCGCTCGGGCAACCAGACCGACCGCGAGCACCGCGTAGCCAAGAGCTGGCACTGGGAGGTCGGGTGGACCGCCGCGTCGCTGGTCGGCTTTCTCGGCCTCTTCGTCTGGGGCGCGAGCGTGTATTTCGAGATGTACAAGACCCCGGCGGACGAGCTCGACGTCTTCGTCGTCGCGAAGCAGTGGATGTGGAAGACGCAGCATCCCGGCGGCCAGGCCGAGATCAACGCCCTGCACGTGCCGGTCAAGCGCCCCGTTCGCCTGGTCATGGCCTCGCAGGACGTCATTCACAGCTTCTTCATCCCAGCCCTGCGGCTGAAGCACGATGTCGTGCCCGGCCGCTATCAGGACCTCGAGATCGAGGTGGACAGGCCGGGCCAATATCACCTGTTCTGCGCCGAATATTGCGGCACCGACCACTCGGGCATGATCGGCGAGATCGTGGCGATGGAGCCGGCCGACTTTTCCAACTGGCTCGCGCAGCAGGCGCCTTCAAGTCCGCTTGCGGCCGAAGGCGGCGCACTGTTTCGCGAGCTCGGCTGCAGCGGCTGCCATGGCAACGGCAGCAAGGTGCGCGCGCCGCCGCTCGAAGGCGTTTACGGCAGGCCAGTGCCTCTTTCAGACGGCAGCACCGTGATCGCGGACGACAAGTATATCCGCGATTCCATCCTGCTGCCGCGCAGCCAGATCGTCGCAAGTTACGAGCCGCTGATGCCCTCGTTCGAGGGCAAGGTGAGCGAAGACCAGCTCTTGCGGCTTGTCATGTACATCAAATCGCTCGCAGGACGATCATCATGAGCGAGACAAATTATCTCACCACCGATTACACGCTAAGATCCTGGTTCTTGACAACGGACCACAAGCGGATCGCGATCCTGTATTTTGCGAGCCTGATCTTCTTTTTCTTCATCGGCGGCGCAGCGGCCACCGTCATCCGGATCGAGCTCGCCACGCCCCAAGGAGATCTCGTCAGCTCGGACACCTACAACCGCCTGTTCACCATGCACGGCATCATCATGGTGTGGTTCTTTCTGATCCCGTCGATTCCCAACACGCTCGGTAATTTCGTCGTCCCGCTGATGATCGGAGCGCGCGACCTCGCTTTCCCAAGGCTCAATCTGATGAGCTGGTACATCTTCATGCTCGGCGGCTGCACCACGCTGTTTGCGATATTTGCCGGCGGCATCGACACCGGCTGGACCTTCTACACGCCGTTTTCGACGCTCTATTCCAACAGCTATGTGATCCTCGCCGCTGCGGGTGTCTTCATTGCCGGCTTCTCGTCGATCCTGACCGGCTTGAACTTCATCGTCAGCATTCACCGGCTGCGCGCCCCCGGACTGACCTGGTACCGGCTCCCGTTGTTCCTGTGGTCGCTCTACGCGACATCCGTCATCCTGGTGCTGGCGACACCGGTGCTCGCGATCACGCTGCTCCTGATCGCGACCGAACGCTTCTTCGGCGTCGGCATTTTCGATCCGCGGATTGGCGGCGATCCGCTCCTGTTCCAGCACCTGTTCTGGTTCTACTCGCATCCCGCGGTGTACATCATGATCCTGCCGGGCATGGGCGTGATCAACGAGCTTATCTCCTGCTTCTCGCGAAAGGAGGTGTTCGGCTACAAGTTTGTCGCCTGGGCAAGCCTCGCCATCGCAGCGGTCGGCTTCCTGGTGTGGGGACATCACATGTTCGTCAGCGGCCAATCGCTGGTCGCAAGCCTCGTCTTCTCCTTCATGAGCTTCATCGTCGCGGTACCCTCGGCCATCAAGGTCTTCAATTGGACGGCCACGCTGCACAAGGGCCTGCTGCGCTTCGATGCGCCCATGCTCTATGCGCTGGGATTCATCGGCCTGTTCACGATCGGGGGTCTCACCGGCCTTTTCCTGGCTTGCCTCGCCTATGATGTGCACGCGACCGACACCTATTTCGTCGTGGCGCATTTCCACTACATCATGGTCGGCGGCATGGTGACGGCCTATTTCGGCGGCCTGCACTATTGGTGGCCGAAGATCACCGGCCGGCTCTATTCGGAACATTGGGCGCGCGCCGCGGCGGTCCTGATCTTCTTCGGATTTAACCTCACCTTCTTCCCGCAATTCATTCTCGGCGCTGAAGGAATGCCGCGGCGCTATCACATCTATCCGCCGGAATTTCAGGTCTGGAACGTGCTGTCATCGGGCGGCGCCGCGATCCTCGCCCTCGCCTATCTGATGCCGCTGTTCTATCTCGGCTACTCTGCGTTCTTCGGGCCCCGCGCACCGGCCAATCCCTGGGACGCTCCCGGGCTCGAATGGCAGACATCGTCGCCGCCGCCGGAACACAACTTTGCGACACAGCCCGTGGTGACCCGCAAGCCGTATCAATATAACCGGAATTTTCAGGCGGAGCCGCAAAATGCCTGAACGGGCGGCCTTCGCACCTCAATATGCTTCGGTGCCTCATCGCGACAACACCGCCGAGCTCGGCATGTGGGTGTTCATCGCCACCGAGGTCCTGCTGTTCGGCGGCCTGATCCTCGCTTATTTCGTTTATCGGCACGCCTTTCTGCAAGGCTTCGCCGAGGGCAGCCGGCACACCGATATCGTAATCGGAACGACCAATACGGCCGTTCTGCTGACCTCGAGCTTCCTGGTCGCGTGGGCGGTCGAGGTTTTCTCGCCTGACACCGCCAGGCTGAGCGCATGGCTGCTCACGGGTGCGGCCTGTCTTGGTCTTTTCTTCATCGTGCTCAAGGGGATCGAGTACAGCAAGGAGTATGACGAGCACCTTGTCCCCGGCGTCGACTTCCAGTTCGCCGGACCGCTGGCCAACGGCGTGCAGCTTTTCTTCATCTTCTACTTCGTCGCAACCGCGATCCATGCCCTGCACATGCTGATCGGGATCTGCCTGCTGACGACGCTTGCGGCCATTTGCCGGAAGGCGCCGACGGCGCGTCATCACACGGCGCTGCATAGCGCGGCGCTGTACTGGCACTTCGTCGATGTGGTCTGGATATTCCTGTTTGCGCTGATCTATCTGCCGGGGCGGTCATCCTCATGACAGAGCGGCGGCCACCACTTCCCCTCGTCGGAGCCTGGCTTGGCCTGCTGGCGTTGCTGGCCTTGACCGTGACGCTCGCCTACGTGCCGCTCGGGGCTGGCAATGCCATCGTGGCCCTGAGCATCGGCACAATCAAGGCGGGTCTCGTCGCGGCCATCTTCATGGAACTGCGACATCGGAGCGGCCTTACACTGGTCTTCGCGGGCGCCGGGTTGTTCTGGCTCGGGATACTTTTGTGGCTCGGACTGATGGATTTCATGACCAGGACGTGACGCGGTCCAAGCGGGTCAACGCAACGGAGCGGCTGCTGCGGTCGAACAGCTTGATGCCGAACTGTTGTTCCAGCGTGCGGATCTGCACGGTGACTGCGGGCTGCGACAGGTTGGTCTCGGCGGCTGCGCGCGTGAAGCTCAGCGTGCGGGCGACGTTGAGACGGGCCCTGATCTGACGAAGCGAGACGTCCATAACCAGGTTTTATCACTGCAATCCGACAAATTCGTTGTGCTAATTGATTGGCCGGGTGTTTATTGCGCCCGAGACTGGATCATCGAAGTCCGGACAGGGCACGGACCAGGGCATGCGAAGCGTCAGGCTCGGAGCAGGAGCGGGCTATTCCGGCGATCGCATCGAACCGGCGGTCGACCTCGCCGTGTCGGGCGAGCTTGATTATCTGGTTTTCGAGTGCCTCGCCGAGCGCACCATCGCGCTCGCCCAGGGTGCACGCCAAGCCGATCCCGATGCCGGTTACGATCCGCTGCTGGATGAGCGCATCCGCGCGGTGCTGCCGGTCGCATCCCGCAACCGCACCCGCATCATTTCCAACATGGGCGCGGCCAATCCGCTCGCCGCGGCCCGCCGCATCGGCAGCATCGCCAGGGAGTTCGGCCTCGCGTTGAAGGTGGCGGCCGTGACGGGCGACGACGTGCTCCACGTCGTCACATCCGGCAACTGGCCGATCGAAGAAGCCGGTGGGCGCATCTCGGAACTCGGCGATCGGCTGCTTTCCGCGAATGCCTATCTCGGTGCTGCACCCATCGTCGAAGCCCTGGCAGCAGGGGCCGATGTCGTCATTACCGGCCGCGTTGCCGACCCTGCGCTGTTCCTCGCGCCGATGATCCATGAGTTCGGCTGGGCCTTTGATGATTGGGCCCGGCTCGGCCAGGGCACGCTCATCGGCCATCTCCTCGAATGCGCCGGCCAGGTGACCGGCGGCTATTTCGCCGACCCCGGCAGGAAGGATGTGTCAAACCTGGCCCGGCTCGGCTTTCCGATCGCCGAAGTCCGTGCCGATGGCGAGGCTGTCATCACCAAGCTCCCAGGCACCGGCGGCGCAGTCACCGCCGCCACCTGCAAGGAGCAGCTTCTCTACGAGATCCACGACCCCGCGGCGTATTTTCAGCCAGACCTCACGGCCGACTTCAGCGATGCCTCGGTCGAGGAGATCGCGCCCGACCGGGTGCGGATTTTGGGTGGCCGCGGTCGCCGGCACAACGGAGCCCTAAAGGTCTCCGTAGGTTATCTCGACGGCTGGATCGGCGAGGGCGAGATCTCCTATGCCGGGCCGGGCGCTGTCGCGCGTGGACGCCTGGCGATCGAGATCGTACGCGAGCGGCTGGCGATCACGGGAGTCAATTTGAGTGAAGTCCGCGCCGACCTGATCGGGCTCAATTCCCTCTATCCCGGCGCATCGCAAGCGCAGCCGCCGGAGGTGAGAATCCGGATCGCCGGACGCGCGCAGACAAAGGCCGAGGCGCTGCGCGTCGGCAACGAAGTGGAGACCCTCTATACCAACGGACCGGCCGGTGGCGGCGGCGCATCGAAGACGGCCCGGCACGCCATCGCTGTCGTGTCGGTTCTCATTCCGCGCGAGCTGGCGCGCCCGCGCGTCGAAATCCTGGAGACGACATCATGAAGCTGCGCGACGTCGCCCATTCAAGGACCGGAGATAAGGGCAACACTTCGAACATTTCCGTCATTGCCTATCGTCCGGAGGATTTTTCGCGCATCCGCGAGCTGGTCACGGCCGAGCGGGTGCGGGCGCAACTGGAGGGCCTCACGCCAATCCAGGTGACCCGCTATGAACTGCCGAAACTCGGCGCGCTCAACTTCGTGATCACGGGCGCACTCGGCGGCGGCGTGACCAGATCGCTGGCGCTCGATGCTCACGGCAAGGCGCTGAGCTCCATTCTGCTCGACTTGGATCTCTAAGCCTTCGTGAAAAAAGCGAGGGACGGACTGCACTGAGCAAGATGCCGGCGAGCACCGCCCGTCGCAGGCCGGCGCCTCCTTACTTCTTGTTTCCGAGGAGTGAGCCGAGGTCGATCGAATCGGCCATGGCGACATAGCCGGCGTCGTTCGGATGGAGGTGGTCGCCAGAATCGAACTCCGCCTTGATGTGCTTGGGATTGGCGGGATCGCGAACGACGGCGTCGAAATCGGCCACGGCGTCATACGCGCCGCTTTCGCGAATCCACTTGTTCACCGCCTGGCGCACCTTTTCCTTCTCCTCGCTGTAATAACCGAACAGTGGCGTGCCGTGGAACGTATCCTCGAAGGGCGTCAGCGTCGCGCCGATGATCCGCAGGTGGTGGAGATGGGCGCGGGCGATGATTTGCTGGTGGCCGGCAATGACCTGATCGGCGGTCGGCATCTTGTCCGCCGGCGCCAGCACGCTGTCAGGCCAGCCGATATCGTTGATCCCCATCATCATCGTGACCACGTCAGCGTGCGGTTGATCGAGAACGTCACGATCGAAACGGGCCAGCGCGTTTACGCCCATCCGGTCGGAAAGAACCTTGGCGCCGGAAATTCCCTCGTTCAGAACCGCGATCTTGCGGTCGGACAGCCGCTTCGCGAGATTGTCCGGCCAGCGGGCATTGGCGTCGACGGTCGATCCGTCGCCGTCGGTGATCGAATCGCCGAACGTCACCACGGCGCGCGCCCCCGGTTGTGCGTCGACGAAGATTTCGCTCAGGAATACCTTTGCGGTCATCGTCGACTCGGGCTTGATATCCTGCTCGGCGGCCTTGTCGCCGGCGACGATGTAGGCGGTCTGCCGTCCTTCCCAATGCATGGTTTCGATCGGCGTCACCTCGGGGACGAAAATGCTCACCGCCACCTCGGACAAGGGCGGTACGACAAGATCGATCGGATCGCTCAGCACCGGCGCGCCCGGGGGAATCGTGATCTGCGGCTTGCCGCCGAAAGTCACGGCGCGATCGGACGCGGGAACGATGGCGGCGCCCTTGTCCGAGATCGCCGCATGGACCGAGCCGAGCGTGATCGGATGGTTGGTGTATTCATTGCTTAGGAGCAGGCGGATCTTCGATCCGCCGATCGAGACATGCGCGAGTTCGCGCACCGTCTGATTCCATAGATTGCGCGGAACCTTTGGCGGCGCCAGAAAATCGGGCGCCCATACCGGTTGCGGGCTCGCGCTCCAGGTTCCAATCCAATCGTCGGTTTCCTGCGCCATCGCAGCGCTCGTGCAAAGGCAAAGTGCAACGGCGAAGCCAGCGGACAGCAGCGCACGCCGACACATGTCAACACTCATATGTCCCTCCCTGTTGGACGATGTGCTGAGCCGGGGCGCGACGGGGCGCCTCCTGGCGCAAATATCCCAACGATCGCGAGCTTATCAAAGGCACGGCACCGTCGTCGAGCAAAAGGACATTTCGCTTCGCAACATCTCGGATGCAGGCAATCGTCAGCGCGATGTCACGCGCCTGCGCCGCGCCGCCGAGGACGAAGAATGCGCCGGGCAGCGTCTGGATTTTGGCAGCGATGCTGCAACCGGGGTTGGTCTCGCAATCGCTGCGCGCGACGCGTTCCCGCGATTTCCGGGATCGGGTCTATAATATTCGAATTGCCCTGTCGCGTCGGCTCCGACCGGGCGAGGCGCAGCCGCCTGCATAATTCGTCTAAGTCTGGACGAGTTGGCCCGGCTTGTCCCGCCTGACCGCTGCCAAACACTCCCGCAGCACGCCCGTCGAGTAGCCGCGCGTGATATGGGCGTTGGCGCGGTAGGTCTCGTCCCGCATCAGCGACGCACTGAGCTTTGGCAGATTATAGAACGGGATGCCCGGAAAGAGATGATGCTCGAGGTGATAGTTGATGTTGTGAGGAGCGAAGAACCAGCGCTCCCAGAAATAGGGGATGACGGTGCGCGTACTGCCGAGCTCGTCGTCATAGTCCATGCTGCCGAAATGCTCGGCGACACCGCGCACATAGAAGAACAGGGGAAACATCGTCAGATAGGGCACGATCCAGTAGAGCAGAAAGCCTTTCCAGACCCCGAGCAGCATCATGAGCGTCGCGGTAAGGAGATAGTAGGCGAAACGCGCCAGCCGGTAGCGACGTGTTTGCTCCGCCTGCGCAAGCCTGGGCAGGATATGGGCCAGATCACGCAGCGAGTTTACCGCGACCAGATAACCGAGGAGGTTCAAGCTCAAGACCCACAACTCCTGGGGGAAGGTGTATGCGGCCTTGCCGAATTTGACGACCCAGTCGGGATCCCGGTCAGTGTTGGTATGCTGGTGATGCGCCAGATGGTTCTGACGATAACCTTCAACCGTCGCCATAATCGGCCAGGCGACGAAAAGATCGGCAATCACGTCGGCCCTTTGTCGATCCTTGAGGAAGCGGAAATGCGCCGCCTCATGCATCAATACACCGAAAGCGTGCATTCGCCCGGCAATGACCGCGACCGCCAGGAGATACAGCCAGACCCCGCCAAAATGGCTGCTGATAGCGATGACCGCAGCGATCAGCGCCCAATCCAGCGCCATCGCCGCCATCGTGCTCCGAGGCTGCAGGACCGACAGCTTCTTCAGTTCGTCCGAATCAATCGATGCCTTGTAAACCTTCATCGTGTCCGCCGGTTGACTTGATGCCTGCCCATCAGCCTCTCTCAGTTCAGGCCTGCAACTTTTTGCCGAAGCCGTCGCGTCCGCAGTGTGAGCTCGCAGGGACGCGACTTATCGATCTGTTTTGATGATTTGCTCGATGCAGGATCATTAACGAGTAGCTGGCAAGGCGGATTTTGCCGATGGCACCGTTCTTCTCTTCGTCTCTGCGGCGGCAAGCGACGCTACACGGCTTTTCGGCCGAGCTCAAGGGCGTGGCGAACTTGATCGCAGTCACACGAACCGTCGGATTAACCATCAGCGACTGCGCTATGCTCCGCTCAAGGCCTGCACGATGTCGGCAATGAGATCAGACGGGTGCTCGATACCGATCGACAAGCGAATTGTGGACTCGAGAACGCCGATTCTTTCCCGCATGTCAGCGGGGACGCCGGAGTGGGTCATGGTTGCCGGCAGGCTGGCAAGCGACTCGGTGCCGCCCAGGCTCACCGCCAGTTTGAAGATTTGCAGTGCGTTCAGGAATTTTGCTGCGGCCTGCTGGCCGCCCACAATGTCGAACGAAAATGTGGAGCCCGCCCCGCTGCATTGCTTCGCGAACAGGCGTCCGGCCGGAGACGCCTCCGCATGATGCCCAAGGTAATGAACCCTGGCCACCTTGGGATGATCACGCAAATAGTCCGCTACGAGCCGCGCGTTGCTGTCGGCTCTCTCCATGCGCAGGCTCAGCGTTTCCAGGGAGCGGCCGAGCATCCAGCAGGAATGCGGATCAAGCTGGGTGCCGATGGCGCTCCGGAGCGCCTTGACGTCCTTCATGAGCGGCCTTGAGCCGAGCGCAGCGCCCGCAATCAGATCGGAATGCCCGCCGACATATTTGGTCAGCGAGTACAGCGAAAGATCCGCGCCGTGCTCGATCGGCCGCTGAAACACCGGACCGAGCAAGGTATTGTCACATGCGATGATCGGCGTATGCCCCTGCGTCTTGCCAATCGCATCGGCGATGCGGCGGATCATCGCGATATCGACCAGGCCGTTGGTGGGATTGGCGGGGGTTTCGATCAGGATCATCGCAACCCGTCCCTTGTCCATCGCCTCGTCGGCCGCCTGCCGGACGGCTGCTTCGTCGAGACCGTCGGCGAAGCCGACGGCACCGATCGACAGGCCCGCCAGCGTCTTCGCCAGCAAGGTTTCCGTTCCGCCATAGAGCGGCTGCGAATGCAGGATGACGTCGCCCGGCCGCACGAAGGCGAGGATAACAGTCGAAATCGCCGCCATGCCCGATGAAAACAGCGCGCAGCTTTCCGCGCGCTCATAGACCGAAAGCCTGTCCTCGACGATCTCGCTGTTGGGATGATTGAAGCGCGAATAGACGAGACCAGCGCCCATGCCTTCCGGCGGCTCGCGCCGGCCGGAGACAAAATCAAAAAAATCCTTGCCGTCTTCGGCGGTCCTGAAGACGAAAGTCGAGGTCAGAAACACCGGGGGCTTGACGGCGCCTTCCGACAATTGCGGATCGTAGCCATAGTTCAGCATCAGCGTTTCCGGATGCAGCGTGTGATTGCCGATCTGGGTTTTCGATGGAAATGGCTTCACCATGGCCTGTCTCGCTGTCTCGAGGAAATGACGAACGCGTACGCACCAAAATGCGGTACAACTCTTCCCGGTTATGACGCCAGACCGGGCAGATCGAGCCCGCTCCTGCGTGCGCATTCAACGGCGCTTTCATAGCCGGCGTCGGCGTGACGCATGACGCCGCTCGCCGGATCATTCCACAATACGCGCTCGAGCCGGCGCGCGGCCTCCAAACTTCCGTCGGCGACGATCACCATCCCGGCATGCTGGGAGTAGCCGATGCCGACGCCGCCGCCGTGATGCAGTGACACCCAGGTGGCCCCGCTCGCACAATTGAGCAGCGCGTTGAGGAGCGGCCAGTCCGACACGGCGTCGGACCCGTCGCGCATCGCCTCGGTCTCGCGGTTCGGACTTGCAACCGAGCCGCTGTCCAGGTGATCGCGGCCGATCACGATCGGCGCCTTCAGCTCGCCGCGTGCCACCATCTCGTTGAAGGCCAGGCCCAGCCGGTGACGATCGCCGAGACCGACCCAGCAGATCCGTGCCGGGAGCCCCTGGAACTTGATGCGCTGTTTCGCCATGTCGAGCCAATTGTGAAGGTGCTTGTCGTACGGCAGCAGCTCCTTCACCTTGGCGTCCGTGCGGAAAATGTCCTCCGGCTCGCCCGATAGCGCCGCCCAGCGGAACGGTCCGACACCCCGGCAGAACAGCGGGCGAATATAGGCTGGGACGAAACCGGGAAAATCGAAGGCGTTTTGCAGCCCCATGTCCTTGGCCATCTGGCGAATGTTGTTGCCATAGTCGAGCGTCGGAACGCCCCATGCGTGAAAATCCAGCATGGCCTGGACGTGATCAACCATCGACGTCTTGGCGGCGCGTTCGACCGCCTTCGGCTCGGCGGCGCGTCTCGCCTCCCACTCGGCGAGCGTCCATCCTTTCGGCAGGTAGCCATTGATGGGGTCGTGCGCGCTGGTCTGGTCGGTGACGATGTCGGGCCGCACGCCGCGCCGCACCAACTCCGGAAAAATCTCGGCTGCGTTGCCGAGCAGACCGACCGACACCGGTTTCTTGCTCTCGGCGCTCGCCGCCATGATCGCGAGCGCCTCGTCAAGCGAGTTCGCTTGGCGGTCGAGGTAGCCAGTGCGCAGCCGCATCTCGATCCGACTCGGCTGGCACTCCACCGCGAGCAGCGAAGCCCCCGCCATTGTCGCCGCGAGCGGCTGCGCACCGCCCATGCCGCCAAGGCCCGCCGTGAGAATCCATTTACCCGCAAGACTGCCGCCATAGTGACGCCGTCCCACTTCGACGAAGGTCTCATAGGTCCCCTGCACGATCCCCTGACTGCCGATGTAGATCCAGGATCCTGCCGTCATCTGCCCGAACATCATCAGGCCCTGCCGGTCGAGCTCGTTGAAATGATCGAGCGTCGCCCAATGCGGCACGAGATTTGAGTTCGCGATCAGGACGCGCGGTGCATCCGCATGGGTGCGAAAAATTCCAACTGGCTTGCCCGATTGAACCAGAAGCGTCTGGTCACCTTCGAGCTTGCGGAGCGACGCAACGATGCGATCAAAACTCTGCCAGTCGCGCGCCGCGCGGCCAATGCCGCCATACACCACGAGCTCGCTCGGCCGCTCGGCGACATCAGGATCGAGATTGTTCATCAGCATGCGGAGCGGCGCCTCCGTCAGCCAGCTCCTGGCGCTGATCTCAGTGCCGCGGGGGGCTCGGATCGAACGGTCGTTATCGAATCGTCGGTTCATCAGGGGGACCCTTCGGGCAGGCGTCGTCAGGCAAGTGTCGGAAACGGGTTTTTGGCGAGCACGGCGATCGCAGCGGCCGGCAGTTGCCCCTCCTCGACCAGCGTTCTTGCCTTTGCGAGGTCATCGGCCATGTAGCGATCGGCGCCGAGCGCTGGCACCTGCTCGCGCAAGACCGCAATGACGGCCGCGAGCGCCGGGCTCGTCAAATGCGGCGAACGCAGCTCGATGCCCTGCGCTGCAACCAACAGCTCGATGCCAAGAATGGCCGCGAGGTTGTCCGCCATGTCGGAC
>NZ_JAFATE010000555.1 GCF_019244115.1 Bradyrhizobium sp.
AGTCCCTCGATGCCGAGGGAGACGACGTCGCCGACATTGAGGAACTGTGGCGGCTTCATGCCCGTGCCGACGCCCGGCGGCGTGCCGGTCGTGATGACGTCGCCGGGCAGCAGCGTCATGAATTGCGAGACATAGGCGATGCATTGCGCCATCGAAAAGATCATGGTCGAGGTCGACCCGGTCTGGCGGCGCTGGCCGTTGACGTCGAGCCACATCGAGAGGCTTTGCACGTCCGCGATCTCGTCCCGGGTGACCAGCCACGGGCCGAGCGGACCGAAGGTGTCGTGCGACTTGCCCTTGGTCCATTGCCCGAGCCGCTCGATCTGGAAATTGCGCTCCGAGACGTCGTTGCAGATGCAGTAGCCGGCGACGTGATTGAGCGCGTCGAGCTCGGAAACGTATTTGGCGCGGGTGCCGATGATGGCCGCGATCTCGACCTCCCAGTCGAGCTTGGTCGAGCCGCGCGGCTTCTCGATCGGATCGGTCGGGCCCGAGAGCGCGGTATTGGCCTTCAGGAAGAAGATCGGCTCGGTCGGGATTTGCGCGCCGGTTTCCTTGGCGTGGTCGACATAGTTCAGCCCGATGGCGACGAATTTGGAGATGCCGGTCACCGGCGGGCCGAGCCGCGGCGTGCCGGGCACGGAGGGAAGCGAGGCGGGGTCCAGCGCGGCGAGCTTCCTCAGCGAGGCCGGTGAATAAGCCTCGCCAGTGAGGTCCTTCACATGCGACGACAGATCGCGCAGCTGGCCCGATTGATCGATCAGACCCGGTTTCTCCTGCCCCTTCCCGCCGTACCGAACAAGCTTCATCGTCCCTGCCTCCCTTATGAACGGCTTCTCCCGCTGGTTCCGGTTTCATGGAACAGCGCGCGGGGAAATTCAACCGCTCGGGCGCAATTGCAGCCCACCCCGTCGCGGGGAACGGGGCAGGCGGCGCCCAAGCCATAAAGCCGCCCAACTGCGGTCACCGTTCGTCCGCGATGAGGTTTTTGAGGCCCTCATGCCGCGCCGCCGCCGACAAATCTGAATGCCTCGCCGTCCCGCTTCAGGTGACCGGCGTCGAAATGCCCGCCGATCAGCAGCACGGGCCGGTCGGCAAACCGCTCAAACAACTGCCGCCGCGTCGCGGCCGCCCGCGTCGGGTCGAAATCGGCGGTCGATGACCAGTCGAGATGCGCCATCTGGCAGGGGTGGTGGGCGACGTCACCGGTCAAAAGGCCTTCGGCGCCATCGGAGACGATGTGGACGCTCATGTGGCCGGGGCTGTGGCCGGGTGTCGGGATCATGGTGATCTCCTCGGTCAGCTTGGCGTCGCTCGCGATCAGCTCGGCGCGGCCGGCGTCGACGACCGGCTTCACCGAATCGTTGAACACAAAGATGCGCTCCGGCGTATCGCTGAAATCGCGCCAGTATTCATATTCTGTTTTCCCGAAGACATAGCGCGCATTCGGGAATGTCGGCACCCATTCTCCGCCGGAGAGCCGCGTATTCCAGCCGACATGATCCACATGCAGATGCGTGCACAGCACGGTGTCGATGCTCTCCACCGGAAAGCCCGCCGCCGCGAGCGCCTCCAGGAACGGCGTGTTCCGGTTGTTCCAGGTCGGCACGCCGCGGCCCTGCTTGTCATTGCCGAGCCCGGTGTCGACCAGGACGCGGCCGCGCGGCGTCTGAAGGACCAGCGAATGGATCGACATTTTGAGGCGGCCCTCCTCGGTCGCGAAAGACGGGATCAGCCAGGGCAGTTTTAGGATTTCCTCGCGGCTCGCCAACGGCAGGATGAAGCGCGTCGAACCGACCGTCTCCAGCTCGACGATCTTCGTGATCCTGACCTGGCCGATCCGCCACTGCATCTACTTTCCCCTTCTCTCGCATCCGCTGAAGATGCTGGTTTCGCCGGGATCGCGCAATGGATCATCTGCCGCGCTGCCGCGTTATCCGGGCCAGCCTTTCGGAGACAGACATGCCGGAGCTTACGATTTCACCCGAGAAGGTCGCCTTTCTGATCGAGAAGGCGCGTGAGTTCGACGTCAAGGAAGCGGACGTCGATCCGGATTCCGGATCCAATCCGACCGACGACGACAACATCGACGTGCTGGAGGACAATCGCAGCGATCCCGTCGCCTTTGAACTGCGCAGCTTCATCAGGGCCATGAACGAGGACGAGCAGGTCGACCTGGTGACGCTGATGTGGCTCGGCCGCGGCGACGGCAGCATCGATGATTGGGACGAGCTGCGCGCCCGTGCGATCGAAGCGCGCGGCGAATACAATCAGCCGCGATCCGAGACCGCGCGCTATCTGCTGGGCGAGCCGATGCTCGGCGATCTTCTCGCCGACGGCCTCGACGCCTTCGGCATGAACTGGACCGACGAGCGGCCAACGCCGGATTCCGCCAGCCCGAGCGAACGCAGCGAGGACGATGGCACGCGATGATTGCTCGCAGGCGGCACTCGGCCGCTTGCGCTCGACGAAGTCAGGCTCAGTTGATGCCGCATCGGCGGCGCGCCCCCTCTCCCCGCACGCGGGGAGAGGTGAACAGCGCGCGCGGAGAACCAAACTTCATCCCGCGCTAGCCCATCGGCTACACACCGGATCGTGCTTACAGCGTCCCCGGGAAGGCGCCGCCGTCGAGCAGGATGTTCTGGCCGGTGATAAAGCCGGCCTTGGCGCCGCACAGGAAGGCGCAGGCGAGGCCGAATTCTTCCGGATCGCCGAAACGGCCGGCGGGATTCTGCTTGGCGCGCTCGGCCAGCAGCTCGTCCGGCGTGATGCCGCGGCGCTCGGCCTCGGCGTTGGCGGTGCCGCGCAGGCGGTCGGTCGAGAACGGCCCGGGCAGCAGCGCATTGATGGTGACGTTGCTCGCCACGGTCTTGCGCGAAAGACCGGCGATGAAGCCGGTCAGCCCGGCCCGCGCCCCGTTGGACAGCCCCAAAATATCGATCGGCGACTTCACCGCGGCCGAGGTGATGTTGACGATGCGGCCGAATTTTCGCGCCATCATGCCGTCCACCGTGGCCTTGATCAGCTCGATCGGGGTCAGCATGTTGGCATCGATCGCCTTGATCCAGTCGTCGCGGGTCCAGTTGCGGAAATCGCCGGGCGGCGGGCCGCCGGCATTGTTGACCAGGATGTCCGGCTCCGCACAGGCTTTCAGCACCGCCTCGCGCCCCGCCGGCGTCGTGATGTCGCCGGCCACCTCGGTCACGGTGACGGACGGATGGGCCTTGCGGATCTCGTCCGCGGTCCTCGCCAGCGCCTCGGCGCCGCGTGCTGATATCGTGACGTGCACGCCTTCATTGGCCAGCGCCATCGCGCAGGCGCGTCCCAATCCTTTCGAGGATGCGCAGACGATGGCGCGGCGTCCCTTGATCCCGAGATCCACTGTTTCACTCCCGTTGGCTGGTGATTTTTCAATAGCGAGCCGTGACTTTAGCCAAGGTCGGCAGCGCTGGTAAGGGACGCCGCCTCGCCAAAATGCATGGCAGGGCGCCATCGTACCAAGTGTCATTGCGAGCGAAGCGAAGCAATCCAGACTATTTCCGCGGAGGCAGTCTGGATTGCTTCGGCGCAAGCGCGCCTCGCAATGACGACTAGGAGGCCTTCAGCTCCGCCTTGATCATGTCGGCGGCCTTCTCGCCGATCATGATGGTCGGCGCGTTGGTGTTGCCGCCGATCAGCGTCGGCATGATCGAGGCGTCGACCACGCGCAGCCCTTCGAGGCCGTACACCCTGAGCTGCGGATCGACCACCGCCATCGCATCGCCGACGCCCATCTTGCAGGTGCCGACCGGGTGATAGACGGTGTCGACGCGCTGGCGCAGGATGGCGCGGATGTCGTCATCGGTCGTCACGGTCGAGGTCACCATGTCGGCCTTCTGCAGGCTGCGCAGCGCCGGCGTCTCCATCAGCCGCCGCGTCACCTTGAAGGCGTCGACCATGCTGTCGAGATCCTCCTCCTCGCCAAGAAAATTCGGATCGATCAGCGGCGCGGCAAGCGGATCGGCGCTGGCGAGTGCGAGGGTGCCGCGGCTCTTCGGCCTGAGCAGGCAGACATGGCAGGAGAAGCCGCCGCCGCCGTGGCGCTTGCGGCCGTGGTCGTCGACCATCGCCATGCCGAAATGCAGCTGCACGTCGGGGATGTCGAGATCGGGCCGCGTCTTCAAGAAGCCGCCGCACTCGGCGAAGTTCGTGGTGATGCGCCCGCGCCGCTCGCGCCGATACTGGCCGACCCCACGGAGGATGCGGGAGATCCCGCCGGGCGACAGCGAGGTGAAATTGGGATTGTCGGACTTGTAGTTGAAGACGAAGTCCGGATGGTCCTGCAGGTTTTTGCCGACGCCGGGCAGATGATGGGCGCTTGCGATGCCGAGCCGCGCGAGCGCAGCCGCATCGCCGACGCCCGAGAGCATCAGAAGCTGCGGCGTCTGGAACGCGCCGGCCGACAGGATCACCTCGCGGCGCGCGCGGAATTCCCTGAGCTCATTGCCCTTGCGATATTTCACGCCGACGGCGCGCCTGCCCTCGAACATGATCGAGGTCGCATGCGCCTTGGTCTCGACGCGCAGATTGGCGCGCGGGCCCATATAGGGATGGATGTAGGCGCGCGCCGCGCTCCAGCGCTCGCCATTGTGCTGCGTCACCTGGTAGGGGCCGAGCCCCTCCTGGTCCTCGCCGTTGAAGTCGTCGCGGATCACAAACTGCGCCTCGCGCGCGGCCTGCAGAAAAATCTCGTGCACCGGATTGTCGGTGCGCAGCCTGTTGACCCGGAGCGGACCGTCCTTGCCGTGATACTCGCCGCCGAAATCGGCGTTGCTTTCGGCGCGCTTGAAATAGGGCAGCACGTCGGCGAACGACCAGCCGGTGTTGCCGAGCGAGGCCCAGTGGTCGTAATCCCATTTGTGGCCGCGGATATAGACCATGGCGTTGATCGCCGACGATCCGCCGAGCCCTTTTCCACGCGGCTGATAACCGACCCGCCCGTTCAGCCCCTTCTGCGGCACGGTAGAGAAGGACCAGTTGTTGACCGGGCCGGCGACCATCAGCACCAGCGCATAGGGCGTGGTGACGATCCAGTTGTCGTTCCTGCCGCCGGCATCGAGCAGCGCGACCGAGGTCTCTCGGTCCTCCGAGAGCCGGCTCGCCACCGCGCAGCCGCCGCTGCCGGCGCCGACCACCACGAAATCGAATGTCTCCGTCACGCGTATCCCCCTCAATTGCGCTCCGTCATTGCGAGGAGCGAAGCGACGAAGCAATCCAGACTGTCTCCGCGGAGACGGTCTGGATTGCTTCGCTACGCTCGCAATGACGGTGTTGAAGCGTTC
>NZ_JAFATE010000566.1 GCF_019244115.1 Bradyrhizobium sp.
AGCCAGTCGGTGCAGTCCCGCTTTCGCAGGATCTTCTTGCCATCGGCGGCTCGCCGATAATGCCGCCGGCCATAGGCGTAGGCGCCCGCATAACGCGGGTTGTTCAAGGTGCGGATCGCGGTCGATGCGGTGAGCGGCCGAAAAACCATTGTCGCGCTGTTGCGGAGCCGCGAGGGGAAGAGGAGGCTCTCGTTGCGAAACACCTTGACCGTCTGGCATGCCGACCCCACCCGCGAGAACGTCTCAAAGAAGTAGGCGATCGTCTCCCTGATCTGCGCATCGGGGTCGAGCACCACATCGCCGGTTTCATCGTAGATAAACCCGGTTGGCAGCGCGCAACGATACTCGCCGCGCCGCACCTTGTTCAGGATCCCGCCGCGCAACCGGGCTTTGATGACATGAAGTTCAGCCTCGCTCATCGTGCCTTTCAAACCCAAAAGAAGCCTGTCGTTGAAGCTGGCTGGATCGTACACGCCGTCCTCATCGAGGATCAGGGTATCGGCAAGGGCGCAGATCTCTAGCAAGCGATGCCAATCGGCATTGTTCCGCGCCAGGCGGGACACCTCGAGACCCATGACGATGCCGGCGTGCCCCATACCGACATCGGTCACCAGGCGTTGAAAGCCGCCGCGCCAGGACGCCGACGCACCGGACTCACCTTGATCGCTGTCGATGACGATAATCTGGTCGTCGCGCCAGCCGAGCGCGGTCGCGCGACCGCGAAGCGCGTATTGCCGCTTTGTGCTCTCGACGTTTTCGATGACCTGTCGCATCGATGACTGCCGGATGTACAGGTAAGCGCCGCGCTCGAGATGATGGGGTTGGACTTTAGAAGGTTCATTCATGGCGTTCTCCGGATATTGACCTTCATTGCCAGTGCCGCGAACACGTACACGATGCTGCTGCGCTCACTGGGCTCAACCGGATCCGAGCGCCGCGCCGGAAGCGGCTCCTGCCGGACACTTCCGCCGACAGGCAAGCTGCGCGCCCAGCCCCACATGCCTCGACGTAGAAAGAGCATCAGCCCGCTGCGGGCCTCCGGCGGCAGGGCCTCGTCGAGCATGGCCATACGCAGCGTCTCGTACCGGGCAATGAGGGTAGATGCAGATGCCGTCGTCGGAGGCTTTTCGGCCACGCCCGACGTTATCGCGACGTTTTTTTTCCACCGATGGCACGCTCGATGGTTCTTGGATGCACATCGAGGCCGAACTCTTGTTGGATCAGTCTCGCCAGTTCGCGTGCTCGGATTGGCTCGCCCGGAACGAGCCGCGTTCGAAGAAACGCCAGTATCTCGCTCTGGATCTTGTGGGGGCCACGCGGACCGCGCTTCTTGGATACCAGCCCAGCGATGCCGGCTTGCTCGAAATCCGCCTTGGCTTGGTAGTAAGTTGGCCGCGAAACGCCATACTCGTTGGAGGCATCGGTCACCGACGCCTTCTCGACGGAGACGCGGCGCAGCATCTCGTACTTGACCTGCACAGCATCGCGCGGATCGAAAAAGTCGCCTTCCTGAAACTTGGGATCACAAACCTGCTCGGGGGCCGGGTACAGCGTGCCCTCTTCGCGGAGAGCGGCGATCTTCGCGCGCTTGCGATTGTTCTGCGTGCTCATGGCTTGCGTTTAGCGTCTCCGCGGCATCAATTGCTTTACATGTGCGGCAAAATTATCATTACATCCCGCCGCGGTCTCGCAAGGCCTCTCCTGGCAAAGACGCGATACCAGATTGGCGAGTTCGAGCAGGTCCGCGACCCGAAAGAGGGCACGCCCTTGCCCTATAACGATCTCGGGATCCGGGGTGGCCGCGTCCGTCCATTGCGGCGGAACCGAGCAAACGATGGTGTCGTCGATCCGCAGCAACAGCCGCTTTCCCGAGCGGTTATACCGCTCACCGACGCAAAGAAGCTGCCGGCCGCCGAACGGGTGGAACGGATGCGTTATCCCCACAAGCTGGGTTGAAGCGGCAGGAAGATTTGCATTCCAAGGCGAGTTACAAGCGGCTTGAGCGGGGCCGCTTTCTCTGGCCGTCGCCGGCCGACGGTGTGGTAGCAATCTCGGCCGCGCAGTTGGCTTATATGCTCGACGGGATTGACTGGCGAAACCCGCGGCACACCTGGAGACCGGAGCTTGCGGGCTGAACCGCGGCACAATCAATTATAGCGCGACCTTTTGACTCATCCTGGGGTTGAGACGCGCGGCGCGGTAGACGGCATGCGATAATCCGGCTCGTGACAACGCCTGAGACGCTCCCTAACGACATCGCCACACTGCAAGCGGCGCTAATCGCCGAGCGCGAGAGGGCGGCGCGGATCGAAGCAGAACTGGCGATCGCCAAGGCCAAGGTCTCCGAAGATGAAGTCCTGATCGCTCACCAACGATTGCAGATCGCAAAGCTGACACGCCAGCTCTACGGCCCGCGCTCGGAACGCAGCGTGCGGCTGCTCGACCAGATGGAGTTGGCCTTCGAGGAGCTCGCGAGCGCGGCGAGCGAGGACGAGATTGCCGCCGAGCGCGCCGTTGCGAAGACGACGAATGTGGCAGCCTTTACCCGCAAGCGGCCAGCGCGTCAGCCGTTCCCCGAGCATCTGCCGCGCGAGCGGGTGGTCGAGCCGGCCCCCACGGCCTGCCTGTGCTGCGGCAGCGCACGGTTGCGCAAATTGGGCGAGGATATCACCGAGACGCTGGAGGTGATCCCGCGGCAGTGGAAGGTGATCCAGCATGTCCGAGAGAAGTTCACCTGCCGCGACTGCGAGAAAATCAACCAAGCGCCGGCACCGTTTCATGTGATCCCCCGCGGGTGGGCCGGGCCGAGCCTGTTGGCGATGATCCTGTTCGAGAAGTACGGGCAGCATCAGCCGCTCAATCGCCAGGCCGAGCGCTAC
>NZ_JAFATE010000694.1 GCF_019244115.1 Bradyrhizobium sp.
GACATCAATCCGCGCTATCTCGGCATCGTGCCGAAGAGCGCCGCCATCGGCACGCTGCAAGGCTTCCACTGGGTGTCGGACGCTTTCTTCATGGCGGTGCCGAAAGGCGTGCCGCAGGACCGCTTCGCCGTCCTCCTCGATCTCATGGCCTATATGCTCACGCCGAAGATCCAGGCCTTCACTTACGATGAAGGCTACCTTTATCCGGGACCCGCGGTGAAGAACGTGCCGCTGTCGATGGCGCCGCAAAAGAGCCAGGACATCATCGCCGAATTCGGTCGCCCCGAATATGCCAAGCTGATCGCCGACAACCCGATCGAGCTTTCGCTCACCCCCGACAAGCTCGTGCTCGCCTTTCGCCGCTGGGACGAAGAGGTCGGCTCGAAGAAGGCGAAGTAGGCTTTGCCTAAGGGCGGCCCGTCGTAGAGCCGATGCTGCGATGGACGCCAGCCTGACCATAGCCTGGAACCGGACCTTGAGTTGGTACTCTTCCGGAATAATCGCGGCATACGAAAGCAAGCAAAGAGCGCCGAGTCTGTAACGTCCATAGTTTTAAGCGGGTATTGCGACGGCGATCTGGTTAGCGATCGCCGTATAGATGTCGACATCCGCGGATGTCGCCCGGACGGTCACTAGAAGCGAGTAGCGAGCTGACCTGTCCCAGCGTTGAAGCGCTGGCTTCTCCTTCCACCAACCACTAATCGGATAGACACCGACAGCGTCGCGATCGGCCAGCGCCGCAGCGCTGCCTTTCCAGATGTCCGAATGGATAGACCCGCGATCACGAATGGTACCGAGGACCCAACGGTCTCCGCGAGGAGCGACCACGACGTCGCCTTCTTCTTCTACCTCTGCGGCTTTGTTGATCCGCTGCCGGAAAGCATCGAGGCTTTCAAGCGAGCGTTTTACCGCGAAACGCAAACTGTGAGACGCGTAGCGATGACGTCGGGTCCAGCCTCGCTCCCCAGGATTGGGCTCCACGAAATATGACAGAGTAACTCGCAATTCGACGTCCAGCGCGCCTAGGGCCGCAAGCTCGTCGCGTGGCCAGGGAAGCAGATGAAGATTCATGTCGCGCGTCTTGATGGCCGAGCCTTCCTTGCGAAAGGGCAGCAACGCGTCCTCGACAATGAGGGTTGCGTCATTGGTGGCGCTCAGTAGCGAACGGGAGTAATCGGGCACGCCCCATCCATAGCGGCGTAGCACCGCCGATTTCGCGGCCTGCGATCCAGCTGCGTCGAAGTGAGCCCGCATGGCGGGTGTCCATTCCGCAGCGTGCACGATCAGCCCACGAATGGTTTCGGGCCAGAGCTCAGGACGAGCCGCCATGATTTGCCCGCTCAAGCGTGCGCCGAGTGCGTTTGCCGCGCTAGTATCTCCGAACGCCTCGAAGAGCCGCAACGCCGGCCGATAATGCGTCGTGACGAGTTGTAGATCATCGATCGCGGAAGCGGGGTTCGTACCGTCATGTGCGAAATTCCCACCCTCGAACACGACATCGGGCCGGATTGGCCATTGCCGATCCCATATCCCCGATGTTCTCGATGCCGGGGATAGGTCGCCAGCCGGTGCAACCGGCGCCCAGCCATTATAATCCGGATGCTTAATGGTAATCTTGTCGGTCGCAGCGCCGAAGACGATTGGATTCCAGGCCTGGGCTGGGCTCGCGACCTCCTCGAGATCGTTGCGATCGGGGTATTCGCTGGCGCGGATGTCTCCAGGCAGATTGCCGGCGGCTAGCACCATCAAACGCCGGCGATCGCCAGCTCCATAGCATAGTTGGTCGACCGCGGCTGACCAGGACGACGGACGACCGCGTCCTAATCCTAAATCACTTGTCACCGCCATGCAGAAAGCGCGGCGACGACGTGGTGCCCGTGCTTCGACTCTGTCGATCGCTGTCTGCGTGATGGCGCCATAGAGCAGTGGGTCGTTCTCACCAGCGGGCGGCAGGATTTTGACTGTCTCCAAGCGATGCGACAGTGTAACCCGCGCTTGATGTGACAAGGCTCCTTCGAGATCGCCATATAGAGCGAGACCCGCCATCGATGTCCCATGGCCATTCCAATAGGCGCTGTCGGCGACACCCCAAGCTGGCTCATAGCTATGTTGATCCGCCGTATCGAGCCCCAGCGCGATGAGCGGATGATTTTGCGTCACGCCACCATCGAGGAGGCAGACGGCAGGCGCCAACGCGCCGGGGGGATCGACACGATCGCGTAGATCCCCGGCCAAGTCGGCCTGCTCGATCGTCGGCATCTCCAGGAAGAGCGTCGGAGTGTCTTTCGCCAGCCGTAGTTCAGCGACCGCATCCGAGTTCCTAAGTAGCCGATCCATCGCGGCTTCATCAGCAAGCGCCAAGATTACGTCGCGCTCTGGAAAGCTGATCGTGTGCGACTTCGTCCTCACATTTAGGCGATCGGCTACAGTATGGAACTCGGCCAAACGGTCGTCGCGTAGCCAGACTTCCCACCAGGTCGGTCGGTTCGTCGCCGGGAAGAGCGCGATTTCGTCGGTAAATAATGAGCGAGCGACGCCAAGACGAATGCCTTCGATGCGGGCAACTAAAGCTTGGTATTTGGGCTTGCCGGACCGTGTGTCTTGCGTGCGATAGGCTTCGATTTTGTTGGCAAAGAACTCGGTCGCGCTCTCGGGGACGAATACGCTCGCTGTGACAAGTTCCTCACCTTCGGCAGGTGGCCTAACCGCGACGAGCTCGATCGCACTCTTCTTATTCTCAAGCCCCTCGATTGCTGCCCGCTCCGTGGTCGGAATATCGAATTCAAGATAGAAGCCCGGCTGACCCTCAGCGATGCCAATTTCGCGCGCGGCCATCCGATGGCGCGCGGCTACGATCGCGGCATCGATGGCGTTCTTCAACTTGGCGGCATGAGCGCCACGAGCGCGAGCCGGCGGCATTCCGGTGATCACGAGGCGCGGAGAGGTGTAGGCTTCGCTTCGCCCACCGCCTGCGATACGCAGATGCGGACGATTCCGCGGTGCGACTGCCATGATTCCTCGTTAAATTACAGGGCTGCCGTGCGACGCTCGGCGACTGCCGCCAATAGCGCGTTCGAGCTAATGCGCTCGCGGTCCGAAAGAACCGCCCCCTTCGCGGCCTCATCGGCCGCACGCGCTAGTTCGGCCTGCGACAGGCCTTTAGTTGCCGCGACCACTTCGTCCCAGTTGACTGACGTAAGATCAAAAGTTACGAGGCGCGCTTCGAGAATACCGCGCGCTACGCCAGCTTCAGGGATCGAATAAGGAATGACGTCGTCGAAGCGGCGGCCCAGCGCCCTGTCCAACAATTTAGGGTGATTGGTCGCGGCAATGACGAGGCTTAGTCCGTCGTCCTGCTCCAGGAAGGTGAGGAAGGAATTCAGGACACGGCGGATTTCACCAACGTCGTTCGGTCCCGCTCGTTGCGAGCCGATAGCGTCGAATTCATCGAAGAAGTAGACACCTCGCTGCAGGGCGATGGCATCGAATATCAAGCGCAGCGCTTGATATTCGATGCCATCGCCCTGCAGC
>NZ_JAFATE010000060.1 GCF_019244115.1 Bradyrhizobium sp.
CCGCCTTCGGCGGCTGAAGGCCTTGACCCCGTCCGCTCGCCGGTCTGTCGGCTTGGCATGCGCTCGGTCATGGACCGAGCGCGAGAAAGACGCGCTCGCTCAGTTCACCGCAAGGCGTAGCGGCTGGGATCCCATTTTTCGCCGCGAGCGATCATCGTGTTGAGAATGACGACCAGCTTGCGCATGCAGGCAATCAGCGCAACTTTCGGCTCTTTCCCCCTGGCAATCAGCCGTTGATAGAAGGCCTTGAGCACCGGGTTGCTTTGGGTGGCTGCGCCGAGACAGGGCATATAGAGGGCGTTCCGGACCCAGCGGCGGCCGCCCTTGATGTGACGCTCACCACGCCGTTTGCCGCTGTCGTCGTCATAAGGGGCAGCTCCCAACAATGCGGCGGCGATCTCCTGGCGCACGGTCCCGAGTTCCGGCAGTCCCGCAAGAAGGACCGCAGAGGCCGTTTCGGCGAGGCCCGGCACGCTCTCGATGATCTCGGCGCGCGCGGCAAACGCCGGTGTGGCCTTGACCGTGACGACGATTGCATCCTCGAGCTTGGCAATCTCAGCATCCAGTCCCTTCAAGACGCGAGCGTGGGCTTTCTGCACCGCTCCAGGCACGGCATGCTCGTTCCGGCTCTGCAAGCGGGTCTTCAAATCGATCACGGCTTTGCGCGCCTTCACAAGGGCCGCCAACTCCTCACGTGCCACATCGTGGGTTTGGGTCGGCGCTTGCTTAAACGTTTCGGCGAACCAGGCGATCATCTCTGCATCGATGACATCGTTCTTGGCGAGCCGTCCCGCCGAGCGGGCGAAGTTGCGCACCCGCTTCGGATCGACGATCCACACCTCGAAGCAGGCCGTGCGCAGCGCCTTGGCCCAGTCCCGCTCGTAGCCGCCGGACGCCTCCATCACCGCCTTGTCGACCTTGTGCTTGCGCAACCAGGCGATCAGCTTGCGGCGCCCCTCCGCACTGCTCGGGAACGTTTGCCGTTGCGACGGCGAACGAATGCATGCATCCACCTTGTCCTTGGCGACATCAATACCGACGACAACGCGATCGTTTTGTGCCATCATCCACTCCCTTCCTTGCTCGGTTCGGGCTCGCAGCCCATGCAACTGTTCGGGTTGAGGAAGAACACCGGACCTGTCCCACGCTCCCTGACAGGCTCTCAGGCCTTTGAGCGCGCACGGGCTCAGATCCAGCGACGGGCGGTTGGTGAGAACCGCCCGTTCGCACATTCTGGCAGGTTTTGAGGACACAAGAGCGCGGTATAAGCTGTAAAGCCATTGCGCAGGGAAGGCCGGATTGTTCCGACCATGCCTGTGGTTCTCTCCCCGTGCTTTTTTTATGCACGGGGGCCGCGGGTGTGGCGGACACCCGGCCTTCCCTGCGCCCTCTTCAATCGAGAGGGCGGCACCAGCAACAACTCGGACGCGATGTCGCGTCGCGAGAACGCGAGCGCTCATGTCAGCGGCTGTTTGAAATCTTGAATCAGCACATGGGTCGCCTGGCCTTGCGCCGGCACCACCAGCAAAACGCGCGCCCGACGCTCAGCCGGATCAAGCACACAACTGCAAATGCTCGGGCGGACGTTCAAATCGGTCCGGGCGCGCCATTCTCAGACTTGCATATCGCCCTGGCACCCGCGTCGCGCACGTCATTCCCGGCGATAGCCGATCTTGAGGCTCTCGGCCGTCGGATTGCCCTCCCGATCCGGCCTGATTTCGTAGCTCAGGCGCGTCCCCGGCACGAGGCTGGTGTAGCCCGCCTGCCGCACCGCCGTGATGTGGACGAACAGATCCCCGCCGCCGTCATCGGGGATGATGAAGCCATAGCCTCTTGCGGCATCGAACCATTTCACGCGACCACTCAGCATTGTCACCTCTTCCGTGACGTGACGACCAGCAGGGAAGCGTGTTGAAGCGCGGCGGCCTTGATTCACGGCGTCAACCCCGGTCGTTCGCCATCGGAGCCTGCTGCTGGGCTCGGCCGACGCTCGGGAGCGTCCGCGTCGGGCGATATGGCAGCATCATCGTCTGCGTCGTCAGCAACCATGGCATCCACATCAATCGTACGGCCTGCGCCCATAACGTGAAGGGATCGGCGACCTGAACGAACTGCCCGAACGCTTCGAAGGACGGCGTGGCGCGCAGGTTGATCGAGGTCTCCTCAAAGTCGCCGTCCGGTGATTGGCGGTGAACGATATCGACGGCGAGACCGGGCAGATCAGCGCTTGCTTTGGTGACATCCATTTCGCTCTCCCGCTCGTAGGTCCTCGGCATGAGATCTGTCTCGACGCGATGTTCTGTCCCGCTAATTTGATACGCCTCCGGCCGCGATGAGCCCGATGACAAACACGCCGCCCGCGCGGCCTGCTCACTTCATCGGCAGGCCCTTGGTGGTGAAGCGCTGCGTCCGGCCGGCGGGCCGCACGGGCCGCCGCGTGCCGGCGGCCTTGCCGGTGCCCGGCGGCTGGTGTGCCGGCACGAGCTGGTCGGGGCGCGGGCCGATCAGGTCGGCGCGGCCCATCTGTTTCAACGCCTCGCGCAGCAGCGGCCAGTTGTCCGGGTCGTGATAGCGCAAGAACGCCTTGTGCAGCCGTCGCTGCCGCAGGCCCTTGATCGCCTCGACCTTGTCGCTGCCGCCGTGCCGCACGCCGCGCAGCGGATTGACGCCGGTATGGTACATCGCCGTGGCGGTCGCCATCGGCGAGGGCAGGAAGGTCTGCACCTGGTCGGCGCGGTAGCGGTTTGTCTTGAGCCACAGCGCGAGGTTCATCATGTCCTCGTCGGTCGTGCCCGGATGCGCGGCGATGAAATAGGGGATCAGATAGTATTTCTTGCCGGCCTGCTTGGCGGCGGCATCGAACATCTGCTTGAAGCGGTTGTAGGCGCCGATGCCCGGCTTCATCATCTTGTCGAGCGGGCCGCGCTCGGTATGCTCCGGCGCGATCTTCAAATAGCCGCCGACATGATGGGTGACGAGCTCCTTGATGTAGGCGGGGCTTTCGACCGCGAGGTCGTAGCGCACGCCGGAGGCGACCATCACCTTTTTGACGCCCTGCACCTCGCGCACCTTGCGATAGAGCCGGATCAGATCGTCATGCGAGGTGTTGAGGTTCGGGCAGATGTCGGGAAACACGCAGGACGGCCGCCGGCACAGCGCCTCGACCTTCGGGTCCTTGCAGGCCATGCGGTACATGTTGGCCGTGGGGCCGCCGACGTCCGAGATGACGCCGGTGAAGCCGGGCGTCTTGTCGCGAATGCGCTCGATCTCGCGCAGGATCGAGCCTTCCGAGCGGCTCTGGATGATGCGGCCTTCATGCTCGGTGATGGAGCAGAAGGTGCAGCCGCCGAAGCAGCCGCGCATGATGGTCACCGAGAATTTGATCATCTCCCAGGCGGGGATCTTCGCATCGCCATAGGACGGATGCGGCGCGCGGGCATAG
>NZ_JAFATE010000112.1 GCF_019244115.1 Bradyrhizobium sp.
ACGCAGCAACGTTGGTGATGGTCGCTTCCAAAATCATGCCGCGCTTGAGGTCGGAGATCTTTTCGACACCCTCCTTGAAGGTCGCGGTCTTGAACTCCGGCCGCGGGTCGCGGCCCGGCTTCTCCAATTCGCGAATGATGTCGGTTATGGTCGGGATGCCGAAGCGCTCGTCGGCGAAAGTCGCCGGATTGAGCGACTGCAACGCCTTGCTCTGCCCGATCAGCGCCTTGATGTCGCTCTTGGTGACCTGAAGGATTTTCTTCACCACCGGATAGGATTCCGGGTGCACGCCGGAGGCGTCGAGCGGATTCTCGCCGTCGCGGATGCGCAGGAAGCCGGCGCATTGCTCGAAAGCCTTTGGCCCGAGCCGGGGCACATCCTTCAGTCTATCGCGGCTCGGGAACGGACCATTGGCGTCGCGATGGGCGACGATGTTCTGCGCCAGACTCTCGCCGATGCCGGAGACCCGCGCGAGCAGCGGCACCGAGGCCGTGTTGAGATCGACGCCGACCGCGTTGACGCAATCCTCCACCGTGGCGTCGAGCGCACGGGCGAGCTCGTGCTGGCTGAGGTCGTGCTGGTACTGGCCGACGCCGATCGCGGCCGGCGGCACCTTGACGAGCTCGCCGAGCGGATCCTGCAGCCGACGCGCGATCGAGACCGCGCCGCGAATCGAGACGTCGAGATCCGGAAACTCTTTTGAGGCGAAGGCGGAGGCCGAGTAGACCGAGGCGCCGGCCTCGGAGACGATGGCCTTGGTCAGTTTCAAGTCCGGCTTCAGCCGGATCAGGTCGGCCACGAGCTTCTCGGTCTCGCGCGAGGCCGTGCCGTTGCCGATCGCGACCAGCTCGATGCGATGTTTGATGCAGAGCTGTGCCAGCGCCAGCATGCTCTCGTTCCATTGCCGCGCCGGCTCGTGCGGATAGATCGTCGCGTGGTCGACCATCTTGCCGGTGCGGTCGACGACGGCAACCTTGACGCCGGTGCGAAAACCGGGATCGAGCCCGATGGTGGCACGGCCGCCCGCGGGCGCCGCGAGCAACAGGTCGCGCAGATTGGCGGCGAACACGCGCACCGCTTCCTTCTCCGCTTCCTGCCACAGCCGCATGCGGATATCGAGCCCGAGGGACGGCTTGATCCGGGTGCGCCAGGCCCAGCGTACGCAGTCGGACAGGAAGGCGTCGGCGGGCCGGCCCTGGCGCGAAATGCCGAAGGTCACCGCAATGCGATTCTCATAAGCCGTTGGCGGTGCATCCTTGGTATCAGCCACCTCGCCGTCGCCGAAATCGAGCGACAGCACCTCCTCCTTCTCGCCGCGCAGCAGCGCGAGAATCCGGTGCGATGGCAGATTGCGGTAGGGTTCCGTGAAATCGAAATAGTCGGCGAATTTCGCCCCTTCCCGTCTCTTGCCTTCGCGCGCCTTCGAGCCGAGCGAGCCGCGCCCCCACATTTCTTCGCGCAGCGAACCGGTGAGATCGGCATGTTCGGAGAAGCGCTCGACCAGGATCGCGCGCACCCCTTCCAGCACGGCTTTCTTGTCCGGCACGGGATGCTCGCCGTCCTTCTTGATGAAGGCCTTGTATTCCTTGTCGGGATCCTTCATCGGATCGGACAGCAGCATGTCGGCGAGCGGCTCGAGGCCTGCTTCCTTGGCGATCTGCGCCTTGGTGCGGCGCTTTTCCTTGAACGGCAGGTAGATGTCCTCGAGCCGCGCCTTGGTGTCGGCCAGCAGCAGCGCCTGCTCGATCTCCGCCGTCAGCTTGCCCTGTTCCTTGATGCTTTCGATGATCGCAAGACGCCGCGCCTCCATCTCGCGCAGATAGCGCAGCCGCTCTTCCAGCGTGCGCAATTGGGTGTCGTCGAGCATGCCGGTCGCTTCCTTGCGGTAGCGGGCGATGAACGGCACGGTCGCGCCGCCGTCGAGCAGTTCGATCGCGGCCTTGACCTGCTCGTCGCGGACGACGAGCTCTTTGGCGATGATGCAAGCAAAATTCGTCACGTCGGTCTTCCCGGAATCAGGCAGGACACATTGGATAGGAGCGTCCGCACTGATCCGCAACAGGATGATTGCGGCCTGTGGGAAAACAAAGCATTTGACCGGTTGCGATGATTGGGTTCCGCCAAAAGTCGAATTCTGCTGATGTGGGGTCATCGCGATCTTTTCGCCGCGGCGTGTCGCAATCGCGCAACGCCACCGCCCTCGTGAAAGGCCCGGCAACGGAGCCTTCTTGAAGAGGCCGCAATGCTCCGGTAAAGGAAAAGCGCGCATTCAGGATCAGCGGAGAGCCGGATATTCCAAGCCAGCCGATTGCCGTAGCCGCTCGCGACGGGGCGGGCACCGCGCCTGCCGCAGTTCACAAGCTAGCTTTCCTGCCGCGACTGGAATCGGTGCGCGGGCTCGCCGCCGTGTCGGTGGTCTTCTACCACATCGCGCCGCAATTCATCGAGACCTACGTCACGGGCATGGCGCCGGTCGTCATGTTCTTCGTGCTGAGCGGTTTCGTGCTGGCGCGCTCGCTGCAGAACGACCCGAACCCGCTGCGCTTCTTTCGGCATCGCGTGTTCCGCCTGCTGCCGGCGGCAGCGGCGACGGTGTTGCTGCTCACCTTGCTGCACTACACGCTCGGCTTCTACGTCGGCTATCTGACGAGCTTCGATCCTCTCAACGTCCTTCTCAACGCATTGATGATCCGGAGCGACATCAATGGCGTCATGTGGTCGATGACGGTCGAATGTTTCGCCACGCCGTTGATCCTCTGGTCCGCCTTGATATGCACGCGAGGCCAGATCACACCTCTTTGGATCCTGATCGTCATCCTGTTCGGGCTTTCCTTCGTCGGCCCCTACATTCATCTGCTCGGCGGCTTTACCAATCTGTCGCCGCTCTACGCCTTCATCATCGGCGTCCTGATGCATCATCGCGGCGGGGCCCTTGTCGCCAGGCTCGGCCCCCGCGCCGGCGCGCTCCTGACGTTCGCCGCGTTTGCGCTGTTCCTGTTCTGCGCGTTGCGAAAGCAGAACTCCATCCTCATCATGCTCGAATGCACGAGCGCCAGCATCCTGATCATAATGATCGCGTTTCGCGATCAGATTTTCGCGTTCCGCATCCTCGATGCCCCGATCGTCCGCTTCTACGGGCGAATTTCCTACAGCTTCTATCTACTGCATCCGATCGGAATCGCCATCGCGTTCCGTGTGCTCGACACCAACAGTCTTCCTGTCGGAGCCGCAATCGCGGCGACCGGCCTGACTGCCGTCGCGGTGACCACCGCGATGGCCTGGCCGTCATGGCGCCTGATCGAAAAACCGCTTGTCGCGCTTGGCAAGCGGTTCGACGGCCGCAAGGCGGACGCCTTCAGGCCGCTGGCCGCACAACCGGAACAGGCGCTCTCCTGAGGGGGATAACTATCAATACCGGCAGGATCCCCTATGATGGGATCTTCTTTCGAACGGCCCAGCTCCGATGGGGACATCAGCGGAATATCATGCGTCGGTGGTGATCGTCGGCGGCGGGCCGGTCGGCATGGGCCTTGCGATCGACCTCGGCATGCGCGGCACCGATTGCGTCGTGGTCGAGCGCCATCACGGCCCGCAGCCGATCCCTAAAGGCCAGAACCTCACGCAGCGCACCCTCGAGCATTTTCATTTCTGGGGCGCGGAACAACAATTGCGCGCGGCGCGCACCATCCCGCGCGACTACGGCATCGGTGGCATGACGAGCTACCGCACCCTGCTCGGCGACTACAGCCACGACTGGCTGCAGCGCGAGCTGGTGCGGCCGTTCTATTTCACCGACAATGAA
>NZ_JAFATE010000224.1 GCF_019244115.1 Bradyrhizobium sp.
ACGCCTTCGCTCCACAGCACCGGCATGCGGTCCTCGAGCCCGCCGGTGCCGTTCGGGATCATGCGGAAATCATCGCGCCCCATGCGCTTCTGCGCATCGGTGAAGGAGCAATGGTCGGTCGCGACCACCTGCAGCGAGCCGCATTGCAGGCCGGTCCAGAGCGATTCCTGGTGCGCCTTGGCGCGGAACGGCGGCGACATCACGCGCCGCGCGGCGTGTTGCCAGTCGGCGTTGTAGTACGCGCTCTCGTCGAGCACGAGATGCTGGATCAACGGCTCGCCATAGACGCGCTGGCCGCGCGCGCGGGCGCGCGCAATCGCCTCATGCGCCTCGCGGCAGCTGGTATGCACGATATAGACCGGGCAACCCGCCATGTCGGCGATCATGATCGCGCGATTGGCCGCCTCGCCCTCGACCACGGGCGGCCGCGACAGCGCATGGCCTTCCGGCCCGGTGATGCCCTTGGCCATGATCTCGGCCTGCAGCTGCAGCACCACATCGCCGTTCTCGGCATGGATGATCGGCATCGCGCCGAGCTCGGTGCAGCGCAGGAAGGATCGCATCATGATGTCGTCATCGACCATCAAGGCGCCCTTGTAGGCCATGAAGTGCTTGAAGGTATTGATGCCGTACTCGTTCACGACGGTCGCCATCTCGTTCCAGCGCACTTCCGACCAGCTGGTGACCGCCATGTGGAAGGAATAGTCCGCCGCGGCCTTCTTGGCGCGGCTGCTCCAATCCGCGTAAGTCGCCAGCATCGAGTCGGCGGGTCCCGGGATGCACATGTCGACGATCATCGTCGTGCCGCCGGAGAGCGCCGCCTTGGTGCCCCATTCGAAATCGTCGGCCGAGACCGTGCCCATGAAGGGGAATTCGCAATGGGTGTGCGGGTCGATGCCGCCGGGCAGCACATAGGCGCCGCCGGCATCGATGATCTCCGCGCCGGCCGGAGCCGCGAGCCCCGCGCCGACGGCGGCGATCTGGCCGCCTTCGATCAGCACGTCGGCGCGGTGAGACGTGTCGTGATTCACGACGGTGCCGCCGCGGATCAGCATGGTCATAGGCAGGGTCCAGCTGTTGTCATGCACGCGACCGCCCGATGCGCCGGCCGGCCGTGGCTTGAAAGATTCGATCCCCCCGCTCGCCCCCACGGAAGCGGGTCCAGTTCTTTGGCCGGATGCTCGGCCCCTGGATTCCCGCTTTCGCGGGAATGACCGGAACCTGGACTCATCGCCCTTGGATCAAACTCCCGCCCCTCACTTCAACGCCACATCGGTGATCGCGTGCGTCCACGCGCCGGTCGGCACCTTGGAGATCACCGGGGCCTCTCCGCCGCCGCCGAGCAGGGTCTTCACCGTGCGCTCATAATCGGCCTCAACAAGCGCGCCGTTCGAGCCTTCAGTCAGCTTGTTGATCTCGCCAAGCATGCGCGTCTGGTGCTTCTCGGTTTGCGCACCGGTTGGGTCGTTCGCGAGCACGATCTTGACGGCTTCCGCCGGGTTGGCGCGCGCATACTCCCAGCCCTTCATCGAGGCCTTGACGAATTTCGCCATCGTGGCGGCGAATTTCGGATCGGCGAGCTTGGCTTCAAGCGCGTAGAGACCATCCTCCATGGTGGCGACGCCCTGATCCTCATACTTGAACACGACCAGCTTGTCGGCCGGAATGCCGGCGTCGATCACCTGCCAGTACTCGTTGTAGGTCATGGTCGAGATGCAGTCGGCCTGCTTCTGCAGCAGCGGATCGACGTTGAAGCCCTGCTTCAGCACCTTGACGCCGCCGGGCGAGCCGTCGGTCTTGTAGCCGAGCTTCGCCATCCACGACATGAACGGGTACTCGTTGCCGAAGAACCAGACCCCGAGCGTGCGCCCCTTGAGGTCGGCCGGCGTCTTGATCCCGGTCTCGGCGCGGCAGGTCAGCATCATGCCCGAGCGCTTGAACGGCTGGGCGATATTGACCAGCGGCACGCCCTTCTCGCGCGCCGCGAGCGCGGCCGGCATCCATTCGACCGTAACATCGGCGCCGCCGCCGGCGATCACCTGCGGCGGAGCGATGTCCGGGCCGCCCGGCCTGATCGTGACGTCGAGCCCGGCCTCCTTGTAGAAACCCTTGTCCTTGGCGACCAGATAGCCAGCGAACTGGGCCTGCACGACCCATTTCAGTTGCAGGGTTACCTTGTCCTGCGCCTGCGCGCCTGCGCTGCCGAACAGGAGCGCGGCGATTGCGATCGGTACTGCCTTTCTCATGTCTCTCTCCGCCTGGTTTTCAGATCCCGGTCTTTCAGCGCAGTCTCATAGAAGCATGCCAGAAGGTCGCCCGGCGCTCCAGCAGCACGAGCCCCGCGTAAAACAGCGAGCCGGCGACCGCCGCCACGACGATCTCGGCCCAGACCATGTCGAGCCCCATGCGGCCGACCTCGGTCGAGATGCGAAAGCCCATGCCGACGATCGGCGTGCCGAAAAACTCCGCCACGATGGCGCCGATCAGCGCGAGCGTCGCATTGATCTTCAGCGCGTTGAAGATGAAGGGCAAGGCCATCGGCAGCCGTAGCCGCCACAAGGTCGACAGCCAGTCGGCCCCGTAGGAGCGCATCAGGTCCTTCTCCTGCGCACCGGCGGCGCTGAGCCCGGCCAGCGTGTTCACCAGCATCGGGAAGAAGGTCATCAGCACGACGACTGCGGCCTTCGAGTGCCAATCAAAGCCGAACCACATCACCATGATCGGCGCAATGCCAATGATCGGCAGCGCGGAGACGAAATCCGCGATCGGCAGCAGGCCGCGGCGCAGGAAAGGACTGCGATCGCAGAGCAGCGCGACCGCGAAGCCCAAGGCGGCGCCGATCGCCGAGCCGGGCAGCGCCGACTTCAGCACGGTCTGCACGAAGTCGGGCGCCAGGATCGCGCCCGAGGTCGCGAGCTTGCCGAGGATCGCCGAGGGCGGCGGCAACAGCACGAACGGAACGCCGCCGCCGACGCAGACGATCTCCCATATCGCGAAGACCACCAGCCCGAACAGCATCGGCGAGAGGATATCGCGCCAGGGTCCGCTGGCGCTGCGTGCCATCGCGGCA